>NZ_QTPV01000002.1:0-366831 GCF_003857985.1 Burkholderia sp. Bp9090
GGTCGACGTGGACGTCGACAGCGAAGCGACCGAGCTATCGGTCGAGCTGAGGCCGGTCGACAGCGAGCTGATGCCGGTCGAGGTCGACGTGGACAGCGAGCTGATCGAGCTGGTCGCCGACGAGAGGCCGGTCGACGTGGAGGTCGACAGCGAAGCGACCGAGCTATCGGTCGAGCTGAGGCCGGTCGACAGCGAGCTGATACCCGTCGAGGTCGACGTGGACAACGAGCCGATCGAGCTGGTTGCCGACGAGAGGCCGGTCGACGTGGAAGTCGACAGCGAGGCCACCGAGCTGTCGGTCGAGCTGAGGCCCGTCGACAGCGAGCTGATACCCGTCGAGGTCGACGTGGACAACGAGCCGATCGAGCTGGTTGCCGACGACAGGCCAGTCGACGTGGAGGTCGACAGCGAAGCAACCGAGCTGTCGGTCGAGCTGAGGCCCGTCGACAACGAGCTGATGCCCGTCGAGGTCGACGTGGACAACGAGCCGATCGAGCTGTTAGCCGACGACAGGCCGGTCGACGTGGAGGTCGACAGCGAAGCGACCGAGCTATCGGTCGAGCTGAGGCCGGTCGACAGCGAGCTGATGCCCGTCGAGGTCGAGGTGGACAGCGAGCTGATCGAGCTGGTCGCCGACGAGAGGCCCGTCGACGTGGAAGTCGACAGCGAAGCGACCGAGCTATCGGTCGAGCTCAGGCCCGTCGACAGCGAACTGATACCCGTCGAGGTCGACGTGGACAACGAGCTGATCGAACTGTTAGCCGACGACAGGCCGGTCGAGGTCGAGGTGGACAGCGAGCTGATCGAGCTGGTAGCCGACGAGAGGCCGGTCGACGTCGACGTCGACAGCGAAGCCACCGAGCTATCGGTCGAGCTGAGGCCCGTCGACAACGAGCTGATCCCCGTCGAAGTCGAGGTGGACAGCGACGAAATCGAGCTGTTAGCCGACGAGAGGCCCGTCGACGTGGAAGTCGACAGCGAAGCGACCGAACTATCGGTCGAGCTCAGCCCCGTCGACAACGAAGTGATGCCGGTCGACAGCGACGAGATTGCGCTGCTGGACGACGACACCGTCGTCGACAGCGAATCCACGATGGAATTGGTCGCGAAGAGTTGGGAGCCGTTGATCGCGTCCGTGCTGGTCGGCGTGATTTGACCTGCTGCGACGTTGGTGATCTGACGCGTGGTGCCCGTACTCGCGTTGCCGACGCTCACCACGCTGCTCGGGTTGCCGCCCGCGAACGTGGTGGTTACGCCGCCGACGGTACCCGTTGGCGTTGCGTGGGGCGTGTCGGTGACGGAGCCGCTGCCGAGTGCGACGTCGCCGGTGTTGTTGGCGATGGCATTCGGGCCGATCGCGACCGAGTCGGTGCCGAGCGCCTGGCTGTCGGCTGCCGTCGACTTCGCGTGGAAGTACTTGATGCCCTGGCTGTTGATGCTGTCGATCGCCGAGCCGACGCTGCTGGCGGTCGACGTCGTGCCATTCGCGTTGTACGTCGTGTACGCCGGAGCGGAAACCGTTCCGGTCGTCGGATCATACTTCGCACCGCCGCCGAGGGCGGAGGCCGTGCTGGTGCCGAGATTGTCGGTCTTGGTCGTGACCGTGCTGAGGCCGGTGGACAGTGAATTGATACCGGTCGAGGTCGACGTGGAAAGCGAACTGATCGAGCTATTCGCCGACGAGAGGCCGGTCGACGTGGACGACGACAGCGATGCAACCGAGCTGTTGGTCGAACTCAGGCCCGTGGACAGCGAGCTGATACCGGTCGAAGTCGAGGTGGACAGCGAGCCGATCGAGCTGTTCGCCGACGACAGGCCGGTCGACGTGGACGACGACAGCGAAGCCACCGAGCTATTGGTCGAACTCAGGCCCGTGGACAGCGAGCTGATACCGGTCGAGGTCGAGGTGGACAGTGAGCCGATCGAGCTGTTCGCCGACGAGAGGCCGGTCGACGTGGACGACGACAGCGATGCAACCGAGCTATTGGTCGAGCTCAGGCCCGTGGACAGCGAACTGATGCCAGTCGAAGTCGACGTCGACAGACTGGTGATGTTCGACATAGTCGTGGTTGCGACCGCGTACAGTTGGCTGCCGTTGATCGCGTCCGTGCTCCCTGCGCTGACCAGGCCGGCGCCGACGTTCTGAATGCGGCGTTCGGCGTTGATGGCGCCGACGCTGACCACGCCGCCCGCCGATCCGGCGCCTGCGTACGGACCGAAGCTCTGGCCGCCGATCGTCGAGCTGCTGACCAGGCCGGTGCCGCCGGTCGTGGTGCCTGCCGTCGCGATCGTCGTCGAGTTGCTACCGAGCGCGACCGAGTTCGCGATGGTCACGCTCGACGCGGTGCCGATTGCGATGGCATTTGTGGCCGATGCATTAGCGTTTTGGGAGAGTGCGATCGAGTTTGAACCCGATGCGGTCGCGTTCGCTCCCAAGGCCGTCGCATAGGTGCCCGATGCGACGGCTGCCGCGCCGACGGCGACCGAGCCGGCGGTGCCGCTGGCTGTCGAGCCGTTCCCGAGCGCCAATGCGTCCGAGCCAGTGGCCAGCGACTTGGCCCCGAAGCTGCCGATGGTGCCGAGCGAGATCGCGCCGGTGCCGGTTGCGGTCGCGGCATTGCCGATGGCCACCGCTCCATTGGTGCCCGTGGCCGTCGCCGAGCTGCCAAGCGCGACGGAGCTGTTGGTCGCAGTGGTGCTGTTACCCAGTGCGACGGCGCCCGTACCGCTTGCGGAGGTGCTGTTGCCGAGCGCGACGGCGCCGGAACCGCTCGACGTGTTGTTTGCACCGATCGCCAGTGCACCCGTGCCGGTTGCGCTGTTCGGATCGCCGATCGCGACCGCGCCGTCGCCCGTCGCCACCTGGCCTCGGCCGATTGCGACGGCACCGCCCGCTGACGTGGCGCTGTTGGCCGTCGTGCCGCTCGAACCGATCGCGACGTTCTGGCCTGTCGCGCCCGAGACGACGCTATCGCCTTGTGCAATACCGTACGCGCCATTGACAGTCGCGTTGCGGCCGACCGCGACGCCGGACGTGGCGCCCGATGCAACGGAAGACTGACCGCCGATCGCGATCGAGTCCGAAGCGGCTGCTTGCGCGCCCTTGGTTGCGTTACTGCCGATCGCGATTGCACCCGCACCCGATGCGATGGTCGAGTTTGCCTGGGACAGCGGCGTCGTGCCGTTACCGCCCGCGCCGCCGATCGCGACCGAGTTCAGCGCGTTCGCGGTCGAGCCGAAGCCGAGCGCGGTGGACCCGGCGCCGCTGGCGGTGGTTTCGAGGCCGGCGGCCGTGCCCCACAACGCAGCCGAGCTGAGGAAGCCCATGGCGGTGCCGCCCTTGCCGGTGACCTGAGAGTAGGTGCCGTAGACCGTCGCGGCGAGATTGTTGTTGCCGGATGCGTTACAGCCGGTCACGGTCGACCACGTACCCGAGCCGTCGGTCGGATACGAGTTGGTGTCGCCCATGGTTATGCGCCCGGCTGCCGTGCTGCCGCTGGAGGACGTACAGCTCGATGGCGAAAACTGTCCGAATCCGTTGACTGTCCCGGGGATGTAAGTCGCCGCGCTGGCGAACGATGGCAGACCGATCGTCAGCGCCGCGAGGGCCGCGACCACAACGGCGGACTTGTTCGGCTTGCCCCGTGCCGAATCGTGTTCGGATGCCGCGACCCAGGCGCCAAGGGCTTCGTTCCAGATCGAGCGGTATGTGCGGTTCATGTCCTACTACCTCCAAATATGCACGCCACACACCGGTCTCTTTCGTTAGAGGAATCTGCCGTGCGCTCGCGCGAATCTTAAAATTGATGGGCGGAGTTTATTTGAGGCGATATTTTGAGATTGACAAACAGTGATAAATCGAAGGTTTTGGAAGTTAAAAGATGGTTAATAGATCGTGTTTTGATCTGTTGGTGTGTAAGAAAGTTGAAAATGACTGGAAGGTGGAGTGAAGGTCTCGTGCGGATGCGGTGATGGATGAAAAAAACCATAAAAATCAACGTTGTGACGTAGTTTTGTGTGTGTTGCCGCACATTGGGTAACCAAAAAAGTAAGACAAATGAAACGACAAACGTTTGCGGCAAACGTTTGCCTTTCTGAGTTGTAATGTCAGGCGGGACGCTGGCTCGTATGCATTCGAGGCTCTTGTTAATTTATTAATACGAGATTTGATGTGGATTTTTAATTGTATTTATTGGTTTGCCGGTAAATCAAAAAAAACATGAGCCACGGATTGTCTGATTATGCTGGTTTGCGCATCTCATCGGCCGCGCGCGCCCGTGGGGCGGGCCTTCCCCGGCGCCGGTTTCTCAAAGTTGTAAAAAAGTGCTACAGGTGCATTGGTACGGCGATTGGGATTCCAGTTCGGAATCTGTTCAATTGACGTACTTCATATGACGGGTTGGGGCAGGGGGAGACGAGGTGCCAGATCGCCCGCGCCGGGCAGTCTTGCAACCGGAGTCGTTGCGATGATGTGGCGGGGCGCCCACGATGACGGCCGAAGACGCGAACGATGGGGGCAACGGGGAGCCGCGAGCAGAAACCCGCATCTGCTTCGCGGTGACTCTACCGTGCTGGCAAGGGGGGCATTCCGCTGGAGAGAAAGACGATACGCAAGCGCGTCGGATGAGCATCGTCAGGCTGACGAGCGTTCGTTGGCTGGCGTGATGCCGCACCCAAATCGCCGGATGCGAGCCGGGGTGTGGTTCGTTCTCGTCCGGAAGGGTGAACCGCGATGAGGATGGCGGCCGCGGCAACGCGACCCGGTTCTGCCACCCGGTCGGGGCGGCGCAGTACATCGTCCCGGACAAGGCGCCGACGGCCGGCCTGCGTGCGTCGCCGGCAATCCGCCGCAGCAGCCTTATTTCCGCATGAATCGCAGCGCGAGGCGCGCCATGCGCGGCACGAACATCGGGCGCAGCAGCCGTTTGTCGTACCCGGCCATGCGCCGGTCGTTCTCGCTGACGCAAAGTTCGATTAGTTCGCGCGGGTTCAGCGCATCGCCGATGTCGGCGGTGCTCGTCGCCGGAAAGTTCGCGTCGTGCGCGACGCCGTCCGCATCGATCCCGCGCGCGATGCCGATGCGTTCCCGGATCAGGAATGCCCACACGGCCGCCACCCGCGCGAAGAACCACGGCCGGCGCCACCACGGCAAACTCCGCCAGTACCACGCATACCAGTTCACGAAGAACAGGATGTGCCGGCCTTCCTCCTGGATCACGGGCTCGAAGGTGTCGACGAGTTCGGGCGGGAAATAGCCGGAGCGCTGCGCGGAGCGGAACAGGCCGAACGCGAAGAAGCTGTCGATGCATTCGCTGAAGCCGGTCACCATCCACGACCACTCGGGGTCCTTCGGTGCCGGATAGGCCGGTTCGGGTGCGAGCTTGATGCCGTATGCCTGGACCAGCTTCGACAGCACGACCTTGTGCCGAGCCTCCTCGGCGCCGTCCATCTCGAGCGCCCGGCGCAGCAGCGGATCGCCGACGGTTGCCGCGAAGGTGGCGACGCGGATCGACGCGCGGCCTTCGGTCTGCACGGCGATGTCCCAGATCGGCAGCGACGTGAGCCGCTTGAGTTCGTCGGGCTTGAGCGGCGGCCAGTCGATGACGGCCGGTTTGTACGGGTTGTGCGTATCGAGCAGCATGCGGCAGAACATTTGCCTGTGCGCATCGGAACCGATCCTGACCGGACCTTGACGTTCGAAGGTCCAGTTGCGCATGGCGTGATCTGCCGCTGCATGGTCTTCCTGCAGCGTGTCGGACATGGCTGTTGTTATGCGATTACGAGACGAAAGATTCTTGCATAGCTTCCGTAATCGCGCATTTTCGAGCAGCCCTGCTGCTGCCGGGTGCCGCGCTCAGGCCTGTGTATCGACCCAGAGGCGTCCCCAGCGGGACGCATACGCGAGCGCGTGTTCCTCTTCGAAGAAGAAATCGATTGCGTCGAACGATACGGCGCGCGGCGACGGGCCGCCGCTTGCCTTCTCGATCGTCAGATTCGCGGCGAACAGCCCGTTCGGCAGCCGGGCGGCGGCGGGGGCGACTTCGTAGCCCTTGTAACGGATCGTGCGGTTCATGGCGTGCGCATGGAAGGTTCGGGCTTTCAGCGTACGAAAACCCGCGGCCCGCGTGAACCAATCTTTCGGCCAATGCAAATCACGTGGTGGGCCGGATCGTTATCGGGGTGGGGAGCCGGCATGAAGCAGGCGGTGGCGCTGCGATGCGCGCCGGACTGCCAGACGCGCGCAGCCCGCGCGCGGCGAACGTCGTCGGCCGGGCGCGGGCTGCGGGGAGGCGGGGATTACTGGTTGGCGATCTTCAGCACGGGCGCGAGCGCGTCGACCGACGCGGCATGCGTGGCCGCGCGATGCGATGCGAACGCGAGCGCGAATTCGGCTGCCTGCGAGCCGACGGTCTCGAGCTGTGCGACGACCTTCGGATCCGAGCAGCTGTCGGCGCTCTCGAAGCGCGTTTCGAGCGTGTTCACGGTGGCGCCGAACGGGGTCGGCCAGCCGCGCAGCGCGTGGACGATCGAGCGCAGCGACGTCAGCACGGTGCCGGCGGCCTGCCAGCCGTAGGCCGTGACGATCAGGCCGACCGCGCGACCGTCGAGGTACGGGCGCTCGTCGGCGCGCAGTTCCTCGAGCGTGTCGAGCGCGTTCTTCACGAGGCCGGACACGCCGCCGTGATAGCCGGGCGTCGCGATGATGATCGCGTCGGCTTCGCGCACGGTGTCGATCAGTTCTCGCTGCGCGTCGGTCAGCGTCTTGTGTTCGGGGGCGTAGTGCGGCAGCGTATGCAGGAACGGGCCGTCGAACAGGCGCGTGCGTGCGCCGGCGGCTTGCGCGCCGCGCAGCGCGAACGACAGCGCGCGCTCGGTCGACGACGCGGCCCGGGTGGTGCCGCCGATGCCGACCACGAACGGGCGGCGGTGTTGATCGAATGCAGTCAAAGGGCGCTCCTTGGGGATGGCTTGCCCGGCTAAGCACAGGCTTAAAACCAGATGGTAACGACCCCGCCGCCACTCTGAAAACGACTTTTCGTTCTATCGATATGCCAGGCACGCGGGGCGCGCGTGCGCGCGGCGACGCAGATGGATAGCAGAAATGCTTGGTTGGGACGGCGAGCCGCGCTCGATAAGATGGGCCCGTCTCCTCCATGATGTCTCTACTGACATGGGTTGGCCCCGCCGCGCGGATGCAGGCGGGGCTTTTTTTCGTCCGGCGCCGGAAAGGGGGCGCGATGCGCGGGGTTACTCGAACACCGGCCGGAAGAAGCTGCGCTCGTAGCTGACGATGCAGCGTGTTTCCTCTGCATACCGGAACGCGGCCTGGCACGCGGGATCGGCCTTCGAGCGTTCGCGATAGCGCTCGTACTCGGCGAGACTCGGGAACGAGAACATCGCGAGCGCGATGTTGCTCGCGCCCTCGGAAGGCAGGAAGTAGCCGTGGTGCGTGCCGCCGAATTGCTCGACGAGCGGAATCCACATCTTGCCGTAGGTTTCGAACTGCTCGAGTTTGTACGGATCGATGACGTAGCGAAGGAAGCAGGTGACCATGAGCGCTCGCGGTGCGGTGGAGGATCAGCGAGTCTGGAGCGCGTCGCCGGGTGTGTCAACGACGATGCGGGGCGCTCGCGCGGGGCATCGCGAGTCCGGAATCGGGCGGCATGGGGTCGGCGACGCAGTGTGCGTCACGCATTGCTTGCAGGCACAACGATCGGCGTGTTCGACCACGTGACCGAAGGCGCCGGACGCATGAAAATGCACACCGTCGCGCCATCGCCTCGCTTCGAATTCTCGTCTTTTTACGACATTTTTTCTTGCGACGCCTCGCGGCGCGCTCCTAGACTTCGGTCATCCTGACCACGGAGCGCTGCCATGTCGATATCCCGGAACACGATCGCCGAACGTTCACCCGCCGCGCCGCCTGCCGTGCGCGCCGACCGGGTCATCGTGCGGCGCTTCGATCCGGCAGTCGACAGCTACACGCAGCTCACCGCGCTGCTGCATCGTGCGTTCGCGCGACTCGGCGCGATGGGGCTCAACTGTACGTGTGTCGACCAGGCCGAGGAGGTCACGCGTCGCCGCGCGGAAGCGGGTGAATGTCATGTCGCGGTGTCTGGTGGTCGCGTCGTCGGCACGATGACGCTCTACGCCACCGATCCGGCGTCGCCGTGTTCGCTGTACCGTCGCGACGGCGTCGCGAGCGTGCGCCAGGTGGCCGTCGATCCCGGCTGGCAAGGCGGCGGGATCGGTGCGACGCTGCTCGCATTTGCCGGGCAGTGGGCCGCGTTGCGCGGTTATTCGCTGCTCGCGCTCGATACGCCGCATCCCGCGTCGCATCTGCTGGCGTTCTACCGGGCCCAGGGCTTCGACGTCGTCGATATCGTGCGCTTCGCCGGCAAGCGCTATGACAGCGCGATCCTGTGCAGGCGTCCCGTCGCATGCGTCGCGCGTCGCATGCCGCCGGCATCGCGGCGGGGCGTACGGCCTGTCGTGACGGCGCAATCATGGGCGCTTCGCGCGATCGCGGCGATCCGGGCCGACTGGCGTGCGCGTCGCGGTACGCGCTCGCCGGCGATGGGGGCGGCCGGCGCGGCCAGCTGCCGCTCGTCGCCGTGGCGGCCGCGTCCGCACGGCCGCGTCGCGGCGCGAACGGTGTGAACGGTGTGAACTGCGCGAACGGTGCGAGCGGCACCGGCCTGATTCGGCGTGCCGGTGTGCCGGCGTGGTCCTACTCGTCGCGAGCAGGCGTGTCGCCGCCGCCGCGTGCGAGGCGCCATGCGATCGTGCCGAGCACGCCGACCGCGACGACCAGCGCACCCCACAGCACGTAACGGCGGGCCGCATCCGTATCGGCTGCCGGCCCGGGCGCGACCGCCGAGGCCGGCAGCGCCGCACCGACGCGCGCGGGCCGCACCTCAGGCGCCATTCCGACCAGCAGCGCATCGCGGCTCACGGCCGACGACGGCAGCGACGCATTGCCGACACCGAGCGTGAACGGCGGCATGCCGCGCGCGACGAAGGTCAGGGCGGCCGGATGCCAGCCGACCGCGACGGCCGGCTGGCCGCCGCCGAGCCCGCCGTTGCGCATGTCGACGATGATTCGCCACGCGCGATCGGGATTCGATGCAAACGCCAGCGGCGGGTTGCGCTGTTCGCCGCCCTTGCCCTGCAGCCGGAACAGCACGGCATTGGCGACCTCGCGCCACGGCGCCTGCGCGTCGGGGCGACTCTGCAGCGTTGCGCGCGCAACCGTATTCGGTTGCGGCAGGTCGATGCGCACGCGGTCGACCGGATAGGCGCCATCGGTATCGAACAGATACTCGCCGGGCGCGCCGCCGGCCCGCACGTGTACGGCTTCGCGCCATTGACGCGGCACGGCAGCGGAGTCCGCCGTGCGCGCATCGTGCGGTTGCGTTTCGATCTCGATCGATCCGATCGCGGGCGCGCCGTCGAGCCAGTCGAGCCGCAGGTAGCGCGGTCCCGCGCCCTCGAGCGCGATGCGTTCCTGCACCAGCAGGTCGCCGCCGCGGCCGACCTTCAGCAGTTGCGTGCTGCCGAGCGAGCGCCAGCTGCGCAGGTCGTCGCTCGCTTCGACGGCGACACGGCCCTGGTAGCTGTCGTCGCTCACATGCACGAGCAGCGCGTCGACCTCGCCGTCCGCATGCGACAGGTCGACGAGATCGGCCGCGTGCTTTGCGCGAGCCGGCGCGGTGACGGCCGCGCGCAGCGAGCCGTCCGGCGCGACCGACACGCCGAGCGGCGCCTGACCGTCGTCGGCGCGCGCGGGCGGCAGCGGGAACCAGTGCACCGGCGTGCGCGCCGGCGGCACGGCGGCCGCCGCAGGCGCATCGAGCGAATACGGCACGGGCTCGCCGGCGCCGTTGAACACGCGCACGTCGCCGAGATCGTCGCGCCGGCTGGCCGCATAGATGGCCTGCGGCACGGTGAGCTGGTAATACGCGGCGCTGCCGTCGAGATCGAGCGAGAAGCGCCGCGCGACGCGTTCCGCGCCGGGGGCGCCGTCGGCCGTCGCGAACGACGTCAGCAGGCTCAGGCCGAGCAGGGCTGCGAGTCGTTTCATGGTTGGGTGTCGCCCGGTTGGGCCGCGGCCTTCGGCGGCAGCGGCGAGAAATAGCCGATCAACAGCAGCAGGATGCCGATGCCGATGAACGACACGATGCGTTCGATGCCGGTGACGTGCGACAGGTCGAACAGGAACAGCTTGATCACCGTGAGCGCGAGGAGTGCGGCGCCGACGAACCACAGCGGACGCAAGCCGCGGCGCGTGGCCCAGATCATCGTCGCGAGCGCGCAGAGCGTCCAGTACACGGAGACCGACGCCTGCACGAGCGTCGATTCCGCCATCGCGTCGAATGCGTACGGCACGCCGGTCCAGTGATGCAGCGTGCGCAGCAGGATCGCGTTCAGCCACAGGAAGGCCGTTGCGCCGGCCACGCCGAGCAGTTCGACGCGATAGTTGCTGAACGGCCAGCCGAGCGTGCGCGCACGCACGAACCACGACGCGGCGAGCGCATAGACCACCACCAGCACGAGGTCGAGCGGATTGAGCAGAGGAATGCGCGCCCAGCTGCCGCCGTCCTGCGTGAAGTTCGCGTAGAAGGTCCATGCCCACATCACGACGATCAGCGGCAGCGACGCGAGCGCGCACACGCGCGCGATGCCGTTGCGGCGCGTCAGCCACATGCCGGCGAACGCGAACAGGCTCCAGCCGACCATGAACACCTGCTGGATGCCGAACGAGGACAGCACGGCGTCGATGTCGTAGGCCAGGTGGAAACGCTGATGCAGCGTGCGCAGCAGCAGCGCGTTGAACCACAGGAACACGGTCGCGAGCGCGGCGAGGTCGGCCGCCAGCGGATGCCAGGTGACCCCGAGCGTCTTCAGGCGGCGCAGCCAGGTGGCGAACGCGACGAAGATCAGCAGTTGCGCGACGTCGAGCGGATTGAGCAGCGGCAGCCAGAACAGCGGCGACGCATCGCCGTCGCTCGTCACGCTGGCGATGCTCCACAGCCACAGCAGCGCGGCGAGCGGCGCAGCCCCCCATACCTGATACGCGCGCGGGAACGCGGCGACCGGCCAGCGCAGGCGCGAGCCGGGGCCCGACACCAGCAGAAGCAGCGCGCCGAAGCCGTAGGCCCACGCGCTCCAGCTCCACGCGCCTTCGGGGACGAACGCGCGCAGGCGCCAGAAGCCCTCGAGCGAGAACAGCCCGCACAACGTCCAGAACATCAGCGTGTGCAACGGCGCGATCACGGGAACGGGGATGGCCGCCACGGCCAACGTGCCCGCCGCGCCCGCCGCGCTCGCCGCCGGACCGGCTGCCGCCGTGCCGCGCGACTGCCGCAGCAGCAGCGCATAGCATGCGATGACGGCGATCGGCCACGCGAACGCGCCCATGCCCGACAGCGGCGCCTCGTGCGAATCGAACGCGCGCAACGCGAGGAGCGCGAGCACCGGCGTCAGCGCGAGTGCCGGCCATTCGGCGATCGGCCACGCGAGCTTGCGGCGCGCGACGTGCGCGAGCCACGCGGTGCCGGCGGCGAACAGCGCGGTCGCGTCGACGACGAACCGGTCCGCATGCAGGTCGACGTGACGGCCCGCGTAGACGAGGATCTCGTGCAGTCCGCCGCTCAGCCACCACAACAGCCCCCACGCCGCGGCGGCCGCGCCGACGTCCGGCATCCACGCGTGCCACGCGCGCGCTTCGTCGCGTCCGTGCAGCCACCAGCCCGTGAACAGCCCGGCGAGCGCGATCAGCAGCATCGCGATGTATGCGCTGTTGAGCACCGGCAGCGCGTTCGTGTCGGCCGGGCCGAGCAGGCTCGTGAAGAATGCGCCGGCCGCGGCGATCTGCATCAGCAGGCCGAAGCCGAACGGCGCAAGGCGTTTCTCGCGCACGCCGACCCACACGATCGCCGCGCCTTCGATCGCCCACGCGGCACTGGTCGTCGGGCCCGAGAACGCGAGCGGCACCGCGAGCGTCGCGAAGATCACCGCGAGCGCGAGCATCGCTTCGAACAGCAGCGCGAGACGATCGCGGCGCCGCGCGAGCCAGGCGGCGATCGCGACATAGAACGCCGACAGCGCGACCGCGCTCCATGCGAGCCCGAACGGCATGTCCTTCACGAGCGACGCCTGCAGCGCGGTCGCGACGATCGGCGTGCCGAACACGAGCGTGCCGTCGACATAGTGACGCAGCGCCAGTTCGCGTTTCACCGCGTACAGCAGCGCGATGCCGACATACATCAGGAAGAACAGGATCAGGAACGGCTCGGTGGTCGCGAACAGCGCGGGGCGGTACGCCGTCACGCCCCACGCCGAGCCGATCGTGAACGTGAACACGAAGCCGAGCAGGTTCAGCGGACGCCAGGCCTTGAACCACGCGATCGCGAAGATGCCTGCGTTCAGCAGTGCGTAGTAGCTGAACAGCGCGACATGGCTGCCGTGGCCGGTCGACAGCAGCACCGGCGCGAGAAAGCCGCCCGCGCTGCCCATGAACGCGAGCGGCAGCGCGTTCTGCTTCACCGCGAGGAACGCGCTCAGCGCGCACACCGCGACCATCAGCGGGAACGCCGCGCCGACCGGCAGCAGCGCGTAGAGCTTGGTCGCGGCGAAGATCGTCAGGTACAGGATGCCGATGCCGCCACCCTGCAGCACGAGACCGTACGCCGCGCGGCGCGCACGCACGCGCCAGCCGATCGCGAGCAGCGCGGCCGCGGCGAGCGCCGTGCCGGCCAGGCGGAATTCGATCGGCAGCATGTTGTTGTCGGCCGCGTACTTGAGCAGGAATGCGACGCCGAAGAACAGCACGATGATGCCGACGCGCACGACCGTGTTGCCGCCGAGCAGCCAGTCGCGCGCGGCGCGGAGCGCGCGTTCGGCGATACCGGGTTCGCGGGGCTTTGGCGGGGCGGGCGAGGCGGGCGGCGTGGTCGATGCGGGCGCACCCGTCGGTGCGCCGGCGGCGGCCGGTGCGGCGCTCGTCCGCGTGGCGACTGCCGGCGCGGGCGCGGGCGCGGACGTCGACGACGGCACGCCGGCGCTCGCGACCGCAGGCTGCACGGATGGTCGAGGCGGGATCGCGGCGGGTGCAGGCGTGATGGCGGAGGGAGGCGTCGACGGCACCTGCGCGGCGCTGCCGGTCGCTGCGGCACCGGCCTTCGCGCCGGCGAGCTGGCCGCGCAGCAAGTCGAGCTCGCGCGTGAGCGCGTCGACCGTCGCTTCGAGGCGCGCGACGCGATCGGCGAGCGGCACGGGAGCGGGTTGCGGCGTCGCGGAAATCGCGAACGCGTCGGGGGCCGTACCGCCGTGCGTGTGCTTGCGTTGCTGCAGCGCGTAGCCGATGCAGAACCCGGCCGCCGCACCGAGCAGCGCGCCGTTGGCGGCGGAGAAATCCCCGAACAATGCGGCGATACCGCCCACGATGAAACCGATTGCGGCAAAAGCCCAATTCATCGCCTTGCTCCCTCTCTCATTTCGTTATCGTCCTTCGATCGTCGCGCGGCGCGATCGAGGCTGTTTCCGTATGGCCGGCAGGCGAACCGGCATGCGCGGACTGCCGGCGCAGCGCCATGCGCAAGGCGCGCGGCGACGTCGCGATCGGCGTGTTTGCCGGAATGTATCACAATGGCCATGGGGGATTTTCTGGGTTGCGGGCGGGCCGCGAAGCATGGCTGCCGCGCGTTCGCGGCGCCTGTTTTCGTACGACCATTCTTTTTCCCGGCGCCGGGCAGGCGAACGGTCCGATCGGACGTGGAATTGTCGCAAAGCGACGCGCGGTTTTTGCGGGTTGTCGCAAAACGCCGCCGCTCGCGCGTCGCGCTGCTGCGCACAAGTCACGCCCGCGATGCCCGCCGTTGCTGGCTGTGCGCGTATTGCGTTGCCGCAATCGGGGGCCGCCGAGCGCCGCGCCCCGCCGGGCGGGCCTGCGGGGTGTGTCGTATTTGCGCAAGCGTTTGTCGTAATTCGTCGGCAGGTCGGGGTTTTTTCTGGCAACTATGTAGGCACGTTGAGTCACACGCGTGAGTCCCCGCTACACGAGGAGAAGGTTTCGATGGATGCCCCCAAGGTCGTAGTCGAAGGTCTGTGCAAGGTATTTGGAAGCAACCCGCAGCAGGCGCTCGACATGCTCGCCGCCGGCGCAACGAAAGACGATGTGCTCAAGCGTACCGGTCAGGTCGTCGGTGTGCACAACGTTTCGTTCGACGTGCAGGAAGGCGAAATATTCGTGCTGATGGGCCTGTCCGGCTCCGGCAAATCCACGCTGATCCGCCTCGTGAACCGGCTGGTCGATCCGAGCGCCGGCAAGGTGCTGATCGACGGGCTCGACGTCGCGTCGGCACGCCGCTCGGCGCTGACCGCGCTGCGCCGCAAGGACATGAGCATGGTGTTCCAGTCGTTCGCGCTGATGCCGCATCGCACCGTGGTGTCGAATGCCGCGTTCGGCCTCGAGGTCGCGGGCGTCGGCAAGAAGGAACGCGAACGCCGTGCGATGGAGGTGCTCGAGCAGGTCGGCCTCGCACCGTTCGCGCACAAGCTGCCGTCCGAGCTGTCGGGCGGCATGCAGCAGCGCGTCGGCCTGGCCCGCGCGCTGGCCGTGAACCCGTCGCTGATGATCATGGACGAGGCGTTCTCCGCGCTCGATCCGCTCAAGCGCCGCGAAATGCAGGACGTGCTGCTGCAACTGCAGAAGGAACAGCGCCGCACGATCATGTTCGTGTCGCACGATCTGGAAGAGGCGCTGCGCATCGGCAACCGCATCGCGATCATGGAAGGCGGCCGGCTCGTGCAGGTCGGCACGCCGCAGGACATCATCGCGAACCCGGCCGACGACTACGTGCGCGCGTTCTTCGACGGCATCGACACGAGCCGCTATCTGACCGCGGGCGACCTGATGCAGACGGGCGCCGTGCCGACCATGTCGAAGTGCGACGCCGCGAACGTCGCGGCGACGCTGAACGGCAGTGCCGAATATGCGTTCGTGCTCGACGCCGCACGCAAGATCCGCGGCTTCGTCACGCGCGAGGCGATCGGTCAGGACACGCCGTCGGTGCGGCCGATCGAAAGCATCCGGCGCGATGCGTCGCTCGAACATGTCGTCGCGCGCGTCGTCGCGAGCCCGAATGCACTGCCCGTCGTCGACGACGACGGCTGCTACTGCGGCTCGGTCGACCGCGCTCTTATCCTGAAGGCCATCACGCGTTCGCGAGGCTCCCATGTCTGAAATGATTCCGCTCGGTACCTGGGTCGACCAGTCCGTTCACTACCTGCTCGATCATGACGCGGCGACGTTCGATGCGATCGGCCGCGCGATCGAGGGTCTCGCCGCCTTCGTCGAGCACAGCCTGCAGGCGATCCCGATGTGGCTGATGATGGCGATCTTCATCGGCGTCGGCTTGTGGCGCGTGGGCTGGCGCTTCGCGCTGTTCACCACCGCGTCGCTGCTGCTGATCTTCGCGACGGGCTTCTGGGATCAGACGGTCATCACGCTCGGCCTCACGCTGTCGTCGACGATCATCAGCCTCGTGCTCGGCATTCCGCTCGGCATCTGGGCCGCGAAGAGCAAGTGGGTCGCCGCGATCGTGCGTCCGATCCTCGACCTGATGCAGACGATGCCCGCGTTCGTCTACCTGATTCCTGCCGCGATGCTGTTCGGTCTCGGCCGCGTGCCGGGGATCCTGTCGACGGTGATCTTCGCGATGCCGCCGGCCGTGCGCCTGACGAGCCTCGGCATCCGTCACGTGAACCGCGAGATCGTCGAAGCCGGCCAGGCATTCGGCTGCACGCCGTGGCAGCTGCTGTACAAGGTGCAGTTCCCGAACGCGCTGCCGTCGATCATGCAGGGCGTGAACCAGACCATCATGATGGCGCTGTCGATGGTGATCATCGCGTCGATGGTCGGCGCGGGTGGCCTCGGCAACGATGTGCTCGCAAGTATCCAGCGCCTCGACATCGGCCTCGGCTTCGAAAGCGGTCTGTCGGTCGTGCTGCTCGCGATCATTCTCGACCGCATCACCGAGAGCTTCGGCCGCGCGCCGGGCACCGCGAAAGCACCGCTGTTCTCGGGCCTGAAGCAGCTGTTCCGCGCGAAGGCCGCGCCCGCGCAAGCGTAAGCAACCGGCGGCCGGTTCGACTTCCGGCCGCCTCTTCCGATTCGATACCGGCTTCCGTGGCGTTTGCCACGGGGCTGGCTGCGTGCAACCTGCTCAACCGTTCGCCAGGAGCTCGATGTGACGTCCGCCGCCGCTGCCGCCGTGCCCGCCGCTCGCGTTTCACCGGTTTCGTCCCTTGCCCATTTCGGCTTCCTGACGCTGCCGCACTTCTCGATGATCGCGTTCTCGAGCGCGGTCGAAGTGCTTCGGATGGCGAACTACGTCGGGCGTGCCGATCACTACCAGTGGTCGATCTATTCGCTCGACGGTGCCCCCGTGCGGGCCAGCAACGGCATCGCGGTGCGGCCGACCCAGGCGCTCGACTACACGAACCTGCCCGACGTGATGATCGTGTGCGGCGGGATTCACATCCGCGAGGTGGTCGACGACGGCGCGCGCGACACGCTCGCGGCGCTCGCCGAACGCGGGCTGCCGCTGGGCGGCATCTGCACCGGCGCGTATGCGCTGATGTCGGGCGGCCTGCTCGACGGCTATCGCTGCACCGTGCACTGGGAGAACCTGTCCGCGCTGCATGCGGAGTTTCCGCAGGTGGGGTTCGCCGACGAGCTGTTCGTCGTCGATCGCGACCGGCTCACCTGCACCGGCGGCACCGCGCCGCTCGACCTGATGCTGAATCTCGTCGGCATGCGTTTCGGCCAGCAGCTCGCCGCGCAGGTGTCCGAGCAGTTCATCCTCGAACGCATCCGCAGCTCGACCGATACGCAGCCGATCCCCGTCGATGCGCGCGTCGGCTTCTCGCGCGCGGAACTGATCGAAGTGGTGCGGCTGATGGAAGCGAACATCGAGGAGCCGCTGTCGCTCGAGGAACTCGCGCGGCTCGTGCGGCTGTCGCAGCGTCACCTGCAGCGGATGTTCAAGGTGTACCTGAACGTGTCGCCCACTCACTATTACCTCACGCTTCGGCTGAAACGCGCGCGCGACCTGCTGCGCACTACGGATGCGTCGATCGCGCGCGTGACGACGACGTGCGGATTCCATTCGCCGTGTCACTTCAGCAAGGCGTATCGCGCGCAGTTCGGTCACGCGCCGAGCTACGAGCGACGGTTGCCGGGGCGCTGACGCAACCCGCGCGAACCATTCGGTCCGCGACGCCGCCGGGATCGCGGCGCGCGGCTTCAACCATCGATCCCGCCCCCATGAAAAACGACGTCACTTTGAGGAGAAGACAGATGAAGCGCCAATTGATCGCAGCGGTATGCGGGATCGGGATGGCCGCGCCGATGTCGGCGGTTTATGCGGCCGACCCGCCCGTATGCAAGAACGTGCGCTTCGCGGACGTCGGCTGGACCGACATCGCTGCCACCACCGGTCTTGCAGCGACGATGCTGCAGGGGCTCGGCTACGCGCCGACCAAGACGATCGCGTCGGTGCCGATCACGTTCGCGGGCATCAAGAGCAAGCAGATCGACGTGTTCCTCGGCTACTGGTCGCCGACGATGGACCCGATCATCCAGCCGTTCACGAAGGCCGGCACGATCAAGGTGCTCGCCACGCCCAACCTGACCGGCGCGAAATACACGCTCGCGGTGCCCGACTACGTGTACCAGGGCGGCCTGAAGTCGTTCGCCGACATCCAGAAGTACGCCGACAAGCTCAACGGCAAGATCTACGGGATCGAACCGGGCAACGACGGCAACCTGCTGATCAAGAAGATGATCGACGGCAACCAGTTCGGCCTCGGCAAGTTCAAGATGGTCGAGTCGAGCGAGGCCGGGATGCTGGTCGAGGTGAACCGCGCGATCCGCGACAAGCAGTGGATCGTGTTCCTCGGCTGGGAACCGCATCCGATGAACGTGCAGATGAAGATCGACTACCTGAGCGGCGGCGACGACGTGTTCGGCCCGAACTACGGCGAGGCGAAGGTGCTGACGGCCACGCCGCCGGACTACGCGCAGCGTTGCCCGAACGTCGCGAAGTTCGTGTCGAACCTGCAGTTCACGACGTCGATCGAGAACCACGTGATGTTGCCGATCATGAACAAGGAAGACCCGAACAAGGCCGCCGCCGAGTGGCTGAAGGCGAATCCGCAGGCGCTCGACAAGTGGCTGGCCGGCGTGACGACGCTCGACGGCAAGCCGGGCCTGCCGGCGGTGAAGGCGTATCTCGGCGTGCATTGAGCGTCGACGTGACCGGCGCGCTCGCCGAAGGCGGCGCGCCGGCGTGATGAAACGCGGCCCTCCCGTATCGTGCGGGCGGGCCGCGTTGCTTTCGGGCTGCGCGTCGATCGGCGCGAAGCCGGCCCGCGAACACCTCGTCACGATTCCTTCGTCGCCGCCGGCACATCGAACACGCGATCGAACGCCCACTGGAACACGAACGCGTAGCAGAAGAAGAACGCGAACAGCCCGATGTCGACGACGAACGCGTCGAACCACGAGATGTCGAGCCACCACGATACGACCGGCACGAGGATGAAGATGAGCCCGCCCTCGAAGCCGGTCGCATGCAGGATCCGTCGCGCGAGCGTGCGCGCGGGCTGCCGGCGCGACGCTTCCCAGCGCTCGAACAGCGCGTTGAAGATCATGTTCCACAGCAGCGCGATCGCCGACATCGTCGCGGACAGCGCGCCCGAATAGACCAGACCCTGCTTGAAGAGCGCCGCGATCGCGGGCGAGATGCAGGAAATGGCGATCGCTTCGTAGAGCACCGCCTGCGTGATCCTGCGCGGTAGGCCTTGCACGTTGGTTCTCCGGTTCGACGGTTGCTGGTGCGTCGATGGTTGGGCGGTGGGTTGGCCGCTACTGCGTGCCGCGGCCGCCGTGCCGCGACGTCCCGGAAGGCTACCCGCGTTGCGCGCGCGCCTCAATTCACCTAATCTCACGCGGATTGAATCGAATTCAACCTGGCCGGATCCGGCCCGCGAGGCCTCGTGTTCTCGAAAATTCCCCTGACTGCATTGCGTGTATTCGAGTCGTGCGCGCGGCTCGGCACGTTCAAGGCGGCCGCCGACGAACTTTCCGTGACGCCGGCGGCCGTGTCGCATCAGATCAAGTCGCTCGAAAGCCGGCTCGGCGTGCTGCTGTTCGAGCGTGGCGCGAGCGGCGTGCGGTTGACGGACGAGGGCGGGCAACTGTTTCGCGCGTGTCACGACGCGCTGCTCGGCATGAGCCGCGGGCTCGATGCGCTGCGGCCCGCGGCGGCCGATACGCGCACGCTGGTGCTGACCACCACGCCCGCGTTCGCCGCGATGTGGCTGATTCCGCGGCTCGGCCGGTTCCGGCGCGTCGATCCGCAGTTGCACATCAAGGTGGAAACCGGCAACGCGCTCGTCGATCTCGAACGCGACGCGCGGGTCGATCTCGCGATCCGCGCGACGTCGCGCACGTTTCCCGCGCTGCACGAGATCGCGCTGATCGACGAGTATTTCGGCGCGTATGCGGCGCGCGGCCTCGACGTCGGGCGCGCGAACGAGCGTATCGAGCTGATCGAGACCACCTGGGATACGCCGCTTCCCGTGTCGGTCGACTGGGCATCGTGGTGCCGTGCGGCTGGTCGCGAAGCATGGCTCGAGCGCGCGGTGTTCCGCCATTACGACGACGAGCATTACGCGCTGCAGGCCGTGCTGCATGGGCAGGGTGTCGGGCTGCTCAGTTCGGTGCTGGCCGCCGAGCACGTCGAACGCGACGCGCTGACGCCGATCGATGCATCGGTGCGGCTCGCCGGCGCGCGTTTCGTCGCGCTGTGCCGGCCCGGGCGAGAGCGCGAGCCGCGGGTCCGGCGGTTTCTCGACTGGCTTGAAGCGGAAATCGTGCAGACGCGCGACACGGTCGCGCGGATCGCGCCGCCGACGTAACGCAACGGGCGCGCGCTGCGTGTGAGTCGTTCGTTATCCGAAGCGCACGCAATACACCGGTGGCAAATGCGCGGAGACCTGCCGCCAGTTTTCGCCGCCGTCCGCGGAGGTCCATAACCCGCCCGTCGTCGACGCCATCGCGAGACGCGTGCCGGAGTCGTCCACCGCGAGCCCGTGCCGATAGACGAGATCGTAGGCCGGCGCAGGCGGCAACCCGTTCGACAGGCTCTCGAAGCTGCGGCCGCCGTCGCGCGTGCGCGTGACGACGAAGCGGCCGTTCACCGGAATCCGGCACGCATCCTTCACGGCGGGGACGAACCACGCGGTGTCGGGGTCGTGCGGATGCACGGCGACCGCGAAGCCGAAGCTCGATGGCTGCGCTTCGATCCGCTGCCAGTGCGCGGCACCGTCGGTCGAGCGGAAGATCGCGCAGTGATGCTGGGTCCACAGCACATCGGGGTTGGCCGCGCACTGGACGACGCGATGCGGGTCCTGCACGTTGGGTTCGCCGCGCCGCTCGGGCGGCATGTAGTCGGCCTCCATGCCGTCGGCGCTGACCCGCCAGGTCGCGCCGCCGTCGAAGGTCTGCCAGACGCCGCCGCACGAGATGCCGATCGTCACGTGCCGGCTGTCGCGCGGATCGACCATCACCGAATGGATGCCCGGCGCATCGTAGCCGCCGCCGAACCACTCGGGGCGCTCCGGGCGATCCCACAGCGGGCGGTTGAGCGCCCACGAATCGCCGCCGTCATCGGAGCGGAAGAGGCCGCCCGGTATCGTGCCGGCCCACAATACGCCCGGTTCGTCCGCGCCGCCGGTTTCGAGCGACCAGATCTGCTGAAGCGTCCACGGCGGGCGGGGCGGGGTGGGCGCTTCGTCGTGCGTGTCGCCGGTGCCGGCATGGGCGCTGACGTCGGCGCGCGGTTCATCGGCGGGCTGCGGCGGATAGACGGGGACCGCACATTCTTCCCATGCGGCGGCACCGGCACGCCTGCGGTGCAGCTTGACCCCGAAATGGCCGAGATTGAGCGCCGCGTACAGCGTGCCGTCGCGCGGGTCGGCCAGTGCCATGCTGACCGGTTCGCCGACGAAGTGCGGCTCGCCGAGCGCCCAGCCGCCGTTGCCGTCGGCGTGCAGCACGAACAGGCCCTTGCGGGTCGCGACGAGCAGTCGATCGTTCATGTCGGATGTCTCCTGTGGGCGCGGCCGCGCGCTCGTTTGGATGGCGATGCGTCCCTTTATCCGCCGGACAGCGCCTGCACGACGTACACGCGGCTGCCGTTGCCGAGCGGATCGGACAGATGTTGCCGGTCGCGTACCGGCTGGCCGTCGATGAACACCGACAGGTGCTTTCGCAGCGCGCCCTGGTCGTCGACGATATAGCCGCGCAGCCGCGGCTGTTCACCGAAGACGGTTTCGAGCGCTTCGCCGAGCGTCCGTGCGTCGATGTCGCGCTCGGGCGTGTCGATATGGCGCTGGATCGACGCCGCGAAGAAGAGGTGTGCCATGGCGGTGGCTGGCAGGAGCCGTGCGGGGGGACGGTCTGTAGTGTAGGCGATCGATCGGGCCGGCAGCGACATTGCCGTACGGCCGGCGGCGCGGCGACGTTGCTGCGCCGCGCAACGGCCGTGGTGCCTGATCCCCGTCGATGCGCTATGCGTACTTGTCGCCGACCGTACTGCGGATCGGATAGGTGTCGTAGACGATGATCATGCGCTCGATGCGCGCGTCGTCGTCGAATTCGAAGACGTCGACACACTCGAATTGCACCGCGGTGCCGTCCTTCAGTCCCCAGTCGTAGACGAAATAGCCGGTGGCCCGACGTGCGCCCGTGGCGCTGACGCAAATGTCGATCGGCGTGATCCGGCTTTGTCCGGAGGCCGCCGCGACTTTTTCGAAGAAGGGCAGTGGCGACATCCAGCCGAGGAACGGCGAAAATATCTGCGCATCCGGCGTGAACAATGCGCAGATCGCGACGACGTTGCCGCTCTCGAGCGCTTTGAGGTAGGTATCGACCTGCCGCGTGTATAGTGCGTCGGACGACGAGACCATGGTATTTCTCCGCTGATTGTTGACGAGCCAGCCACGACAGCCGTCGCGAACCGGTTCAACCACGATAGCGATGCAGCGATGACCGAACAAACGAATAATCCGCAACCCGGGTATGCCGCCCGCGCATATCCGCTCGCGGATCTCACCCGTGCGCTGCCGCCGCTGACGGCATTCCAGGCGTTCGTCGCCGCCGCCGAACTCGGCAGCTTCAACCGTGCGGCCGAGCATCTGTGCCGGACCCAGGGTGCGGTGAGCCGTCAGGTGCAGCAACTGGAAGCGCATTACCGGTGCGCGTTGTTCGTCCGTCATGCGTCGGGATTGACGTTGACCGCGGAAGGCGGCGCGCTGCTGACGGTGGCCGTCGACGTACTCTCGCAACTGGCGCAACACGCGCGCGCGCATGCGCATGCCGCGTCGACCCTCACATTGCGCTTGCCCTCCACGTTCGCGATTCGCTGGCTGTTGCCGCGGCTGTCGGCGCTCAATCATGCGTTGCCGCGCACGGAGTTGCGCATTCACACGTCGGCGGACGACACGCCGGATTTCACCGACGCCGGTTTCGATGCGATCGTCGTGCGCGGCAGCGGAAGCTGGGCGGGCATGGTGGCCGTGCCGCTGTTCGACGAGTGCCTCACGCCGATGTGTACGCGCGAGGCGGGCGCGGTGCTGAAGTCGATCGCCGATCTCGCGCACGCGACACTGCTGCATCCCGCCAGCAATCGCGACGAATGGCGATGCTGGCTGGACGCCGTCGGCGCAACGCAGGTCGACCCGGGCACCGGGCTCGTGTTCGATACGCTCGAGCTGACATTGACGGCCGCGTCGGACGGGCACGGCGTCGCGATCGGCGATCCGCGCATGGCGGCGGATCGGCTGGAAGCCGGCGCGCTGGTCGCGCCGTTTCCGGAGGTGGTGCGCAACGGTCTGGGCTACTACCTCGTGTACCCGGTGCAGCGCGCCGCTCAACCCGCGATTCAAGCGCTCACGGAGGTGCTGACGCGGCTTGCGCGCGAGGATCGACCGCAAGGCGCGTGCGCCGGGCGGGTTGCTAGACCGGAATCGACCGCCCCCGCACCCTGATCCCGAGCCGCACGACGCCGATCACCGCATTCGACAGCCACATCAGCAAGCGCGGCATGCCGCGCCGGCGGATATCGAGCAGCAGCACGATCCGCACTTCGTCACTGTCGTTCCACACTTCGTGCACGAAGGTGTCGTCCCACAGCAGGAAGCAGCCTTCGTCGAGCCGGTAGTCGCGGCCATCGACCTTCAGCACGGCGGCCGGCGTGCCATCCGCGCGCTTCGGCATCGACAGCACCAGATATCCGCGCAGGATGCCGCGGAACGGCCCGCGATGCGGCGGGATGTGTTTGCCGGGCGCGAGGAACGACAGCGACGCGGACAGCACGTCCGGCGACGCCGCGACGATCGATTCGACGGTCGGGCAGCGCGACAGGTTGCGCGGGAACGGCTGGCCGTAAGCCTGCATGATGAACATCCGCCAGTCGCGCGCATCGTTGGCCGAGATGTCGTGCTGCTCGCGCATGATCTCGTGGAAGCGCGGGATGCGCGGCAGGTCGCGCGCGACGGCCAGCGCTTCCGCGCGAATGGCCGGCCACGCACGAACGAATCGCTCGGCGTCGGGAAACGCGGCCGTATCGAGCACGGCGCCGCCGTCGAGATGGCGATCGTACAGCGTGCGAAGCAGGCCGGCTGCATAGTCGTAAGCGACGGACATGATCGAGGGGCGATCCACAAGGTGTCGTCAGTCTGCCCCACGCGCGGTGGGGCCTGCGTTACGTCAGGTTACGCCGGCTGACGAAAGAATGACAGATCGGTGAAGGTCTGGTGCGAGCGCTCCGGCATTCCGGGAATAAACGTACGCCCCGCGTCGTCATACGGGTGTAGCACCTCGTTTCGTTGACTTCCGAAGGAGTGGAGCATGAATACGCATTGGCTGGTGGCCGCCACGGTGGCGGCGATGTCCGTCGCGAGTGTCGCGACGCCTGCGTCGGCACAGGCACTGACGCGCGCGCAGGTCAGGCAGCAACTGATCGACGCCGAAACCAACGGGCTGCGCTTCGTGACCGATACGTCGTATCCGGACGTAAGTCCGCTGTTCCAGCAGCAGGCCGGGCAACTTCCTCGGCATCAGGCCGAAACCGCGGTCGGCGGCGATCCGGCGGGGACGTCCGATGCGGGCAGGCCGGCGGCGCAACCGACCCGTCCGCGCCCGGCCGCATGCGTCGGCCCCGAGAGCTTTTGCACGCCGTATTTCGGAAGCTGACGCAGCGGACCGCCGCGGCGGGTTCGACATTCACGAAGGTTGATCGGCACGCAACATTGAAGGAGTTGATGATGAAAACTTATATCGCACTACTGATGATGATCGGCGCAATCTCCGGTCAGTCCGCATTCGCGCAATCGAATGCGCCGCTCACGCGTGCCCAGGTTCGCGAGGAGCTGATTCGTCTGGAAGCGGCCGGGTACGATCCGTCGAAGGGGGATGACGGCGAATATCCGGCGGACATTCAGGCCGCGCAGGCGAAGCTCGCCGAGCAGGATCGCGCGAGGATGGCGGCTTCGGCTTCGGCTTCGGCTTCGGCCGCCGCGCCTGCGCCGGCCTCCGTCATGCCGGCGCAGGCCGGCAACTAGGAGCCGACATGTACGTGTGTGTCTTCAGGCCGTCGTGTTCGCGGTGCGGCGATACGCATGCCGTTCGCGGCACGCGGCCCGGTCGAACGGCACGGACGGCCAGGCCGTCGATCGCGCGCCGCTTCGCGCGGCGCCGCGACCGTCTCGTTGCCCGATTCCGTTGGGCGCGCAGGTGGATCGCGGGATGAGCGGCGATGCGGGCGAGATGCGATCCGCGATCGGCGGACTGCTGTCCGCGATGGCGCGCAACGATGCCGGCGGCGGGATTACCAGGGCATCATCCGCTGCATGACCTGGTCGCGCAGGATGAAACGATGCGCGACCGCGGCCGCGACGTGAAGGCAGATGCCGCCGAACAGCACCCACGCGAGGATGCCGTGCACGTCGCCCATCGCATGCCCGAATCCCGATCCGGCCGCCGACAGCGCAGGCAGCGGCACGATGCCGAGCAGCGTCACGGCCCAGGCACGCGACGACGCATTGATCCAGCCGAGCAACGGCACCGCGATCAGCAGCGCATAGAGCCCGAAGTGCGTCGCGCCGGACACGGCGCGCATCGCGGGCGACAGCTGGTCGGCGGGCGGACGATGCGTCACGCGCCAGAGTACGCGGCAAGCCATCGCGGCGAGCAGCGCGGTGCCCACGATCAGGTGCGCGGCGATCAGGCCGACCGGTTGCGTATCGCGATGCACGTCGGGCATCGTCCAGCCGATTGCATACTGCGCGACGACGAGCGCCACGATCAGCCAGTGGAGAAGGCGTGCGACTGCATCGTATCGGGCGGAGGTAGACATGAAAGCTCCTGGCAAGCGGGTGGGGACCGTATCTTCCGGAGGATTCTACGGCCGAATCCTTAACAAAACGTTAAGCGTGCGGCTGTGCATCGGATTCGCCCCGTGACGCATGCGCGCTCTCGACCCGGGCGGCGTCGGCCGACGGCAACACGATCGCGACGCCGGGGCCGTATCCGCCGATGCCGGGCCCGAACCGCACGCGGCCGCCGAACCATCGCGCGATGCGCCGGATGATCGACAGCACGGACCCGCTGCCGGGCTGCTTGTGCGCCGGATCGTCGGTTGCAAGCGCCACCACGCACGGGTGTGTCGTGCCGGTTCCGCTGGGTTGCGCCGCGCGTACCCGAAGCGTCTTTCACGGCGATGACATTCCGCATCCGGACCGTCATCGCGACCGCGATCCTGTCGGCCCGTAAGGTGGCTCACGCGGCGTTCAGGGGCGCGGACGTTCGCGGCTGTGTGCGCGTGGCCGGAATCGATCGCCGCACGGTAGTTGTGTCATCTGATTGCGCGTACCGTCGGTTGGTCGTCCTTGATATCCGGCTCAACGGGAATCGACACGGCGGCGTGTCCGGGCGAGCGCGCGTTCGCGCGTGCCGGCCGGGGCGTCGCGGTCATTGGGCCACCACTGGGGAGAAGCATGATCTTGTTGCATCTGCTGCACGCGCTGGCCGGCGCGATGTCGATCGCCTGCGGACTGGGCGTGTTGCTCGGCATTGCCTACACGGTCACGGCCAGCGTGCTGGTCGGCCGGTTCTTTTCCCGCGCGCGGGCGGTGCCGTGCGATTATCCGGGCGTGACCGTCGCGAAGCCGCTGCACGGCGACGAATGGAATCTCGTACAGCATCTCGAAAGCTTCTTCGTGCAGGATTATCCGGGGCCGGTACAGCATCTGTTCGGCGTGCACGATGCGGGCGACGCGGCGCTCGCGGCCGTCGAAACGTTGCGCAGGCGCCATCCGGACGCGAACATCAAGGTCGTCGCCGACGCGCGACTGTACGGGCCGAACCGCAAGATCGCGAATCTCGTCAACATGCTCGAACACGCGGAACATTCAGTGCTGTGTCTTGCCGACAGCGACGTGCTGGTCGAGCGCGATTATCTGCGTGCCGTCGTCGGCGCGCTGCAGCAGCCGGAAGTCGGCATCGTGACGAGCGTGTATCGCGGCATCGCGTCGCCGGGCTTCTGGCCTGGTGTCGCCGTCGCGATGACGAACTACCATTTCCTGCCGGGTGTCATCACGGGGCTTTTCATCGGGCGCGCCCGTCCGTGCTTTGGCCAGACGATTGCGATCACGCGCGCGACGCTCGAACGCATCGGCGGGCTCGCGCGTTTCGCGCATCACCTGGCCGAGGATCACGCGCTCGGCGAAGCAGTGCGGCAGATCGGCGCGCAGGTCGTCGTCCCGCCGTTGGTCGTCGGGCACGCCTGTGTCGAAGAGACGTTCGCCACGCTGTACGCGCACGAATTGCGCTGGAGCTGCACGATCCGCGCGGCGGACCGGCTCGGTCACGCCGGGTCGGTGCTGATGCACCCGTTGCCGCTGGCGGTGCTGGCCGTGCTGTTTTCCGGCGGCACGCTCGCTGCCTGGGGGCTGGCGTTCGCGGCGCTCGTCGCGCGGGCGTTGCTGATGTTGAAGACGAGCCGCGCCACCGGCGCGGGTCTGCGCGGCGCGCTCTGGTTGCCGTTCGTCGATTTCCTGCAGTTCGTGGTGTTCGTGTCGAGCTTCTTCTCGTCGCACGTCGTCTGGCGCGGCACGCGCTTTCGCGTCGACCGCGAGGGCTTGCTGTCGCCCGCGGGGAAATCATGACGCACGACACACATGCCGACCTCGAAGGCGCGGACCGGCGGTCCGCGCGTCGCGACGCGCGCCTGCGGCAAGCGGGGCGCGCGGCGGCGCTGGCCGGGCTGGTGCTCGCGGTGTGGCTGGTCTGGCGCGAGCATCCGCTGGAGATCCTGCACCGGCTGCGGATCGCCGGCGCCGGGTTGCTGGTCGCCGCGCTGGCCCACATCCTGCCGATGCTTGCGAATGCGTGGGACTGGCGGATGCTGATCCGCGGCCCGCGCCGGCCGTCGTTCGCGACGATGCTCGAGCTCGTATGGATCCGCGAATCGATCAACGGATTGTTGCCGGTCGCGCGAATCGGCGGCGAGATCGTGTCGTTCGGCCTGCTGCGGCAGGCGGGCGTACGCCCGGCGACCGCCGTGGCGAGCCTCGTCGCCGACATGCAGCTGACGTTGATCAGCCAGCTCGTGTTCGCGCTGGTCGCGATCGGCTACGTGCTCGAACACGTATCGTCCGATGCCGCGCAGGTGGCCGCGCGCCTCGCCATCGGCATGGCGGCGCTGGTGCCGGTGCTGCTGCTGTTCGCACTGGTTCAGCACGCGCGGCCGTTCGAGCGCGCGATGCGCGTGGTCAACCGCGTCACGAGCGGCAAGGTGGTGGCGCTGGTCGGCGAATCGGCACGCACCGATCAGTCGATCCTCGTGATCTGGCGCAAGACGGGTATCGTCGTCCGCTATCTGGTGATCTGGCAGACGCTGCAGTTCGCCGGCTATGCGCTGGAAATCTGGCTCGCGCTGCGTTTTCTCGGCGCCGATCCGACGTTCGCGCAGGCGCTCGCGATCGAAGCGCTGATCCAGCTGCTGAGCAGCATCGCGTTCCTGATGCCGGGCGGGCTGGGCGTGCAGGAGGGCGGGTTCGTGCTGATCGGCGGGCTGCTCGGGTTCGACGCGCCGACCTGTCTGGCGCTCGCCGGCGCGCGACGAGTGCGCGATCTGCTGTTCTATCTGCCCGGATTGCTGGCGTGGCAGCATGCGGCCGGCGCGGCGCGCTCGCCATCCGGCGCGAAGCGCGCATCGATACACGTCGGGGAGTCCGCCGGGCCGCGCTGATGCAGCCGGACGTTGCCGGCCTGCCGGGCAGGCGGCAGCGACGCCGGGGCGGTCGCTCGCCTGCCGGGCGGCGCGGCCGTCAACGCCGTTCGTCGGCGAGATGGCTGCGGATGACGTCCGCGAACGACGTGTCGCCTTTCAGCCCGAGCGCTTCCGCGCGCGTCGTGTCCCAGCGGCCCGGCCAGCTGCCGACGATCTTCTCGACGCGTTCGTCCGGCGCATGGCGGATCAGCTTCACGACCTCGTCGCCCGCGACTTCGCGCAGCGCCGCGATCATCTCGTCGACCGACACCGACAGGCCGGGCAGGTTGATCACGCGCTTGTTGCCGAGTTTCTCGCTGTCGAGCTCGCAACCGGCGACGAGCGCGTCGATCGCGCCGCGCGGCGACAGCAGCCACAGCCGCGTCGACCCCGGCACCGGGCACACGCTTTCCTCGCCGTTCAGCGGCTCGCGGATGATGCCGCTCGCGAACGACGACGCAGCCGCGTTCGGGCGGCCCGGCCGCACGCTGATGGTCGGCAGCCGCAGCACGCGGCCGTCGACGAAGCCGCGGCGCGCGTAGTCGCAGAGCAGCAGCTCGGCGATCGCCTTTTCCGCGCCGTACGACGATTGCGGATTCAGCGCGGTATCGTCCCGCACGACGTCGGGCAGCACGCCGCCGTAGACGGCCACCGAGCTCGTGAACACGACGCGCGGACGATGGCCGCGCGCGCGGCACACTTCGAGCAGCGTGCGCGACGCGTCGAGGTTGATCCGCATGCCGAGATCGAAATCGGCTTCGGCCTGCCCGCTGACGATCGCCGCGAGGTGGAAGATCGCGCCCGTCTGCGTGTCGATCGCGCTTTCGAGCACCGCGCGATCGGCGATGTCGCCGACGATCGACGTCACGCGCGCGTCGCCGAAATCGCTGCCCTCGACGACGTCGAGCAGCACCAGCTCGTCGATCCTGCTGCTCCGGCCGTCGGGGCCGGTCAGCTCGCCGCGTTCGAGCAGCTTGCGCGCGAGACGCTGGCCGAGAAAGCCGGCGCCGCCGGTGATCAGTACTTTCATGTTCTTTGCCCTCTGAGGAATACGGAAATTACAGGTACGGCCTGAGCCAGCCGAGGCCCTCGGACGTGCCGGCCTTCGGGCGATACTCGCAGCCGATCCAGCCGTCGTAGCCCAGCGCGTCGATCAGCGCGAACAGATACGGGTAATTGAGTTCGCCGATGTCCGGCTCGTGACGCTCGGGCACGCCGGCGATCTGGATGTGGCCGATGCCCGCGAAATCGCGCTTGAGCTTCATCGCGAGGTCGCCCTCGACGATCTGGCAGTGATAGCAGTCGAACTGCACCTTCAGGTTCGGCGCGCCGACTTCCGCGCGGATGTCGTGCGCATCGTCCTGGCGGCTCAGGAAATAGCCGGGCATGTCGCGCTGGTTGATCGGCTCGATCAGGATCGTGATGCCGTGCGCGGCAGCCGCCTGCGCCGCATGCCGCAGGTTCGCCACGTAGGTGTCGCGATGGCGCGCGCGATCGGCGCCCGGCGCGACCATCCCGGCCATCACGTGCAGCTTCTTGTTGCCGAGCACGCGCGCGTAATCGAGCGCCTGGTCGATGCCGCGCCGGAACTCGTCCTCGCGGCCCGGCAGCGATGCGATCCCGCGTTCGCCGGCGGCCCAGTCGCCGGGCGGCGCGTTGAACAGCGCCTGCTCGAGGTCGTGCGCGTCGAGGCGCGCGCGGATGTCCTCGGCGGCGAAGTCGTACGGGAACAGGTACTCGACGGCCTTGAAGCCGTCGTGCGAGGCAGCGGCGAAGCGTTCGAGGAACGCGTGCTCGGTGTACATCATCGAGAGGTTGGCGGCGAAGCGGGGCATGGCAGCGGTCCGGTGAATGAATGGGGCGGGGCGCCCGGCGCCCCGCGTCGAATGAGGGATCAGCGGTTCACGAGTTTCGCGGGCGTGAGCCACACGGCGATCGCGCCGATCACGAGCATGCCGGCCAGCACGTACATGCCGGACGACGTGCTGTGCGTGACGTCCTTCAGGTAGCCGATCACGTACGGGCTCGCGAACCCGGCGAGGTTGCCGACCGAGTTGATGATCGCGATCCCGGCGGCCGCGGCGGAGCCGGCGAGGAACGCGGTCGGCAGCGACCAGAACAGCGGTGCGCAGGTCAGTACGCCGCCCGCCGCGAGCGACAGGAACACGATCGACACCGCCGTATTGTGCGAGTACGACGCGGCGACCGCAAACCCGACCGCGCCCATCAGCGCCGGCACGATCAGGTGCCAGCGGCGTTCGCGGCGCTTGTCCGCGCTGTGGCCGAACAGGTTCATCACGACGATCGCGACGACGAACGGGATCGCCGACAGCAGGCCGATCTGGAGCGTATCGGTGATGCCGGTCGACTTGACGAGGGTCGGCATCCAGAACGTGAGGCCGTACTGGCCGGTGACGAACGCGAAGTAGATCAGCGACATCCACCACATGCGCGGGTCGGCGAACACGGCCCTCAGCGAATGGCCGTGCTGCTGCTGTTCCTGCGGCTGCGCGGCGATTTCGTCCTCGAGCAGCTGCTTCTCGCGCGCGTCGAGCCACTTCGCGCTGCGGATGCCGTTGTCGAGATACAGGATCGTCGCGATACCGACGAGCAGCGCCGGCACGGCTTCGATCACGAACATCCATTGCCAGCCGTGAAAGCCCGAGCCGCCGTGGAAGCGCTCCATGATCCAGCCGGACAGCGGGTTGCCGAAGATGCCCGACACCGGAATCGCGGACATGAACACCGCGATGATCTTCGCGCGCCGATGCGACGGGAACCAGTACGTGAGGTAGAGGATCACGCCCGGATAGAAGCCGGCTTCCGCGAGACCGAGCAGGAAGCGCAGCACGTAGAACTGCGTCGGCGTCTTCACGAACGCGAACACCGCCGACAGCAGGCCCCACGTGATCATGATCCGCGCGATCCAGATGCGTGCGCCGATGCGGTGCATCAGCAGGTTGCTCGGCAGCTCGAACAGGAAGTAGCCGAGGAAGAAGATGCCGGCGCCGAGGCCGAACACGGTTTCGCTGAACGCGAGGTCCTGCGACATCTGCAGCTTCGCGAAGCCGACGTTCACGCGGTCGAGATACGCGACCACGTAGCAGAGCATCAGGAACGGCACGATGCGCCAGAACACTTTCCTGTAGGTGCGGTCGAGCTCGGCCGATTGGGCGGGCGCGGCGGGCGAGCGGCTTGCGGCCGCGTCGAGAGCAGTCATCGTCGTCTCCAGATATGTCGTGTGCCGGCGGCGCGTAGGCCGCCGGATCGTGTGTGTGTGCTGACAGAAGGGCCCGCGCACACGGCGGGCATGGGAATCGCTACGGAGTCCTGCGTGATTCGTATACGCGACGCGTTGCGTTACCAGCGCGCGCCGAAGGCCTGGCGCAGTTCGTCGAGCGCGGCGTCGGACAGCGGCTCGGGCTTCGGGTCCGTCATCAGCCACAGCCGCGCGGTTTCCTCGAGTTCCTCGAGCGCATACGATGCGTGCGACACCGACGGCCCCCACATCACCGGGCCGAGGCGGTCGAGCAGCACGCCGCGCACCTGGTCGGCGAGCGCCGCGACTTCGGCCGCGACGGCCGGGTCGCCGGGGCGGCGATAGCGGATCAGCGGAATGTGGCCGACCTTCATCACGTAGTACGGCGTGAGCGGCGGCAGCACGTCGGTGTCGCGCCACACGCCCGCGAGCGTCAGCGCGACGAGGTGCGTCGAATGCGTATGGACGATGCCGTGCGCTTGCGCGTTGCGCGCGTAGATCCCGCGATGCAGCGCAAGCGTCTTCGACGGCCTGCCGCCCGATACCGGCTGGCCGTCGAGGCCGACCTTCGCGATGTCGTTCGGGTCGAGGCGGCCAAGGCACGCGTCGGTCGGCGTGATCAACCAGCCGTCGTCCAGGCACGCGCTGATGTTGCCGGCGCTGCCGACCGCGTGGCCGCGCGCATACAGGCTCGCGCCGACGACGCAGATCTCTTCGCGCAGTGTCGCTTCTTGACTCATCATGCGGCTCCGTCGAGTGCGCGCAGCGCCTTGTCGAAAAAGTCCACCGTGCCGAAGTTGCCGGACTTCAGCGCGAGGCCGAGCGGCTGCGCGTCGACGGTGGCCGTCGCCGGCACGCCCGGATCGATCTGCGCGCCGATCTGCAGCGATTTCACGTCGAGCGCCTGCACGACCGCGCCGGACGTCTCGCCGCCGGCCACGACGAACTTGCGCACGCCGAGGTCGCGCAGGCCGCGGGCGATCGCCGCGAGCGTGCTTTCGACGAGATGGCCGGCCGCTTCGACGCCGAGCGCCTGCTGGACGGCCTTCACTTCGTCGGGCGTCGCAGTCGCGTAGATCAGCACGGGCTGCGGCAGGTGCGAGCGTGCGAACGCGAGTGCCGCGTCGACGACGGGTTCGCCGCGCGAGGCCGCGAGCGGATCGATCCGGAAGCTCGGCCGGCTTTCGCGCCACGCGGCGACCTGTGCGTTGGTCGCCTTCGACGCGCTGCCGGCGAGCACCGCCGACGATCCGTCGATCTGCGGCAGCGAGGCTGCGTTGTCGCGCTCGGGCAGTTGGTCCACGCGGCGGAAATTCGCGGGCAGGCCGAGCGCGACGCCCGAGCCTCCGGTGACGAGCGGTAGGCCCGCGCACGCTTCGCCGAGCACGTAGAGGTCGTGATCCGACAGCGCGTCCGCGATCGCGAAGCGCGCGCCTTCCGCGCGCAGCTGCTCGATCCGCTCGCGCACGGCGGCCGCACCCAGCGCGATCGTGTCGTAGCGGATCAGGCCGACTTGCGACTTCGTCTGCCGCTGCAGCACGCGCACGAGGTTCGCGTCCTTCATCGGCGTGAGCGGGTGGTTCTCCATTCCCGATTCGTTCAGCAGCACGTCGCCGACGAACAGGTGGCCGCGATAGATCGTGCGGCCGTTCTCCGGGAACGCCGGGCAGGCAATCGTGAAGTCGCCGCCGGCCGCATCGAGCAGCGCGTCGGCCACCGGCCCGATGTTGCCCGCGTCGGTCGAATCGAACGTCGAACAGTACTTGAAGAAGAACTGGCGGCACCCTTGCGCGCGCAACCATTCGTAGGCGGCAAGCGATTGCGCGACGGCGTCGGCGGCGGGAATCGTGCGCGACTTCAGCGCGACGACGATCGCGTCGGCATCGATTGCGGTGCCGCCGGCGGGCACGCCGATCGTCTGCACGGTACGCATGCCGCTCTTGACGAGCATGTTCGCGAGATCGGTCGCGCCGGTGAAATCGTCGGCGATGCAGCCGAGCAGGGGGCGGGAAGCGGAAGCGGTCATGGCGGGAACGTCGTTCGAATCAGCGGGCGGGCGGCAGCGTGATGCCGGGGAAAGTCTTGATCACGGCGGAATCGTCCTCGCCGCCGTGGCCGGCGCTCGATGCGCTCATGAACATCTGGTGCGCGGTGGCCGACAGCGGCAGCGGGAACTTGCTGCGGCGCGCGGTATCGAGCACGAGGCCGAGATCCTTCACGAAGATGTCGACGGCCGACAGCGGCGTGTAGTCGCCGTTCAGGATGTGCGGCACGCGGTTCTCGAACATCCACGAGTTGCCGGCGCTGTGCGTGATCACGTCGTACAGCGCGTCGGCATCGACGCCTTCGCGCAGGCCCAGCGCCATCGCCTCGGCGGCCGCCGCGATATGCACGCCGGCCAGCAGCTGGTTGATGATCTTCACCTTCGAGCCGATGCCGTGCGCGTCGCCGAGGCGATAGACCTTGCCGGCGATCGCGGCGAGCACGTCGTCGCAGGCTGCATACGCGGCGGCGGGGCCCGACGTCATCATCGTCATCTCGCCCGACGCCGCGCGCGCGGCGCCGCCGGACACCGGCGCATCGAGCATCTGCAGGCCTGCGGCCTCGATGCGCGCGCCGAGCGCGACCGCGAAGTCGGGCGCGACGGTCGCGCTCGCGATCACGACGCCGCCCGGCTTCATCGCCGCGACCGCGCCGTGCTCGCCGAACAGCACCGTTTCGGTCTGCGCGGCATTGACGACGAGCGTGACGACGACGTCGCACTGCGCGCCGAGTTCGGCCGGGTTCGCGCAGGCCACGCCGCCTTCGGCCGCGAATGCCTGCAGCACGGTGTCGCGCACATCGCACGCGTGCACGCGGAACCCCGCGCGCAGCAGCGAGCGGGCGACGCCGAGGCCCATCGAGCCGAGGCCGATGACTCCAACATTTCGTGACATGGTCAACCTTGATCGATTCGGAAAAGGTTCGGGACAACGACGGCGCCGGTTCGGCCCGGGCCGCCGCATTCGTTCATCAGCAGATGCCGGCTTCGGCGAGGCGGCGCGCGGCGTTGTACATGTGCGTGCGTGCCGCGTTGCGCGCCGCCATCGGGTCGCGTGCGCGGATCGCGTCCGCGATCGCCGCGTGTTCGTCGCGCACCTGCCGCGAGAAATCCTCGCGCGTCGCTTCGTTGCGCCGCGTGACCTTCACGCCGGCCTCGAGGTACTGGTTCAGGAACTGCAGCGTCCTCAGGAAATACGGGTTGCCGGTAACGGCCGCGATCGTGCGGTGAAACGCGACGTCTTCCGCGACGCCGTCGCGCCCTTCGGCCACCGCGTCGTCGATCTTGCGCAGCGCGTCGTCGATGTCGGCCATGTCGTCGGCGGTGTGATGCAGCGCGGCTTCGGCCGCGACTTCAGCCTCGATCGCGCGGCGTACCGCAAGCAGGTGCGGCAGCGAGCTCGCCTCGACGGCTTCCGCGTAGTCGATCCGCAGCGGCCGGATCGCGCCGTGCTGGTTCACGTACACGCCGCTGCCCTGGCGCGGCTCGACCACGCCTTCGTTCTTCAGGCGCGAGATCGCCTCGCGGATCACGGTGCGGCTCACGCCGAATTCCTGCGCGAGCACGGCTTCCGTCGGCAGCTTGCCGGTGGCCGAGAAACTGCCGGCTTCGATCTGCTTCAGCAGCTGCTGCGCGACGTGGTCGCTCATCGCACGGGCGGGAATTTTCTCGAACATGGCGCTCTGGTTTGTAAGGTGATGTGGTCATCATACAAATTTGAAGGTGCGTCAGCATCCGGAATAACCCTCGATCAATGAGTTGCAACGTCGGTCAATTGGGTTGGAACCGGTTCCAAATGGAGGGGAAATGTGGCGATCGTGCCGGGTTCGATGTGCGGTTGGCGGGCGAAGGGAGGTCGGAGGTGAAGGGCGAACGGCGGGGCCGAGGCGAAGGGTGAAGAGCGAAGAACGAAGAACGAAGCCGCGCGCCGACGGCGCGCGTGATCGTCAATCAGTCGGCGACGTCTTCCACGGGATCGGGATCGGTCGCCGCCGACATACCGCCTTCCGCGACTTCCCCGCCGCGCTCGCGATAGGTCGCCGGCGGCACGCCGAACTGCTTGCGGAACTCGCGGCCGAGGTGCGACGCGTCGGCGAACCCGCAGCTCGACGCGATATCGGCGACGGTGCGGTCGGAACTGGTCAGCAGCCAAGCGGCCGTGCGCAGCCGCACCTGCTTCGCGAACGCCTGCGGGCTCTTGCCCGTCTCGGCCTTGAACAGCCGCTCGAGCTGGCGGGTCGACATGTCCAGCTTGCACGCGAGTTCCTCGAGCGGCAGCGCGCGCCCGACATGCTGTTCCATCAGGAGAATCGCGCGCTTGACCTTCGGATGCGTGGCCGGCTCGAGGCCCGGCGGGTGCGGCTGCGGCGCATTGCCTTTCTGCATCTCGCCGACCAGCAGGATGCGCAGCGCCTTCTGCACGGTCGCATGGTCGAAATGGCGCAGCAGGATCGCGGCGGCGACGTCGATCGACGCACGGCCGCCCGAGCAGGTGATCCGGCGCCGGTCGATCACGAACAGGCGATCGGCGATCAGGAGGTCCGGATCGGCGTTCGGGAAGCGCTCGATGAAATCCCAGTAGTGGAACCAGCTCACGCAGGTGCGGTAGCCGTCGAGCACGTTCGCGCGCATCAGCGTGAACACGCCCGTGCAGATGCCGACGACCGTCGCGCCGTCCGCCGCCGCGCGGCGCACGAACTCGAGCGTTTCGGGGCCGGCTTGCGGCCCCGAATGCAGCAGCCCGCCGACCACGACCACGTAGTCGAACGGCTCGGCGCTCTCGAAGGTTTCCCACGGCGTGATCTGGATCCCGCAGCTCGCGCGCACCGGCGCCAGCGTCTCGCCGATCACGCTCCACGCGCAGCGCACCGGCTTGCTGTAGTCGCCGTCGTCGGCCGACAGCCGCAGCATGTCGACGAAACCCGAGAAGGCCGTGAGCGTGAAGTTCGGCAGCAGCACGATGCCGAAGCGGATGCGCCGCGGCGCAGGTTCGGCGAGGGGGAAAGCGGGTACGTCGGGTGTCATCGCGGTCAATCTCGTCACGCCGGGAAGGCGGGTCTCACTTGTTGCACTCTGCTTGCGGGCGCGCCGGCCGACTTGTGGTTTTGCGTCGCCGATCATCGTCAAAACGCACTTTCCGGCCGTCCTGCGCGGGGCTTGGCGGCGGTATCCCACGCCGATGCCGTTTTTGTTCTATCGGCCAATTTTACGCTTTGATGTACTGATGCCAACGACATTTCACGTACGCCCACCCAGAGGAAGCCAGATGAACGTCAGCGCGTTCGACCTGTTCAAGATCGGCATCGGCCCGTCCAGTTCGCATACGGTCGGCCCGATGATCGCCGCGTGCCGCTTCGCGTCGCACATCGAGGACGCGAACCTGCTCGGCTTCGTGCGCCGCGTGCGGGTCGAACTATACGGCTCGCTCGGTGCAACGGGCAAGGGCCACGGCACCGACAAGGCGGTGCTGCTCGGCCTCGAGGGCCACCTGCCGGACACGATCGATCCGGACCTGATCGAGCCGCGGCTCGCGGCGATCCGCGCGGAGAAGTCGCTGGCGCTGCTCGGCAAGCAGACGATCCGCTTCGACGAGAAGGAGAACATCGGCTTCTACCGCAAGCTGATGAGCGGCACGAGCATCGTGCATCCGAACGGGATGCGCTTCCAGGCGTTCGACGAGCACGGCCAGTTGCTCGTCGAGAAAGAGTATTACTCGGTCGGCGGCGGCTTCGTCGTGAATCGCGACGGCGATCGCGTGAACGGCGTGCGCGCGGCGGTCGAGGTGCCGTATCCGTTCCGCACCGGCGACGACCTGATGCGCCAGTGCCGCGAACACGGGCTGTCGATCGCCGAACTGATGCTGCGCAACGAATGCGCGCTGCGCCCCGAGGACGAAGTGCGCGCCGGGCTGCTCGCGATCTGGCGCACGATGGCCGCGTGCGTCGAGCGCGGCTGCAAGGTCGAGGGCGAACTGCCGGGCCCGATGCGCGTGAAGCGCCGCGCGGCCGAACTGAACGGCCGCCTGCGCGCGCGTTCGGAGGAGTCGCTGCGCGATCCGCTGTCGATGCTCGACTGGGTCAACCTGTACGCGATGGCCGTCAACGAGGAGAACGCGGCGGGCGGCCGGGTCGTCACCGCGCCGACCAACGGCGCGGCCGGCGTGATTCCCGCGGTGCTGCACTACTACGTGAAGTTCGTGCCGGGCTCGAACGAAGCCGGCATCGTCGAATTCCTGCTGACGGCCGCGGCGATCGGGATCATCTACAAGGAAACGGCGTCGATCTCCGGCGCGGAAGTCGGCTGCCAGGGCGAAGTGGGCGTCGCGTGCTCGATGGCCGCCGCCGCGCTGGCCGCGGTGATGGGCGGCACGCCTGACCAGGTCGAGAACGCGGCCGAGATCGGCATGGAGCACAACCTCGGCATGACTTGCGATCCGGTCGGCGGGCTCGTGCAGATTCCGTGCATCGAACGCAACGCGATGGGCGCGATCAAGGCGCTGAACGCGTCGCGCATGGCGCTCAAGGGTAACGGCCAGCACTACGTCTCGCTTGATTCGGTGATCAAGACGATGCGCGAGACGGGGGCCGACATGAAGACGAAATACAAGGAAACGTCGCGCGGCGGTCTTGCCGTGAACGTCATCGAATGCTAACGAAGGATCACTAACATGAGCCGCTACTCGATATTCAGCCTGTTCCGCAACGGCCTCTCGTATCACGAGAACTGGGAAAAGCAGTGGAAGAGCCCGGAACCGAAGAAGGAATACGACGTCGTGATCGTCGGCGGCGGCGGCCACGGCCTCGCGACCGCGTACTACCTCGCGAAGGAGCATGGCATCACGAACGTCGCGATCCTCGAGAAGGGCTGGATCGGCGGCGGCAACACCGCGCGCAACACGACGATCGTGCGCTCGAACTACCTGTGGGACGAATCGGCCGCGCTGTACGAGAAGGCGATGAAGCTGTGGGAAGGGCTGTCGCAGGACCTCAACTACAACGTGATGTTCAGCCAGCGCGGCGTGATGAACCTCGCGCACACGCTGCAGGACGTGCGTGACACCGAGCGTCGCGTGAACGCGAACCGCCTGAACGGCGTCGACGCCGAATTCCTGACGCCCGCGCAGATCAAGGAAATCGAGCCGACGATCAACCTGAACAGCCGCTACCCGGTGCTCGGCGCCTCGATCCAGCGCCGTGCGGGCGTCGCGCGTCACGACGCGGTGGCCTGGGGCTTCGCGCGCGGCGCCGACCGCGCCGGCGTCGACATCATCCAGAACTGCCAGGTGACGGGCATTCGCCGCGAAGGCGGCGCGGTGGTCGGCGTCGACACGGTGAAGGGCTTCATCAAGGCGAAGAAGGTCGCGGTGGTCGCAGCCGGCAACACGACGACGCTCGCCGACATGGCCGGCGTGCGCCTGCCGATCGAAAGCCACCCGCTGCAGGCGCTCGTGTCCGAGCCGATCAAGCCGGTGGTGAACTCGGTGATCATGTCGAACGCGGTGCACGCGTACATCAGCCAGTCCGACAAGGGCGACCTCGTGATCGGCGCGGGTATCGACCAGTACACGGGCTTCGGCCAGCGCGGCAGCTTCCACATCATCGAAAGCACGCTGCAGGCGATCATCGAGATGTTCCCGGTGTTCTCGCGCGTGCGGATGAACCGCCAGTGGGGCGGCATCGTCGACGTGTCGCCGGACGCCTGCCCGATCATCACCAAGACCGACGTGAAGGGCCTCTATTTCAACTGCGGCTGGGGTACCGGCGGCTTCAAGGCGACGCCGGGCTCGGGCTGGGTGTTCGCGCACACGATCGCCCGCGACGAACCGCACCCGCTGAACGCCCCGTTCGCGCTCGACCGCTTCTACACGGGCCACCTGATCGACGAACACGGCGCTGCCGCCGTTGCGCACTAAACCCGACGACCATTGGAGAAAGAAACATGTTGCTGATCGAATGTCCGTGGTGCGGGCCGCGCGCCGAATCCGAGTTCACGTGCGGCGGTGAAGCCGACATCGTGCGCCCGGTGGCGAACGAGACCATGACCGACCGCGAATGGGGCGAATACGTGTTCATGCGCGAGAACAAGCGCGGCCTGCACAAGGAGCAATGGCTGCACACGCAGGGCTGCCGCCGCTGGTTCAAGGTGACGCGCGACACGGTCACCTACGATATCAAGGGCTACGAAAAGTTCGGTGGCGCAGCTGCCGGCAACGCACACGAAGAGGGCACGAGCAAATGAGCCAGAAAGACCGCCTCGGCACCGGTGGCCGCATCAATCGCGCGATTCCGTTGACGTTCACGTTCAACGGCCGCACGTACCAGGGCTTCCAGGGCGACACGCTCGCGTCCGCGCTGCTCGCGAACGGCGTGCACTTCGTCGCGCGCAGCTTCAAGTACCACCGTCCGCGCGGGATCGTGACGGCGGACGTCGCGGAACCGAATGCCGTCGTGCAGCTCGAAACCGGCCCGTACACGGTGCCGAACGCGCGCGCGACCGAGATCGAGCTGTACCAGGGCCTCGTCGCGACGAGCGTGAACGCCGAGCCGTCGCTCGAGAACGACAAGTACGCGATCAACCAGAAGTTCTCGCGCTTCATGCCGGCCGGCTTCTACTACAAGACCTTCATGTGGCCGCGCAACATGTGGCCGAAGTACGAAGAGAAGATCCGCGAGGCCGCCGGCCTCGGCAAGGCGCCCGAAGTGCTCGACGCCGATCGCTACGACAAATGCTACGCGCACTGCGACGTGCTCGTGGTCGGCGGTGGCCCGTCGGGCCTCGCCGCCGCGCATGCGGCAGCGATCGCCGGCGCACGCGTGATCCTCGTCGACGACCAGCGCGAACTCGGCGGCAGCCTGCTGTCGTGCCGCGCGGAAATCGACGCGAAGCCCGCGCTGCAATGGGTCGAGAAGATCGAGGCCGAGCTGCGCAAGCTGCCCGACGTGACGATCCTGTCGCGCAGCACGGCGTTCGGCTACCAGGACCACAACCTCGTGACGGTCACGCAGCGCCTGACCGATCACCAGCCGGTGTCGATGCGCAAGGGCACGCGCGAGCTGCTGTGGAAGGTCCGCGCGAAGCGCGTGATCCTCGCGACCGGCGCGCACGAGCGTCCGATCGTGTTCGGCAACAACGACCTGCCGGGCGTGATGCTCGCCGGCGCGGTGTCCACCTACGTGCATCGCTACGGCGTGCTGCCGGGCCGCAACGTGGTCGTGTTCACGAACAACGACCGTGCGTACCAGACCGCGCTCGACCTGAAGGCATGCGGCGCGAAGGTGACCGTCGTCGATTCGCGTGCGTCGTCGAACGGCGCGCTGCCCGCGGCCGCGAAGCGGCAGGGCGTGACGGTGATGAGCGGTGCGGTCGTGACGGCCGCTTCGGGCAAGTGGCGCGTATCGTCGGTCGACGTCGCGTCCTACTCGAACGGCCAGACCGGCGGCAAGCTGCAGTCGCTGCCGTGCGACCTCGTCGCGATGTCGGGCGGCTTCAGCCCGGTGCTGCACCTGTTCGCGCAGTCGGGCGGCAAGGCGTGCTGGAGCGACGAGAAGGCGTGCTTCCTGCCGGGCAAGCCCGTGCAGGCCGAAGCGAGCGTCGGTGCGGCCGCGGGCGAGTTCGGTCTCGCCCGTGCGCTGCGGCTCGCGGTCGACGCGGGCGCCGAAGCGGCGAAGGCCGCCGGCTTCACGGCCGCGCAGCGCCCCGTCGCGCCGCAGGTCGCGGAAACCGTCGAAGGTGCGCTGCAGCCGTTGTGGCTCGTCGGCAGCCGCGAGGCCGCCGCACGCGGGCCGAAGCAGTTCGTCGACTTCCAGAACGACGTGGCGGCCGCCGACATCCTGCTGGCCGCGCGTGAAGGCTTCGAGTCGGTCGAGCACGTGAAGCGCTACACCGCGATGGGCTTCGGCACCGACCAGGGCAAGCTCGGCAACATCAACGGGATGGCGATCCTCGCGCAGGCGCTCGGCAAGACGATTCCGGAAACGGGCACGACGACGTTCCGCCCGAACTACACGCCCGTGTCGTTCGGTACGTTCGCGGGCCGCGAGACGGGCGACTTCCTCGACCCGATCCGCAAGACGGCCGTGCACGAATGGCACGTCGAGCACGGCGCGATGTTCGAGGACGTCGGCAACTGGAAGCGGCCGTGGTACTTCCCGAAGAAGGGCGAGGACCTGCATGCGGCCGTGAAGCGCGAATGCCTCGCGGTGCGCAACGGCGTCGGCATCCTCGACGCGTCGACGCTCGGCAAGATCGACATCCAGGGTCCGGACGCGGTGAAGCTGCTGAACTGGATGTACACGAACCCGTGGAACAAGCTCGAGATCGGCAAGTGCCGCTACGGGCTGATGCTCGACGAAAACGGGATGGTGTTCGACGACGGCGTGACGGTGCGCCTCGCCGACCAGCATTTCATGATGACGACGACCACCGGCGGCGCGGCGCGCGTGCTCACGTGGCTCGAGCGCTGGCTGCAGACCGAATGGCCCGACATGAAGGTGCGGCTCGCGTCCGTCACCGATCACTGGGCGACGTTCGCGGTGGTCGGCCCGAAGAGCCGCAAGGTCGTGCAGAAGGTATGCCAGGACATCGACTTCGGCAACGACGCGTTCCCGTTCATGAGCTACCGGAACGGTACCGTCGCGGGCGCGAAGGCGCGCGTGATGCGGATCAGCTTCTCGGGCGAACTCGCCTATGAAGTGAACGTGCCGGCCAACGCGGGCCGCGCGGTGTGGGAAGCGCTGATGGCAGCCGGTGCCGAGTTCGACATCACGCCGTACGGCACGGAAACGATGCACGTGCTGCGCGCGGAGAAGGGCTACATCATCGTCGGCCAGGACACCGACGGCTCGATCACGCCGTACGACCTCGGGATGGGCGGGCTCGTCGCGAAGTCGAAGGACTTCCTCGGCAAGCGTTCGCTGTCGCGCTCCGATACGTCGAAGGAAGGCCGCAAGCAGTTCGTCGGCCTGCTGACCGAGGACGAACAGTTCGTGCTGCCGGAAGGCGCGCAGATCATCGCGAAGGACACGCAGGTGTCGGCGGTCGATCCGACGCCGATGATCGGCCACGTGACGTCGAGTTATTACAGCCCGATCCTGAAGCGCTCGATTGCGCTGGCGGTGGTGAAGGGCGGCCTGAACAAGATGGGCGAGAGCGTCGTGATTCCGCTGGCCAACGGCAAGCGCATCACCGCGAAGATCTCGAGCCCGGTTTTCTACGATACCGAAGGGGTGCGCCAGCATGTGGAATGAAACGAGAAACCAGACGCCGGTGGCGGGCGCGGGCGTGACGCTTGAATCGCCGTTCGTCGGCGCGGCCGATGTGCTGAAGCTGCACCAGGCACGCGCATCGAAGAAGTTCACGCTGCGCGAGCGGCCGTTCCTCGATCTCGTGAACGTGCGCGGCGAGCTGAGCGATCCGGCATTCGTCAGCGCGTTCGAGCGCGTGGTCGGCTGCCGGCCGCCGGCGGTGCCGAACACGGTGGCGCGCGGCGCCGAGTACGACGTGCTGTGGCTCGGTCCCGACGAGTGGCTCGTGCGCTCGAACGGGCCCGTGCAGGCGGGCGTGCTCGAGGCGCAACTCGCGGAGGCCGTGCAGGGTTCGTATGCGGCGGCCGTCGACGTCGGCAGCGGCTACACGGTCGTCGAGGTCAGCGGCGAACGCGTGCGCGACGTGATCGCGCGCGGCTGCCCGCTCGACCTGCATCCGCGCGTGCTGAAGCCGGGCCAGTGCGCGCAGTCGCACTACTTCAAGTCGCCGATCACGCTGATCCCGACCGGCGACGATACGTTCGAGATCGTCCTGCGCCGCAGCTTCGCCGACTATTTCGTGCGCATCATGCTCGACGCCGCGGCGCCGCTCGCATCATGAAGCCGTTCGACGAACCGTTCGTGGCGATCGACGCGCCGCGCCTGCGCGGGCGTGGCTGGAGCGTGTTCGTCGACGAACTGAAGGTGCCCGCGCGGATCGGCATCCACGCGCACGAGCACGAGGCGCCGCAGCCGATCGTGATCGATGCGCGGCTCGGGTATCGCTGCGAGCCGAGCGAGCAGGGCGAGTGGATCGACTACGACGGCTACTGCGCGCGCGTCGCGTCGTTCCTGTCGCACAAGCCGCATACGCGGCTGCTGGAGACGCTCGTCGCCGATCTCGCGGTGCTGTCGTTCCGCGAATGGCCCGCGCTGGAGTCGCTGACGCTGTCGATGTACAAGCCGAAGATCCGGCCGGGGACGAAGCGCGTGGGCGTGTCGCTCGACTGGACGCGCGGGGATTACCTGCGGTGGACGGGGGCGGCGGGGCAGCTTTGAGCGGGTAGGGCTGGTCGGCGGGATCCGGTCAGTGCGAGACGGCGGCGCGGAGGCGTCGCCGTTTCCATTTATAATTCCTGAAATATGCGAATAATCGACGGTCACGTGCCGCTCTCGATTTTATTCCTGAAATACCGGAACAATTGGCCGTTCGGCCGTTGAACCACTATAATTCCGATATTTACGTAACTATGCCGTCAGCTGACCGTGACGGCGCTTTGTTCCTGAAATTTCGGAATTATGGCTCGAACCTTACCGCAACCCATCGCAGCACCCGACCCGTTCGCACCGGACCTTGCCGCCCTGGGCGCGCTCGTGCGCAACCGGCGCGCGCAGAACCAGATGCGGATCGACGATGCGGCCGACATGCTCGGCGTCTCCAAGGACGTGCTGTCACGGCTCGAAAACGGCCGCGCGGTGAGTCTCGACAAGCTGTTCAAGGTACTGGACGGCTTCGGCCTCAATTTGCTCGTCGTGCCGAAACGCGACGTCCCGGCGGCGCGCAACGCATTGCGTGACACCTCGACGGTGCGCGCCGCTCCGCAAGGCTCGTCCGGTTTGCCCGAGGGCCCGTGATGATCCATCGTCTGCGCATTTCGGCCGATGGCTCGCCGGTCGGGCAGTTGACTTACGATGCCCGCCGCGACGACTACGGCTTTTCCTACGATCCGGCGTGGCTGGCACGCGGCGATGCATTTGCGCTGTCGCCGAGCATTCCGCTCGACGGGGGGATCCCGCCGTCGGGTGCGATCCAGCGCTTCGTGGGCAACCTGCTGCCCGAGGGGCGCGCACTCGACGTGGCCGCCTCGATGTATCAGATGTCGAAGGACAACGTTTTCGGCCTGATTCGAATGCTCGGCAAGGAGCCCGTCGGTGCGTTGAGCTTCGTTCCGGACGACGGTTCGCCCGCACGGGCGCCTGAAACCCTCGAACCCGTGCGCCGACCGATCTCCGCGGAGGAACTGACCGATCGTATCCGCAAGCGCGATGCGATTCCGTTTCCAGTCTGGGACGATCAGGTACGCCTGTCGATCGCCGGCCATCAGGACAAGCTGCAGGTGCTCGTCGAGGGCGAACGGTATGCGCTTGTCGACGGGTCGCTCAGCAGTTCGCATATTCTGAAGCCCGAGTCGCGCAGCCCGCAGGCGCCGTTCATGGTGGCCAACGAGCATTTCTGCATGACGCTGGCGGCCCGCATGGGCTTGCCGGTCGCGCGTGTCGAGATTCGGCGCATCCCCGAACCGATTCTGCTGATCGAACGATTCGACCGGGTCGTGACGACCGATCCGGCGGATCCGCAGCGCGTGAGCGCGGTGCGGCGACTTCATGTCATCGATGGATGCCAGGCCCTCGACTTGCCGGCGACACTCAAATACGAACGCAATCTCGGCAACAATGCGGACGTACGCAATATCCGCGAAGGCGTGAGCTTCGAAAAGCTGTTTTCGCTGACGCCGTTTCTCGAGACGCCCGCCGCCGCGCGTTCGGCCATGTTGCGCTGGGCGTTGTTGCAACTGCTGATCGGCAACAGCGACGCGCACGGCAAGAACATTTCGTTTTTCGTCAGCAGCGGCGGGCTCGATCCGGCGCCGCTTTACGACCTGGTGTGCGTGAACGTCTACGGCGACGCCTATGTGCAGGACATGGCGATGGCGTACGGCGATGTGTTTCGCACCGAGGAGTTCACGGCTTTCGCGCTCGCAGACTTCGCGCATCGTGCGCGGATCCGGCCGGCGCTCGTTGCGCGTGAAATGACGCGGATGGCGACGCTGGCCGGGAAGCTGGCTCCCGAACTGGCGGAATCCGGCGTGTACGCAGGCGACGAGCGTGCATGGGTACAGCGTATTTCGGAGTACGTGCGAGCTCAGGCCGAGCGCGTGCTGCGGATTGCGCCGATGGTGCCCAAGGTCAACGTCGAACTGCTCTGACGCGCGCGGTGCGCTTACTTTGCGTTGCGGCTCGCGGCGGGCGCCGCGGTCGACGGATCGCTGACCGGCACCATGCGCGGGCTCGTGTCGTTCGAGCCTTTCGCGCCGTCTTCCGGTTCGAGCACGAAGCGGAACGTGTCGACCCGCTGCATCACCTTCGCCGCATACGCGTTGGAGCCGCCATAACTCCTCAGCCCGGCCTGCACGTTGCCGCCGGCCGCCCGCACATAGCCCGACAGGATTTTGGAGCCCGCTTCGACGTTCGCATTCGGCTCGGTGAGGTCCTTCACGTCGCGCAGCATGCCGCGGTGTGCTGCCGGCACGACCTGCATCAGCCCGGTCGCGCCATGCTGGCCGCGCGCTTTTTCCTGAAAGCGCGATTCGATCGAGATAATCGCGTAAACGAGTGCAGGAGGCAGCGAATATTTCGTCGCAGTGACGCTCACGATGTCGGCGAGCTTCGCGGCGCGCTCTTTTGCGACGCCGAATTTCTTCGTCAGGTAGGAGGTGATGCGGCGGTTTGCTTCGTTCGGCTGATCGTTCGCGAGCGGGGCGGAGGCCTCGGCCGGCGCGGATGCGGCCGCTTCGGGCGCGGAGGCAGGCAGCGTTGGCACCTGCTGCGCCGAGGCCTGTTGCGCAATGCCGAGCGAAAGCACGATCAGCCAGAGAAACCGTCGTCGCATGGTGGAGTGCGGGGAAATGAGAGGCGCATAGTATATCGGCCAATCGTCGTGCGCGTTCGAGCGCAGGCTCGAATGAAAGCACGATGTAGGTTTGTATCGATGCGCGCGGCGCGCAGGTGGGATCGTTGCACGAACACGCATCGGAGTCCGGATGAAGCGCATCCGGTTTTTTGGCGCCCCCTTTTTCGCCCGCGACGCAGCGACTGCGGGTGCGTAATCCGCCTGCCGCCTGCCGCGTGCTACGCCCGCCGCGCGCCCGCCACCCGCGCGATCGCCCCAATCGCATCGCTGACCAGCACCGCGAGCAGCCCGACGATCACGCCGCCCTGCAGCACGAACGCTGTGTTCGACGTCTGCAGGCCCGCGATGATCACGTCGCCGAGCCCGCGCGCGGCAACCGTCGAGCCGATCGTCGCGGTGCCGAGATTGATCACGACCGCGAGCCGGATGCCGTTGACGATCACCGGAAACGCGAGCGGCAGCTCGACCGACACCAGTTGCTGCCAGCCGCTCATCCCCATTCCGCGCGCGGCGTCGACGACGTCGCGCGGCACGTCCTCGAGCCCCGCGATCGTGCTCTCGAAAACCGGCAGGAGCCCGTACAGCACGAGCGCGATCAGCACGGGTTTCAACCCGAAGCCGACGGCCGGTACCGCGAGCGCGAGCACCGCGACGGGCGGAAAGGTCTGGCCGATGTCGACCACGCTGCGCGCGACCGGCAGGAAATCCGCGCCGGCCGGCCGCGTGACCGCGATCCCGGCCGCGACCGCGATCAGCGTGCCGAGCAGGCTCGACAGCGCGACGGTGCCGAGATGCGCGAGCGTGAGATCGAGCAGGCTCGCGCGATCGTAGATGACCGGCGCGCCGTTGTCCGCGAACGGCGCGAACACGCCCTGCAGCCACGCGGGGCGCAACAGCAGCACGAGCAGCAGCGCGAGCGCGGCCGCGCGTGCGACATGCGCGGGCAGCCGCCGCGGCCGGGACGAGTGCGAACGCGCGGGCCGCGTCGTCATGCGGGCTTCCTCGCGTGCGCGCGGATCGCGTCGAGCGTGATGCGGCGCACGGCGTGCCCGTTGCCGCCTTCGACCGGCAATGCGTCCGCGCCGCGCCACAGCAGTTCGGACACCGCGTCGCGCAGCGTGCGTGTCGCGGCGATCGGTTCGCCGTCGGCGTGGCCGGGCTCGGCCACCGCGTCGATCGGCGTCAGCGCGAGCAGGCGCAGCGGCCGGTCGACGCCGGCGACGAGCTGTTCGACGACACCCGCTGCCGGCTTGCCGAGAATCTCGGCCGGCGACGCGACCTGCAGCAGCCGGCCGCCGTCCATCACCGCGATCGTGTCGCCGAGCTTCAGCGCTTCCTCGATATCGTGCGTGACGATCACGACCGTGATGCCGAGGCGGCGCTGCAGTGCGTACAGATCGTCCTGCGCCTTGTTGCGGATGATCGGATCGAGGGCGCCGAACGGCTCGTCCATCAGCAGCATCGCGGGCTCGGCCGCGAGCGCGCGCGCGACGCCGACGCGCTGCTGCTGGCCGCCCGACAGTTCGTGCGGCAGCTTGTCCGCGAATTCGGACGGCGCGAGATGAAACAGGTCGAGCAGTTCGCGCACGCGCGCGTCGATGCGCTCGGCCGGCCAGCCGAGCAGCCGCGGCACGGTCGCGATATTGCGCGCGACGCTCCAGTGCGGGAACAGGCCGTGTCCCTGGATCACGTAGCCGATGCGCCGCCGCAGCTGCTCGGGCGGCACGCTCGCGGTGTCGACGCCGTCGATGCGGATCGTGCCGCCGGTCGGCGCGATCAGCCGGTTGATCATCCGCAGCAGCGTCGACTTGCCGCTGCCCGATGCGCCGACGAGCGCGGTGATCGTGCCTTGCTTCATCGTCATCGATACGTCGTCGACGGCGACGACGTCGCCGAAGCGTTTGCCGATGCGTTCGATCTCGATCATGCGGTACGTCCCTTCGCGAGCGTGGTCGCGGCTTCGAACACGACGGCGGCCGCCAGCGCGAGCGCGATCGTCGGGATCGCGCCGAGCAGCACGAGATCGGCGGCCGATTGCCCGATTCCCTGGAAGATGAAGATGCCGAACCCGCCGCCGCCGATCAGCGCGGCGACCGCGGTCAGGCCGATGTTCTGCACCAGCACGATGCGCACGCCGCTCAGGATCACCGGCAACGCGAGCACGAGATCGACGCGCAGCAGCCGCTGCGCGCGCGTCATGCCCATCGCGCGTGCTGCTTCGGTCACGTGCGGCGGCACCTGCTCGAGCCCGACCACGACGCTCGACGCGATCGGCAGCAGCGAGTAGAGAAACAGCGCGAGCACGGCCGGCGCGACGCCGATCCCGCGGATGCCGAGCGCGGCCGCGAGCGGCACGTGCGCGGCGAGCAGGCCGAGCGGCGCCATCATCAACCCGTACATCGCGATGCTCGGGATCGTCTGCACGATATTGAGCACCGGCATCACGACGGTGCGCACCGCCGCGACCCGCGCGCATGCGATGCCGAGCGGCAGGCCCGCGACGAGCGCGGCCGCGACCGAGCCGCCCGCGAGCGCGACGTGCCGGATCGCCTCGCGCCAGAAGTCGTCGTTGCGCACCGCGTATTCGCGCATCACGGACAGGCCGTCCCACCAGCCGCTCGCGAGCGGCAGCGATATCGCTGCCATGGCGACGGCGAGCGCGACGAGGCGTCGCCACGGGCCGAAGGCGAGCCGCGCGAGCGCGTCGGCGACGAGCACGGCCCACGCGAACAGCAGCAGCCACACGCCCGCCGCGGGCGACACGCGTGCGAGCGCGTCGTCGGCGGCGACGGCGTGCGTCGCGGCCGCACCGACCGCGTAGGCCAGCGTCGCGAGCCACGTGCAACCGGCCGCGAGCCGCCATGCGGGACGGCTCGCCGTCATCGCCCACAACGCGCCGACGAGCCACAGCGCGGCGAGCGCGGCACCCTGCACGGCGGGCAGCGCGGCGAATACCGACAGCCCCGTGCCGGCCGCGATGCGGTTCGGCCGCAGCACCATGAACGGCATGCCGAACACCGCCACGATCGTCAGGACACCGATCAGGATACCGACCTTGTCGAGCGTGATGCGTCGCGCGGACGCCACCGCGCGACCCGTCACTTAACGAAGCCTTTCGACTTCAGGTAGCTTTTGGCCACGCCGGCCGCCGGTTCGCCGTTGATCTGGATGCGCGCGTTCAGCGTCTGCAGCGTCTTCAGGTCGAGGCTCGCGAACACGGGTTTCAGGAAGTCGGCGATTTGCGGATGCGCGTTCAGCACGGCTTCGCGGATCACCGGCGTCGGCGCATAGACGGGCTGCACGTGCTTGTCGTCGTCGAGCACGACGAGGCCGCTCGACGAGATGCCGCCATCGGTGCCGTACACCATCGCCGCGTTTACGCCGTCGGTCTGGTTCGCGGCGGCCTTGATCGTCGCGGCCGTGTCGCCGCCCGACAGCACGACGAGCTGATCGGGTTTCAGCTTGAAGCCGTATGCCTTTTCGAACGACGGCAGCGCGGATGCGCTGTTCACGAACTCGGCCGATGCCGCGAGCTTCAGCTTGCCGCCGCCCGCGATCCACTTGCCGAAGTCGGAGAAGGTCTTCAGGTGCTGCGCTTGCGCGACCGGCGCGAGCACGGCGACGCCCCACGTGTTGTTCGCGGGCGCCGGCGTCAGCCAGACGAGATGGTTCGCCGCATAGTCGAGCTTCTTCGCGGTGTCGTAGCCCTGGCTCGCGTTCTTCCACAGGGGATCGTCGGCCTTGTTGAAGAAGAACGCCGCGTTGCCCGTGTATTCGGGGTAGATGTCGATCTCGCCGCTCGTGAGCGCCTTGCGCACGATCGGGGTCGTGCCGAGCGCGATCTTTTCGGTGACGGGGATCCCGTGGGCCTTCAGCACCTGTGCGATGACGTTGCCGAGCAGGTTGCCTTCGGTGTCGATTTTCGATGACACCACGACGGGCGTGTCGGCGTGCGCGCCGGGTGCGACGACTGCAGCGGCGAACGCGAGGCCCAGGATGCGGGCGGGCAGGGCGAGCTTCATCGGGGCCTTCTCCAGAACGGGGACGTACGCCGAAAGTTACTTGACTGAGTCGGCTTTGGCAAACCGCGTGCGGCGGCACGTCCACAGCACGCGTGGGGGTAACCCGCATGCGTCGCACGCCGTTGTTACACTGGAGCGCATTCCCGCCTGCGGACACTTGCTGACATGAAACCCGAGCTACTGGTCCTTATCGCGCTGCGCGACGACGCGCACCGCCAGATCGCCGCGTCGTACGACGTCCACCATGCACCGACCGCCGAGGAACGCGAGCGCGCGATCGCCGAACACGGCCGCACGATTCGCGCGGTGTTGACCAACGGCAGCACGGGCCTGACAGCCGCCGAAATCGATCGTCTGCCGCAGCTCACGTTCGTCAGCGCGCTCGGCGCCGGCTACGAGCACATCGACGTCGCGCATGCGAAGGCGCGCGGCATCACCGTGGTGACGGGCGCGGGCACCAACGACGATTGCGTTGCCGATCATGCGTTCGCGCTGCTGCTGGCGGCGGTGCGCAACGTCGTGCAACTCGATGCGAAGACCCGCGCGGGCGTATGGCGCGACGCGCTGCCGATGCCGCCGAACGTGTCGGGCAAGAAGCTCGGTATCGTCGGGCTCGGCAAGATCGGCGAGAAGTGCGCGCGGCGCGCGGCCGGCTTCGACATCGAGATCGGTTATCACAACCGTTCCGGGAAGGATGTTCCGTATCGCTATTTCGAGCGCGTCGAGGCGCTCGCGCAATGGGCCGATTTCCTGATCGTCGCGACGCCGGGCGGCGCGGGCACGCGTCACCTCATCGACCGCGCTGTGCTCGATGCGCTCGGCCCCGGCGGGTTTCTCGTCAACGTGTCGCGCGGCAGTGTTGTCGATACCGCCGCTTTGGCGGATGCGCTGCGCGAACGGCGCATCGCGGGCGCGGGGCTCGACGTCTACGAAGGCGAGCCGGAGCCGCCGCGCGCGCTGACGGCGCTCGACAATATCGTGCTGACGCCGCACATGGGCGGCTGGTCGCCGGAGGCGCTCGATCGCTCGGTCCAGCAGTTTCTCGACAATGCGGCGCGGCATTTCGCCGGGGAGACGGTGCTGACGCCGCTGTGAGTGTGGTCCGTGCGGCGCGCGGGCATGTATCCGCAACCCGCACGCGAAAATCGGAAAAATTCGCATCATGGCCGGCCATTCGGCGCCGGAACGTCGATCCAGCTGCAATGACATCGCATTCCATGCCGTCCGGCTGCTGCCGGACGTGTGCCGTTCATGGAGACGATCGATGGCTATCGCTGCCGTACCCTTCGTGCCGAGCCGCGGCGGGATCGGCCGTCACCCCCGCGAACATGCCGGCGACGATCAGCTCGTCGAGCGCGCGAACGTGTGGCCGGATGTCGTGCCCAGGCGTGTTGCGGCGGGCTGAGCCGCGTTGCCGATGAAGAACGGCGCCACGCAACGGTGCAGCATCGCCGCGTGGCGCCCAGGGTGCGTTTCGTGTGGATTCGGGCGCGTGCGATCGTTCACGATCGCACGCGCATCCTTTGGGCCACCGCGCCCGTTTTGCGCGCGCCGGGTCAGGACGACACCAGCGGCACCGTCACCGACGTTCCTGCCGGGTCGAGGGCGAGCCCCGTGCCCGGTGCCGGCCGCAGCGTCGCCTCGTTGTCGCTCGACAGCACGACGAGGCCGAGCTTGTGACCCGCTTCGAGCGTGTAGTCGCGCGGCATGAACGTCAGCTTCAGGTCATACGGCATGCCCGGCAGCACCGGCGCCGAGATCCAGTCCGACACGCGGTTGCGCGGATCGGTCCATGCCCGCGAGACGATCGTCGCCGTGCCGTCCGGCGCGCGGTCGACCAGCAGCGCCGTCACGTTCGCGACGCCGGTGAAGGTCAGCCGCACGCGGGCGGTCGCGGAGCCGGACAGGCGCGTCGCGGTCGTGAACGGAGTCGTCTCGAAGCGGCTGCGATGCTCGCCGGTCGGCGCGTTCGCCAGCGTGAGCGCGGGAATCGACGCATCGTCGGTGAAGCGCGCGAGCGGGCCGCCGCTCGGCAGCCGCGACAGCGTGCCGGTGCCCGTGCCGTCGCCGCCCGCGAAATACGCGACCGGCGTGGCGCGCCGCGCGGCCCAGTCGGTTTCCTTCAGCAGCGTGCCGTCGGCCTGCGCGACCACCGCGCGCGGATCGCGTTCGACGCCGTTGTCGACGCCGATCAGGTAGCGCGTGAACCAGCGGTTCACCTCGGCGGTCCACGCATCGGCCATCGCCGGCACGCGGGTCGGGTCGGTGTGCTTCAGGCGATGCAGCCACAGCTGCGTCGGCACGCCCTGACGCCGCATCGCGAGATACCACGATGTCGACTGGTCGACGCGCACGTTGTCGTCGGTCAACCCTTGCGCGACGAGTGCCGGCGCGACGGCGTGCTCGGTCGGGATGTCGCGCGCGGCCCAGAACGGCGCATAGTCGCCCGTCTTGCGGTCTTCCTGCTGCAGCGCTTCGTCGATCAGATGCGTGCAGCGCTCCGGATGCGCATTCGTCAGCAGCGCCTTGATGTAGACGTCGACGTCCTCACCCTGATAGCCCTCCGGCGCGCGCACGAGGCCGCCCGAGCGATAGTAGCCGTACATGTTCGACAACCCGGCGATCGGCACGATCGCATCGAGCCCGCGCGTGCGCAGGCTCGCGACCATCTTCGGCAGCGTGCCGTCGTACGACACGCCGTACATGCCGACGTGGCCCGTCGACCAGCTCGCGACGACTGCCTTGCCGCTCGCATCCTTCGCGGTCGCATCGCGGCCGAGCCAGCGGATCACCGACGCCATCGCGACGGATTCGTCGCGCGTAAGGATCGTCGGGCAGCCGTCGGAGCCGGCGGTGCCGAGCGAATCCGCATAGACGATCGTGAAGCCGCGCGGAATGAAGTAGCCCTCGATCCACGAACGGCCGGCCGCGGCCGCCTCGAGCTGCTGCAGCATCCGCACTTGCGGCGCGGCGGCCATGATCCGCGTGGACGTGCTGCCGGGGGCGGCGGCCGTCGCAACGGGATGCGGCGAGCCGTCGAGTTCGACGTCGACGTCGTGGTTCGGGCTGTCGGCAAGCCCCGCGTAGTACGGGCTCGCGAGCACGATGACCGGCGTGCGCGCGCCGCTGGCGGTCTCGGACGGACGCACGACGCGCACGTGAATGCGGTCGCGCGTACCGTCGCCGTCGGAGTCGACCGGCGTGTCGATCCACGCGTTTTCCTCGATCGTGCCGCCCGACAGCGACGGCTGTACCTGGCCGTTGCTGATCACCGGTTTGTAGCGTCCGCTGCTCGCCGGGTTCGCGTACGGGACGCCGGACGGCGACACGCGCGCTGCGAGCGATTGAGCGCCGGCCGCCGATGCAGCGGCCTCGTCCTGTTGATTTTGCGCGAGCGCGGAGACGCCTGCCACGCTGCCGCCGTCGTCACCGCCGCACGCGGCGAGCGTCGCGGCCGCAACGAGCGCGGGTAGCCATGCGCTGCGCGATCCTCTGATATGAAATTGCATTGCCGACCTCGTTCTTTTGATTGTGTGGATACGACCGTTCCGCGATACGCCCCCTGCGGGCCGGGCCGATTACTGCATGCGACGAAGAGGAAACTGCACCATCGGGACAACGCCGGGCGCGATCCCGGCCGGAAGGCGGCGGCAGTGCATTGCAGTCATGCAGGACTACGAATCAAATTCGTGCATGCCACGCGTCCTTCCAGATGAAACGGAACGACATCATTCGATGAGACGGGGATGTTGCGAGCTGCGGTGCTGCGCTGCGAAAAAACACGACGCGACGCGCGTGCGGCGACGGAATGAAACGGATCGGCGGTTTCGGCCGCGCCGCGCATCGTGATGGCTTGCCGGTTCGCGTTTGCTTTCCGGAAGCTTGCGCAAAAGTTATCTCAGCGAAAACGGCGTGTCAAACTTTTTTAACCGTAGGTAAAAAAGTTTCGAAGCGCATGCCGATGCGGCGCGCGTAGTGCGATGACCTCGCGCATGTGCGGCGACGCGCTTGCCGTTGCTTCGCGTCCTGTCGCCCCAAGCAAAACGGGCGGTGACGAATCGCATTCGCCACCGCCCGCATCGCCGGATGCTTCCGGTCTTCCTTCCATTGATCAACGCCCGCGCGCGCCGTCACCCGTCATCCGCCTTCGCCTGCAGATCCTTCAACCCTTGAATCACGACCAGCAGTGCGCGCCCGTGCTCGTCGGAGCCGTCCCACGCGTCGACGATCGCGTCGCGCAGCAGGTCGTTGTAGCGGCGGCGCGCCGGGCCGGTATCGACGCCGTAGAAACTGCATAGCTTGTTGAATGGCGCGCTGCGCCGCAGCCGATGCCCGTTCGACAGCCGCAGCCGCGACACGGTCGGCTGGCTGACCCCGGAAAGTCGCGCAATTTCGCTGGACGAGCGCGTGTCCGCCATCAGACGGCGTAACAGGTCTTGTACAGGAAAATCGTGATCCGGGGCTTCCATGCGATGCATTATACCTATACAGTTACGGTTGTTGAATGGGCTTGCTGTCACCAGCGAGGCTGTATCCCGAGAAAGTTGATGACACTGAAACACCTCCCTCCCACGTTCTGCTGGACGAAGATCGGTACCGAGTCCGGCGAGGAACTGCCGACCGTCGTGCTCCGCAAGGAATGGGAGCGCCGGCTCGGAGGCGGGCGTTTTCTGTGGGGCATCAACCAGCCGCTCGGCAGCAGCGCCCAAGTCGCCGCGCATCGCACCGGCTCGCTGCTCGCGCTGTTCTCGCCGGTTGCGTCGCGCACGCGGCCGGGCGAGCGCAAGCGCGAGGACGCGCTGCTGTGGAACGCCTGGGTCGACGCCAGCGGCCAGGTGCGGCCGCTGCCGCCGCACACGTTCATTGCAAGCCGCGCGACGCTGCCGTCGGGCCGGCGTCGCGAACAGCACTACGCGCTCGTCTGCGCATCGTCCACCGCGCTGACGGTCGGCACGCAACTGCGCGTGTGCCCCGATCACCTGCGCAGCGTGAGCACGGGCAAGCCGCTCGGCGTCGCGCAGGGCGCGGCCGTGGTCGACTGCATCGGGCGCGCGAGGGAACAAACCGGCAAGAGCTATCCGCTCGCGCTGTCGGTCGAACTCGAGGCACCGTATTTCGTGCGGCTCGCACAGCCGTGCGTGCTGAAGGCGCGCGATCTCGCCGAAGTGAACAAGGCGACGCGCGTCGGCGATTTCGACCGCTTCGTCGAACTGGTCGCGCGCTTGCGCGGCCGTTCGCCGACGGATGCCGTGCGCGGCGTCACGCGCGACCTGTTCGACGTGCCGCCGATCGAAACGGCGGCTGCCTACGTCGCGCCCACGCATGTCGCGCGGCTGCGCAGCCGGCCCGCGGCCGAGCATCCGGGCGAGCTCACCGGCGATCTGTTCGATCTGTCGCCCGGCGAAGCGGCCGCGTTCGGCGGTCTCGCGCATCCGCGCATCGGGCGCGCATGACGTTCGCGCCGCCGGTGCGCGGTGCGTGACGCGTGACGCCAGGCAGGGCAGATGAATGCGCGTGCAACGACGCGCATGCGTGTGGCCGCCATCTCGGCGCGCGCAAGAATTTGTTGCAATCTCGCCGTAGCGGATCGGCGGGTGCGGAGCGACAATCGCCACGAAGCGTGCCGCGCGGCGGCCGTGCATCGACAGGCTGCTTGCCGTCGTTCACGCCGCCGACATGCGCACCACGCACACTGGGCGTCGGCTTGCTTCACACAGCAACCCTGAGGGAGAAGTGTCGATGTCGACCCACACCTGTTCGCGGGAAGCCCGGGCCGCGCAACGCTTCGTCGAGGCGACGCGCAACGTCGACCAGGCGTTTCGCGCCGTGCGCGGCGAAAGCGACGACGACATCTCGTCGGCCGACTATGCACTTGCGATGTCGCGCCTCGATCGCGCGCTCGACGAACTGGCGCGCGCGCAGGAATTCTTCGATCGCGTGGTGGGCGCCGACGCCGCGCACGGCAACTGAACAACTGAACTGAATTCGCGGCCTCTGCTTTTGCTTCGGCCGCGGTTGTCTGCCGTTTTTCGTTCTGATCGTTTCGCCGCGTCATGCGACGTTCGTCGGCGTGCCGACGTACCAGCATGCCGGACGACAACGTCCGGCATGTCAGTCGCTCATCCTCCGCCAACCGGCCATTACACCCGTCGCATCGTGCAGTCGGGCGGCGCGCACCCGGTTTCAGCAGACGAACATCAAACCTTCCGCCCTTCGACCGGATAACCGGGATCCGTGTACCCGTGTGTCGACGCATGTCCGGGCGGCACCAGCGAATCGACGAAGCGTTCGTCGTCGGGGCCGAGTTCGAGCGTCAACGCATCGATGTAGCTGTCCCAGTGCGCTTCGGTGCGCGGCCCGGCGATCGTCGAGCTGACGATCCGGTTCTTCATCACCCAGGCGAGCGCGAACGCAACCGACGTCGTGCCGCGCGCGGCCGCGTGCTCGGCCACCTGCCGCGCGATGTGCAGCGACTCGGGCCGCCATTCCGTCTGCTGGATGCGCCGGTCGCCACGGCCCGCGCGCGAATCGGCGGGCGGCTGCGCGCCGGGCGCGTATTTGCCGGTCAGCACGCCGCGCGCGAGCGGGCTGTACGGCACGACGCCGATGCCGTAATGCGCGGCCGCCGGCAACTGTTCGACCTCGGCCGTGCGATCGACGAGGTTGTACAACGGTTCGCTCGCCACCGGGCGATCGATGCCGAGCTGGTCGGCGAGGCGCACGATCTCGGCGATGCGCCAGCCCTTGAAGTTCGACAGCCCGACGTAGCGCACCTTGCCTTGCCGGATCAGGTCTGCCACCGCGCGCATCCCTTCTTCGAGCGGCGCATCGGTCAGCGCGCGGTGGAAATAGAGGATGTCGATGTAATCGGTGCCGAGCCGCTTCAGGCTCGCGTCGACCGATTCGTAGATCCATTTGCGCGACTGGCCTTGACGGTTCGGCCCCGCGTCCGGACCGGCCGGAAAGCCGAACTTCGTCGCGACGACCCAGCTGTCGCGATGCCGCGCGATCGCACGGCCGACGATTTGTTCCGAGCGTCCGGCGTGATAGACGTCGGCCGTGTCGATGAAGTTGATGCCCTGATCGAACGCCTTGTCGATGATGCGCGTCGACGTCGCTTCGTCGGTCTCGCCGCCGAACATCATCGCGCCGAGACACAGCGGCGACACTTTCAGCGCGCTGCGCCCGAGATAGCGGTAATCCATGGTGAGGCTCCATGCGGGCGAGCGCCCGCGTCGATTGAAGTCGGTTGAATGAGCGTGCGGTCCGGATGTGGCGCTCACACGCCTGCTTCGTCGAACACGCGCTTCGCGATCGGTAGCGCCGAACTGGCGGTCGGCCAGCCCGAATAGAACGCGAGATGCGTGATCGCCTCGATCAGCTCGTCGCGCGTGATGCCGTTGTCGAGCGCCTTCTTCAGATGGAACGGCAGTTCGTTCACGCGATACAGCGCGACGAGGCTCGCGACCGTGATCAGGCTGCGATCGCGCGGCGACAGGCCGGGGCGCTGCCACACGTCGCCGAACAGCACGTTGTCGGTGTAGTCGGCGAGAGCCGGCGCGATTGCGCCGAAGGCCTGGCGCGCGGCGGAAGTCGGTTCGGACATCGGGGGCTCCGGAGGACGTGGAAGACATCGACGATGGTAGCCACCGACGCGCCTATCGATAATCCCCAGGAATGCGCATGCACTTATCGAACCGGTTCATGAATGGCCGGGATGGCGCAGCGCGTCGACGATCAGCGCGAAAGCCCGCGACGATTGCCGCCGGCTCGCGTAGTACAGGTGGCGGCCGGGAAAGGTGGGACACCAGTCGTCGAGCACGCTGACGAGCCTGCCGGTACCGACGTGCGGCGCGGCGAGTTCGGCCGGCACGTACGCAAGGCCGTAGCCTGCGAGCGCCGCGTCGAGCATTTCATAGGTGCCGTTGAACGTGACCTGGCCGTCGACGCGCACCTGCAGCGTGTCGTCGCCGCGCGCGAGTTCCCACGCGTACAGCGCGCCGTGCGTCGGCAGTCGCAGGTTGATGCAGTCGTGCGCGACGAGATCCTGCGGCGTCGCGGGGTGCTCGCGTTGCGCGAAATACGCGGGCGCGCCGACGATCGCCATTTTCAGGTCGGGCGAGATGCGCACCGCGATCATGTCCTTCGCGACCTGGTCTCCCAGTCGCACGCCGATGTCGAAGCGTTCCGCGACGATATCGGACAGCCCGTAGTCGGTTACGAACTCGACCTTGAGGTCGCGGTAGTCGCGCAGGATCGGCGACAGCTTCGGCCACAGCAGCGTGCGGATCACGTAGTCGGTCGCGTTGATGCGCACGGTGCCGGCCGGTTTGTCGCGCAGTTCCGCGAGCGCCGACAGTTCGGCCTCGATTTCGTCGAAGCGCGGCGCGAGGTTGAGCAGCAGGCGCTCGCCGGCTTCGGTCGGCGCCACGCTGCGCGTCGTGCGCGTGAGCAGCCGCACACCGAGACGCGTCTCGAGCGAGCGGATCGTGTGGCTGAGTGCGGATTGCGACACGCCGAGCCGGGCGGCCGCGCGCGTGAAGCTGCGCTCGCGCGCGACGGCGATGAAGGCGAGCAGGTCCGCAAAGTTGTCGCGCGGCATGGAGGAAGTCGGGTGGTCGATGCCTGCGCATCCTACCATCGGGTCCGTCGCGCGCTGCGACGACCCACGGGCGCGGCAGCGCGATGCGCGTCAGGCTGCCCGCGTCACGCCGGCCGGATGGCGCGCGACGCGGGTGGGTGGATCCTACGCGTAGCCGCCGTGCTGGAACGACGTCGCGAAGAACTGCATCTGGTAGCGGATCGCGTGCGCCCAGTAGTCCCACGTGTGACCGCCCGGACGCTCTGCATAGTCGTGCGGCACGCCGAGTGCGACGAGTCGTTGATGCAGCGTGCGGTTCGAGCTGACGAACGAGTCGTCGCGACCGCAGTCGATCGTCAGGTCGAGATGCGCACGGACGAACGCGCGCGCGCTTTCGACGATCGCGTTGCGGTTCCAGAACGACGGATGGCGGACGGGATCGCCGAACACGTGGTCGATGCCGGGCTCGTCCTCGCAGCAGCGCGGATCGACCGCGCCGCTGATGCTGCCGACCGCGCCGAACGTGTCGGGCCGGTCGAGCGCGATGCGCAGCGCGCCGAAGCCGCCCATGCTGAGCCCGGTGATCGCACGTGCGCCCTTGGTCGCGATGGTTCTGAAGTGCATGTCGACATACGACACGACTTCGTCGCCGACGAAGGTTTCGTAGCGGCTGCCCGAGTCGAACGGGCTGTCGATGTACCAGCTTTCGTGTCCGCCGTCGGGCATCACGAGGATCACGTGATGGCGATCGGCCAGCGCGGCGATCCGCGTGTTCGCGGTCCAGTCGGTGTGGTCGCCGCCGGAGCCGTGCAGCAGGTAGACGACCGGAAAGCGCTCGACGGCGCGTTCAGGCCCGTGGCGCAGGCGCGCATAGTCGTCCGGCAGCACGACGGTCGCCTTCAGCGTCTCGTTCATCGCCGCGCTCGGGATCGCGACGACCCGCGTCTGAAAGGCGAGGGCCGGGCCCGCGACGGCGAGCAGCAGCAGTAGCCAGAACGTGCGGATCAGGTTCATGGAGCCTCGCATGTGTCGTTTCCGTTCGGCAGTCGGGCATCGGGAAAACCCTGTTTGGCGACTCTAGCAACCGTGCCTTTCAGCCAAATTTCGGCGAATCCTACGAGTTGTCAGGTGGCCGGCGCCCAGTCCGGCGGCCGCGCGCGTCAGCCGAGGCAGCGCGCCAGCGCCTCCCGGAACGCGGCGGGCCGCTCGGCCGGTATCAGGTGCCCGCAGCCGGCGATCGTCTCGAAGCCGGCGCAGCGCGCGAGCGCCCAGTCCGGCACGTGCCAGCCCGCGCGCGAGCGGTCGCCGGCGACGAGCCACACCGGATGGCGCTCGAAAACTTCGGCCAGCAGCTGCAGATAGCCGGGTTCGCCCGTCGTCGCGACCACCGAGCGTCCCATCGCGCGCAGCGTCGACGCCGGCTGATGCGCGAGCCAGCGGCGCGCGTCGTCGAGCTGGCGCGGCGACGGTTCGTCGATCGCGCCGCGCAGCCAGCCGGATGGATCGCTGCGCAGGCCGTCGAGCATCGCGTCGGCTTGCGCGGGCGACATGCGGCCAACCGACGCCGACCAGAATGCGTCGTCGAGCGTGAAGTTGCCTTCGACGTTGACGATCCGGCGCACGCGCGCCGGGTGGGCATGGGCGAACAGCATCGCGATCGCGCCGCCGATCGAGTGACCGACGAGATCGACCGGCTGCGCGCCGTAGTGCGTGTCGATGGCCTGCCGCAGATGCTCGACCTGCGCGGCGAGCGTGATCGCATCGAACGGCGTGTCGCGATGGACGCCGTAGCCGAGCAGGTCGGGGGCGAGATGCGGGCCGGGCCATGCGGGCACCTCCAACGTGCCGATGAAACCGTGGATGAAGACGACGGGCGGGGTGGGCAGGCTCATTGGACGGTCGACGACGGAAGGGGCGGCAATTCGAGTTCGGCGAGCAGTTCGTCGAGTTCGAGCACGTGGGTGCGATCGTGGTCGTGCAGTTCGCGCACGAGTTCGTCGAGCGACATCCGGCGGATGCCGTCGCGCAGCCCGCAGCGCGCCAGTTCCGACGGTTGCAGCGCGGCGGCCGTCGCGCACAGCGCGGCGCGCCCGGCGCGGAACGCGGCAAGCGCGTCGTCGAGCGGCTGCGCCAGGTAGTCGCGCTGCGCGGCGAGTGCCGTCCCGTCGACGGAGGCGATCACCGGCAGCTCGTGCGTGCGCACGACTTCGATGCGTTCGGCGAACACCGCGTCGAGGTCGCGCAGGTGGCATGCGTGCTCGACGAGCGAGAAGCCCGTGCCGGCCGGGCGGCGTGTGACGAGCACGGCGGGAAAGTGCGCGGCATACGCGGCGATCCGCGCGGGCATCGCGGCCAGTTCGGCGACGACGTCGGCGAACGGCAGCACCCGCGGAAATGCGCTGAATACCGCGCCGTAGCTGAACAGCGCGCCGCCGATCCGGCCGCGCGCCTGCACGACGTCATGCCCGTGGCGGCGCATCACGTCGGCGACCATCGCGCCGCAGAACTGCCGGGCCGTCGTATCGGCTTCGATTTCGGGGAATTTGTGCGCGATTTCGTGCTGGATCGCGCCGATCGCGGCGACGCCGACACGCGACAGCGCCGCGAATTCGACATAGCGCTCAGGCCGCGCGATCAGCGCTTCGAGTTGCGTGCCGAGCGGCGTCGCGCGAAAACGGTCGAAACGGGAATGCATGATGGAAAGCGTTTGCCGGTCCAGTAACGTGTCAAAACGATACGTTACTGGACCGGCGGCGTCAACCCGGGCGCTTCGGGCAACGCGCTGCATTACTCCTTGCCGGTGCCCCGGGCTGCCTGTTCGATCAGCTTCGCGACTTCAGCGGGATGCGAGATGTAGGCGACGTGGCTCGACTTGAGTTCGATCGTCTTGCTGCCGGCGCGTTGCGTCATGAAGCGTTCGAGCTCGGGGTTGATCGCGCGGTCAGCGGTGGCGACGACCGCCCAGCTCGGTTTCGTCCGCCATGCGGCGTGCGTGATCGGCACGCCGAACGACTGCGCGGCCGGCGTGACTTGCGAGATCGCCATGAATTTCGCTTGGGCGGCCGGCACGTCGGCCGCGAAGTCGGCATGGAACGACGCTTCGTCGAAATACAGATGGCCGTCTTCGGTGGCCTTGATCGCCTTTGTCGCGGGCGGCGTCTTCCTGGTCAGTTCGAGCGGGCTTTCGCCGGTGTCGGGCTGGAATGCTGCGACGTAGACGAGGCCCGCGACCTTGTCGTCGTTGCCGGCTTCGGTGATCACCGCGCCGCCGTAGCTATGGCCGACGAGGATGCTCGGGCCGTCCTGCGCGTCGACGACGCGCCGGGTTGCCTTCACGTCGTCGTCGAACGACGTTTCCGGCTGCTGCACGACGGAAACCTTGTAGCCGTCACGTGTCAGGATGTTCGAGACGGCTTGCCAGCCAGAGCCGTCGGCGAAGTAGCCATGAACCAGCACGACGTTCTTGACGGGGGCGGCGACGGCCGCATGCGAGCCGAGTGCGGCGGCGGTCAGGGCGAGTGCCGCGGCGATTTGGCGGACTTGGGAAAAGCGCTTCATTTTCATTCTCCAGAAGGAAGACAGGGTAGGAACCGTCGGATATCGACAGGCGTCTTGTTCCGTCGATGAAGTCATCCTACTAGTAGGTAGTATGATGTGCAAGAAGAAATCACGGCTGGAAAAGAGTATCTCAGGGAGGTAAAGTATCCGTGTTTTTCATCCGACTAGATGGTAGGCAAGATGACGATATCAGGGGACAGTACGGCGGGGCGCATACTCGAAGCCGGGCGGCAACTGATCATGCGGCGCGGCTACAGCGGGTTCAGTTATGCCGACATCGCCGACGCGATCGACATCAGGAAGGCGAGCATTCACCACCACTTTCCGACGAAGGCGGATCTGGCGGTCGCCGTGCTGCAGCAGTCGCAGGCGAAATTCGATGCCGACATGGCGTTGCTCGACGCGAGCGGTGCCGACGCGCTGGTGCAGATGCGCGCATACATCGGCTACTGGGAACGCTGCATCGCGGACGACAGCGCGCCGTTCTGCGTCGCCGGCATGCTCGGCGCGGAGTTGCCGGCGCTGCCCGACGAAGTCGCGCGGGCGGTGAAGGCGCATTTCGACGACCTTGCGGCGTGGCTGGTGCGCGTGCTCGACACCGGGGTGAAAGACGGCGTCGTGCAGCCGGGCGTGTCGGCGCAGACCGAGGCTGCGACGTTCGTGTCGCTGGTCTATGGCGCGATGCTTGCCGCGCGGGCGTACGGCAATGCCGGGATGTTCAGGGACGTGACCGCTGGGGCGGTCGAGCGGCTCGCGGTGCCGCGCAATCGCGCGTGATCCATGCACGCGTCGGCGGGTAGCGAAGGCGCCCGGCGGTCATGTGGAGTCGCCAGACGCCACACGGCTTACATGCGCTTCCCGGCCTCGGCTTGCGCGCTCAGTGTCGCTTTCAGCGCCTGCAGTTCGGCCGTGAATGCCGGGCTGAAGTCCTCGGCTTCGAACAGCGGGCGGATTTCGATGTCGGAGTCGCCGCGCATCGGATTCGGGCAGCGCTTCACCCATTCGACCGCTTCTTCCATCGATTTCACCTGCCACAGCCAGAAGCCGGCGACGAGCTCCTTCGTTTCGGCGAACGGGCCATCGATGACGGTGCGGTTCTTGCCGGCAAAGTGGACGCGCTTGCCGCGCATGCTCGGCTGCAAGCCGTCGGCGATCAGCAGGATGCCGGCCTTCGCCAGCTCCTCGTTGAAGCGGCCCATCGCAGCGAACATTTCAGGGTCGGGCATCCGGCCGGATTCGGAATCGGCGGTGGCCTTGACGATTACCAGGACGCGCATGGTCGTATCTCCTTGGGGTGGGTGGTCGAATGATCGTCCGCCGCAAGGCGAACGGGCTTACGACATCAGGACGGCCGGCAAGCAGGGAAATCGACAACGGAGGTGAAAAAAAAGCGCCGAAGGGCAGGCTGGAACGGCGGGTGGCGCGGTGCCGGGGCGCGATCGACCCGAGACTTTCCGGGCGGGCCGCCGCGCACGGCTGCGAGGCGGCCCGCCCGGCGGGCAGGTCAGTGCGCTCCGTCAGTTCCCGGCCGGCGGCGCCTTCGGGCCGTCGCCGAGTTGCGCGCGCAGCCGCGCTTCCTGCTCCTGCAGCTCGGGCGTGAATTCCGCGCCGAAATCCTCGGGCGAGAACACCTGGCGGATCTCGATGTCCGATTCGATCGGCATCGGGTTCGGACAGCGCTTGACCCATTCGACGGCTTCTTCCATCGAGTCGACCTGCCACAGCCAGTAGCCGGCGATCAGTTCCTTGGTTTCGGCGAACGGGCCGTCGATGACGGTCCGGTCCTTGCCGGAGAAGTGCACGCGCTTGCCGCGCGAACTCGGGTGCAGCCCTTCGCCGGCCAGCATCACGCCGGCCTTTACGAGTTCCTCGTTGTACTGGCCCATCGCGGCCAGCAGTTCGGTATCGGGCATCGCGCCCGATTCGGAAATGGCCGTTGCCTTGACGATTACCATGACGCGCATCGTTGTGACTCCTTGAACGGGAAAGGGAAGATCCGCGACCGGCCGGCCATGCGGACGGCAAATCGATCGGTTACGACACTACGACGCGCGACGATCGCGCGAATCGACATCGCGCGAAAAAAATCTCGATGCCCGATGACGCGGCGAGTCGCGCAAGCCGGTTGATTCCGGTACGGGGCGATCGTGCCGCGGCGCGCTGGAGCCGCCGGTCAAAACTGGTATGCTGGTCTGCATTACGTTCATGCGGAGGGCGCCATGGCAACGAAGGAAGTCTCGAAGAAAAAGTACCTGAAGATTCTGAACAAACGCCTGCGGGCAGAGCCGGATGCGCCGGCCGGCGCGTCGTTCGTGTTCTTTCCGCTCGGCGCGAAGGCCAAGCATGCGACGGGCGTCGTGGCCGGCGAGCCGCGCAGCAAGCGCGAACTCGCGGTGATGGCCGCGGTCCAGAGCAAGGCGTCCGCCGAATTCGTCGTGACCGGCGCCTGACCGGCGACGGGCGACGGGCTGCCGGCTGCCGCACGCGACAGCGCGTGCGCTATGCCGCGGCCGCGTCGCAATGCGCGATCACACCGGCGATCACGCGCGCAATGTCGTGCGTGATCGCCGGGCCGTGCATCGGCAGGATGATGTCGAGATCGAGCGCCTGGATGCGGCGCAGCGCGCTCGCCAGGTGCGCGAGCGACGGCAGGTAGTCCGAGCGCGTGATCGCGTCGAGGATCGCGGGCAGCGGATCGTCGGCATCCTCCCTGCCGAAGCGCATCAGGATGTCCGACGACAGCAGCGCCTTGTACGCCGGCAGGTACACGACGAGCGAATCCCACTGATGCACGTGTTTCGTGAAGACCGGCACGACGTCGATGCCCGACAGCGTCCTCGGTTCACCGTCCGTCAGCGGAACCGCATGCACGCCGAATACGTCGGCAAGCCCCCAGGTACACATCGGATGCCCGTACGCGACGAGCGCCGGGTTGGCCGCGAGGAAGTCGGGCAGCGCGCCCATTTCGTCGGCCTCGAAGTGCGGGACGATCACGCTGCTGACCATCGACGGCGCGATGCCGATGGTATTGAGTGCCGCGCTCAGTTGCGTGAAATTGGAACGGGTGCCTGTTTCGACGCACAGCACGTCGCCGTGCGGCGATCGTACGAAGAACTGGCTGAAGCTCAGGTTCAGCGTTTCGACGTAGGACGTGGCGCGAAACAGGCCGTCGCGGACGACGTCGATTCGGGAGGCGCTCATCGGGGATCCTCGCGCAGGGAAGGGAGCCGGGCCGTCCGCGCGTCGCGGGTTGCGGCGCGGCAGACGGCAGCAGTCGATCTTCCGATCCAGTCTAGCAGCGCGGCCCCGAATCCGCGAACCGCGGCGCCCCCTTGGCCGAGCCGCGTCAGTTCTTCAGCTTGTAGCCGGTGCGGAACATCCACGCGACGACTGCAAGCAGGATCGCGAGGAACAGCGAGGTCGCCGCGAGGCTGATCCCCACGTGCACGTCGGCCAGCCCGTAGAACGACCAGCGGAAGCCGCTGATCAGATAGACGATCGGGTTGAACAGCGTGACGATGCGCCACGCGGGCGGCAGCATGTCGACCGAATAGAAGCTGCCGCCGAGGAACGTGAGCGGCGTGATGATCAGGAGCGGCACGAGCTGCAGCTTCTCGAAGCTGTCGGCCCAGATGCCGATCACGAAGCCGAACAGGCTGAAGGTGATCGACGTCAGCACGAGGAACAGCACCATCCAGAACGGATGCAGGATGTGCAGCGGCACGAACAGGCCGGCCGTCGCGAGGATGATCAGCCCGAGCAGCAGCGACTTCGATGCGGCCGCACCCACATAGGCGATCACGATCTCCCAGTACGACACGGGCGCGGACAGGATCTCGTAGATCGTGCCCGTGAAGCGCGGGAAGTAGATGCCGAACGACGCGTTCGAGATGCTCTGCGACAGCAGCGACAGCATCACGAGGCCCGGCACGATGAACGACCCGTAGCCGATGCCGTTCACGTCGCTGATGCGCGAGCCGATCGCCGAGCCGAACACGACGAAGTACAGCGACGTCGAGATCACCGGCGCGATGATGCTCTGCATCAGCGTGCGGCGCGTGCGGGCCATTTCGGCGCGGTAGATCGCGCGGATGCCGTGGAAATTCCAGTTCGCCATGTGCGTTAGGCCCCTTGTGCGCCGTTGCGGCGGTTGTCGATCAGGCTGACGAAAATGTCCTCGAGCGAGCTCTGCGTCGTATGCAGGTCGCGAAAGCCGATGCCGGCCGAGCCGAGCGCGTTGATCAGCGTCGCGATGCTCGCGTCGTCGCGCTGCGAGTCGTAGGTGTAGACGAGCGCGTTGCCGTCGTCCGCGCGTTCGAGCCCGAACGCGGCGAGATCGGCCGGCACGGTCGCGAGCGGATGCTCGAGCTGCACGGTCAGCTGCTTCTTGCCGAGCTTGCGCATCAGCTCGCGCTTCTCTTCGACGAGCACGAGCTCGCCGCCGAGGATGATGCCGATCCGGTCGGCCATTTCCTCGGCCTCCTCGATGTAGTGCGTGGTCAGCAGGATCGTCACGCCGCTTTCGCGCAGCGAGTCGACCAGCTTCCACATGTCGCGGCGCAGCTCGACGTCGACGCCGGCCGTCGGCTCGTCGAGGAACAGGATGCGCGGCTCGTGCGACAGCGCCTTCGCGATCATCACGCGGCGCTTCATGCCGCCCGACAGCGTCATCAGCTTGTTGTCGCGCTTGTCCCACAGCGACAGCGCCTTCAGCGTCTTCTCGATGTACGCGGGATCGGGCGCCTTGCCGAACAGGCCGCGGCTGAACGATACCGTCGCCCAGACGGTTTCGAACGCGTCGGTGGTCAGCTCCTGCGGCACGAGGCCGATCATTTCGCGGGCGGCGCGGTACTGATCGCGGATGTCGTGACCGCCGACCGTCACGCGGCCTTCGGTCGGCGTGACGATGCCGCAGATCGAGCCGATCAGCGTGGTCTTGCCCGCGCCGTTCGGGCCCAGCAGCGCGAAGATCTCGCCGGGGCGGATGTCGAGGGTCACGTGCTTCAGCGCCTGGAAGCCGGACGCGTATGTCTTGGAGAGATCGGAGACGGAAAGGATCGGTTGCATGCTCACGGATGGCACGGCCGGTCGGTCCGACGCTGCGCGCCGCGCGTGCCCGGAGCCGCCGCGGCGAAGCGGCGGGGCGGGGGCGGCATGGCGAACGGGCGTCATGTCGAACGGCGTTGTGGTGCGGGATCGCAGGACCGCCATATTAGCAATCGGAAGATGGAAATGCATTTCAACGGCAAGGACATGCGATGCCGGTGCGGGATTTGCGTGAAATGCGCGCGTTTGATTCAATAAAGCGACGCTTTATTGGAATCGAGTGAACAATGCGCGCGGTTTTCGGGCAATTGGATGACGCTCGCGCGAGCGCGTGGCGGCCGGCACCACTGTGCTGCCCGGTCGACGCCGCGCCGTACCGGGACGGCGTGCGCCGCGCTCGCGATAATGCGTTCCTCTCACGTTCCAGGAGCGGTGCGCATGTCTTTGATCGATTTCAAGTCCGTCGCGGCGGCCCAGGCCGTCGCATGGCAATCCACGATCGTCGGCGAAGTCGGCCCGGCCCGGATCAAGGTGCTGCGCATGGACGCGCAGCCGTACGAAGCGGAAGTGCACGATTACAACGAGGGGCTGCTGGTGCTCGACGGCAGGCTGATGCTCGAGGTCGACGCGCAGACGGTCGTGGTCGAGGCCGGACAGATGTATCTCGCGGTCGCCGGCACGCGTCACGCGGTGCTGCCGGGCAGCCACGGCACGCTTGCGATCATCGACGTGTAAGCGTGCGCCGTCGTGCGTGCGGCCCGCCTGAGGTCCGCACGCCGGACTTCGCGTGGGTCGGGCGCCCTCGTTCGAACGCGCGTTGTACAGCCCCGGTATTTGTCTGAGCAAATAAAATGAAGGCCGTTTGAAAAATTGTCAAATGCCCTGCTCGCACTAGGCGCGCGCGGTTCGGCGCGTTTGGAACTCTGCATCCATTTACTTGTGCGTATCGTCCGATCATAGTCTCGACCAACGACGCATCACGATAACGAATCAAGCGTACGTATGGAGACCACACCATGAGACGCCTTTCCGAGGGGCCGGCCGGACGGCCGTTTTGCTGCATTTCGCCGGATGCGGGCGCGACGCGAGTCGCGTGCCTGCGTCATCACATCGCGTTGCCGCTGTAGCGACGCTCCACTTCCCGTTTCGATTGCTCCGACGGTGCCGTGCCGCATGACGGCGCCGCCGGAGAGCGCTTGCCTGCCGCGGCGGTCCTGATCACGTTTGCCCGACCGGCAACGCGGCGCGCATTGCGCGCATCGTCATGCGCCGCGCGCCGTCGCGGCGGCGCGATACCAACCGGCGGGCCACGCAGCCCGTCCGGACGAGACTTGTCGTACCTCAAAAGGAGGGGTTGATGCTTTGCATTCCTGAATGGCGGAAGGCGATCCTGTCGTGCGCCGTGCTGGCGCTGCCGTTCGTCGCCGGTTGCGGCGGCGGCGACGATCCGGGCCCGATCAACGTGCCGCAGTGCTCGGGCAGCGCATGCGGGCCGAGCGGCGCCGAGACGACGCCGCCCGTCGTGAAGAAGCTGTGTCCGGATTCGCTCGACTACACGACGACCTACACGGGCGGCGCCGGCAGCGGCGAATACGTGAAGGTGAAGTTCGACACGACGAAGCTGACCTACCAGATGCAGTTCATCGAGTCGTCGGTGCCGACGTCGGCGGGGCAGGTCAACGACACGCGTGCGGGCCTGACGATCAGCGGCGCGTTTCACCATCCGGCCAATCTGCCGACCGCCGAGCAGAACCGCTGCGCGTTCGTGCTCGACAGCGGCGCGACGAGCGACGGCGCGTATGCGGTGACGATCAATCGCGCGGACCCGCCGATGCTGTTCGTCGGCAACGGGGTGGTCGGCGGCGGGATTCCGGGCGCGACGATCGCGTTCGCCGGTCTCGAGCCGTTCCCGGGCGTCGTGCTCGGCACCGTGCCGTCGCGCACCTTCGATTTCTATCCGTTCATCGGCTTCACCGACACCGAAACTGACTTCTCGAGGGTCGCCGGCAACTACAACGAACTCGGCATCCACCTGTCGCCGGTCGGCGGCAGCGCGCAGAGCAGCACGGGCGCCGTCGGCTGGCAACCCGATGTCGTCAACTGGAACCAGACGTTCAATGCCGACGGCTCGTGCACCATCACGGCGGGCAGCGACTACTCCTGCCAGACCACCGGGACGCCGTGGGCGTTGCGCAAGAATACGGACGGTTCGTCCGACAACGTGTTCGTGAGCCACCCGGTGGCGAAGGCGGGCGGAAACCTCATCTATCCGTTCGCGGGGCAGGGCTCGGCAATCGTCATCGTCGCGCCGAGTCAGGCGAAGGGCATCATGATCGTCGGCAAGCTGAACGGCGTGCTGGTGCCGATCGTGATTCGCGTGGGCTACACGCATATCGACGCGAGCAACCTGCTGGCATCGGTGGCCGATGCCGAGGTGGGGATCTCGATGCTGTCGCGGACCACGGCCGTCGGCGCGAATTCGCTGAAAGGCGGGTTCATCGGCGCAACGAGCGCGTCCGCATGCGGCGTCGTGGCACCCAGCACCGCGACGTTCGCGATCGCGACGTCGGGGCCGAGCTTCAACAACAACGTCCCCCATCCGGATCTGCCCGGCACCTTCGACGGCACTTTCTTCCTGGCGCAGGCCGGCAACTGCAACGACGGCACCGCCGTGTCGACGATGGCCGCGAACTATACGTCGACGCTGTTCCAGGGCGCCACCGCGGCGTTCATCGATCCGCAGACGTCGTCGGTCACGTCGCAGTTCGCGCTCGACTACACGCAGGCGACGCCCGGCAAGATCAAGGTCGCGGCCTCGCAGGACTTCAACGCGAAGGGGGCGAACGGCAACGTGGCGATCTTCGGCAAGGGCGACACGGGCTGGCTCGTGACGGCCGGCAACGTGTACGCGATGGTCGTCAACAACAGCAAGGTCAATCCGTTCTTCACGGTCGGCGCGTTCGTCCAGTAACCGCGGACTGAACCCGGAACACCGGCGGCGCATTGCGTTGCCGCCGGCGAATCTAAATTCAAGAGGATTCCTATGAATGTGAAGCATTGGATGGCCGCGGCGTCGCTCGCGCCCGCGCTGGCCGCCTGCGGCGGTGATGGCGACCCGCCGCCCGCACCGGTGGTCCGGCTGTGCCCGCAGGCCATCGACTACGGCACGGTGTTCGTCGGCGGCTCCGGCTCGGGCGAACTCGTGAAGGTGCAGCTCGACACGACGAAGATGACGTACCGGATGACCTACCTCGCATCGCCGGTGCCGACCACCACCGGCACCGTGCAACCGACGCGCGACACCGCGCCGGCCAACGTCGTCGACGGCACGCTGGCCGACGAAACGGGCCTGCCGACCGTGAAGCTGAACCAGTGCACGTTCCGGATGCAGAACGCGAGCCTCGACCCGAGCCGTCCGGCGCGCCTGTTCCTCGGCGAAGGTGTGCTCGGCGGCGCGATTCCCGGCGCGACGATCCAGTTCGACGGCGTGATCGGTGTCGGCAGGATTCCGAAGACGACGTTCCCGTACTACCCGTTCATCAGCTTCTCGTCGCTCGAAACCGATCTGTCGAAGATCGCCGGCACGTACAACCAGCTCGGCTACCACCAGGTGCCGTCGCAGAACTTCCAGCCGGTGGCGCTCGACCAACAGGTGACGATCCACGCGGACGGCAGCTATGTCGAGACCGACAACTTCGGCAAGAAGAACGGCGGTCAGCCGCTCGCGTCGAGCGCGACCGTGAACCAGCCATTCACGCTGCGCGCGGACGCCCCGGCGTTCCAGTCGCTGAACTACCAGCCGCAGATTGCGCCGACGCTCGCCGCGCTCGATCCGGCGAAGGCCGGCAAGGGGATCCTGATCGTCGGCAAGCTGCGCAACCAGCTCGTGCCGGTTTTCATCCGCACGGGCGCCGCGAACGCGGACCTGACGCAGGGCCCGCCGAGCGCCGACGACGAGTCGGGCATCTCGTTCCTGAGCCCGCAGGCGGCGATCGCGCAGGGCTCGCAGAACGGCGAGTACACGGGCGTCGACAGCGCGTTCAACTATCGCGCGACCGCGCTCGTCGGTGCGCAGGCGACGCTGCTCGATCCGTTCAACGCATCGCAGGCCGCGCTCACGCGCGCGCTGAACCTCGATTACACGCAGAAGGTGCCGGGCGTCGTGACGACCGTGCACGCGGACGCGGCGTCGGGGCCGGCGACCGGCAAGTTCGTGTTCACCGGCGGCGTGTTCGGGTTCCTCGACATGGCCGATACGCGCAATCCGTACTTCACGGTCGGTGCGTTCGTGCAGTAACCGCGCATGGATGGAGACACGGCGGTGCCGCGCGCAACGGCGCGGTGCCCGGACGAAACGAGAGGAGACTTGATGAAGAAGCTGATTGTCGCGGGTGTCGTCGCAGGCGTGTCGACGCTCGCATCGGCCCAGCAGGCGGGCGACAACGTCGCGACGCTGGGCTGGTTGCACATCATGCCGCAGGATTCGACCAACGGGCTGACGACGAATCTCGCGAGCATGCCGATCAACGGGCCGCTGCGGCTGCCCGGTTCGTTCACGTCGCCGGGCACGAGCCTGACGGTCAACAACGCCGATACGGTCGGCCTCACGCTCACGCACTTCTTCACCGACCACATCGCGGTGACGTCGGTGCTCGGCGTGCCGCCCGAGTTCACGCTGACCGGGCACGGCGTGATCAGGCCGCCCGGTCCGGCCGGTTCGCTCGGCAACGTCGACATGGACAAGCCGGCGAACCAGCCGGCCGTGAAGAACGCGCGGCAATGGAGCCCGACGATCATTCTGCAGTACTACTTCAATGCACCGACCGCGAAGTTCCGCCCGTTCGTCGGGATCGGCGTGGCCTACAGCTGGTTCAGCAACATCGAACTGAACGGCAACTTCGCGAAGGACATCAACGAGAACCTCGGCAGCGTGCTCGCGGCCGGCGCCGGCAAGCCGGGGCCGACGTCGGTGGAGGGCAAGGCGTCGTCGTCGTTCACGCCGGTCTACAACGTCGGCGCGAGCTATGCGATCGACAAGCACTGGGGGCTCACGGCGACGTTGACCTACATGCCGCTGAAGACCTACTCGTCGCTCGTGATCAAGGCCGCCGACGGTTCGACGCTCGCGACCACGCGCACGCGGCTGAAGGCGGACCCGCTGATCACGTTCGTCGGTGTTTCCTACAGGTTCTGAGCCGTCCGGCGTGCATCGCGCACGCCGGCGGCTTCCTGCGACCGCGCGGCCGGGCGAATCCGGTCGGCGTGTCGCGTTCCTGGCGGCGTGCCGCCAATTGTGAAGAGAGAGGGGGCAGTTCAAATGAGCATTCGCAAACTCGTATCGCTTGTTGCTGCAGTGGCATTCACCGTGGTTTCGGCCGCGCCTGCTTTCGCCGTGACCGTTTCGCGCGTCGACGGGCACGCGATGAACCCGAACGGGGAACCGTTCTCCGCGACGGGCCTCACGGTCCTGGCCAAGGGGGCGATCAACGCGAGCTGCAACGCGACGTTCAACGGCACGATCAGCTCGACGGGCATCGTCAACATCACGTCGACGACGTTCGCGGGCGGCGCGACGTGCGGCCTGATCAGCGGCAGCGCGACCAGCGCGGCACCGTGGACGGGGCAGGCCGACAGCACGACGCAACTGACGATCAACAACGCGAAGGTGACCGTGACGCTGCTCGGTACTTGCGGGCCGAGCAAGATCGTGACGACGTGGAGCGATCCGAACTCGTCGCTGACATTCAACAACGCGGTGCTGACGCCGGACTGCACGGTCAGCGGCACGGTTGCCACGTCGCCGAAGTTCCACGTGCAGTAAGCGGCACCTGATCGAGGCCGGACGCCCGCCATGAATGAGGGCCGTGCAGGGATGTGCGGCGGGCGTTCCGGTTTCGCGATGCATCCGCGTCGTCGCGCGTAGCGGCGCGACGGCCGGCGGGCCGCCTGCCTCGCGATCCGAGGCGGGCGGCCGTGCAGGGGGCCGGTGCGGCGCATCGTGCCGCCTGCTTCGGCCGATACAAGACAACCATTCCGGACCCCCCATGCTTACTGACCCAGCGAAGTATGGCGATGCCCGCGGTGCGACGCTCGACCGGCTGCGCACGGCCGCGTGGCTGCAGTATCTGATCGAACACCTGGACGAAGCGGTTTGCGTGGCGACGGCCGACGCCGACGCACCGGATGTCCTGCCGGCGCGCGCGGCCCGCGGGCGAGCCGGCGTGAACCTGTCGCGCGAAGCGATCGCCGTCCTGCACGAACTCGCGCCGTGGATTGCAACGGACGGCGGCGGTTGCGCGTGCGACGCGAGCGATCCGCTCGGTGCCTGCCTGCACATTCCCGACACGGCACAGCTCGCGCATGCCGAGCGACGCTGCCGCGGATCGCGCGCGGTATTCGAGTCGGCGCACGGCTTCGTCGATGCATGGGCTTTCGACGATCCCGACGACGGCTGGGCCGCGCTCGAGCGGATTGCCGGCGGTGTCGAACCCGGCGGTGACGATGGCGGCGAGCACGAAGTACGGGAACCATCCGCGAACGGCGAAGCACCGCCCGCGAAGAACCTGAGAGAACGACGCGCGGCCGTCGCGGCAGCTTGCGTGGCGCCGTCGGCGCAGCCCGGGGCGATCATCGACGCGATCGTGCTGCGCGTCTGCGGGCCGCGCGACGATGCCGCGCGCGTCGACGAGATGGCCGCGCTCGCGATGTTCTGCGCGGAGCTTGCCGCCGGCAACGGGGTGTCCTTCGCTGCGTACGGCGGTCGGCACAACCTCGTTGCGCGCGCGATTCGCGAACGGCGCACCGATCTCGCGTCGATGGACGGTCTGCTCGCGGCGGTGTCCGTATGCCGGCTCGACCGGCTCGTCGGTGCGGGCAGCTTCTGGGCGTATTACCTGCTGGCGGGCATCGTGATCGCGGCGCCGGGCATCGTGCGCGAATTCGCGTGCCGCTTTCACGGCGACGCGTGGCAGACGTGGCTCGATGAAGCGCTCGCGTGGCCGGCGGTCGGCCGCTTCGGACCGACGGAGAATGTCGCGTTCGATCGCTTGCGCGGCGCGATGAGCCTGATGTCGCGAACGAATCCGATCGTGCGCGCGAAACGCGTGCGGCCGAGGGCGGCTGCGACCACGCGGTTCAATACGGGCGGCGAGCGCGCCTGATGAAATGAAAAACGGCTCGCGGCGAGAACGCCGCGAGCCGTGCAGGTTGCTGCTGCGCCCGGGGAGGGCGCTTGCGTGGTTACGCCGTTTCCGGCTGCCGCACCGCCTTCGCGACATTGCGCGCCATCGCGCCGTTCGCGACGAAGTAAGGCACGTCGACACGCGCGAGCGGCTTGCGTCCGCGGATCTTGTCGGCGATCTTCTCCGCGATCATGATCGTCGGCGCGTTCAGGTTGCCGGTCGTGATGATCGGCATGATCGACGCGTCGACCACGCGCAGCCCGTCGAGCCCGTGCACGCGGCCTTCCTCGTCGACCACGGCCATGTCGTCGTAACCCATCTTGCACGAGCACGACGGATGGAACGCGGTTTCAGCGCGGGCCCGCACGAACGCGTCGAGTTCCTTGTCGGTCTTGCAATCGGCGCCCGGGTTCAGCTCGCGGCCGCGATAGCGGTCGAGCGCGGGCTGCCGCATGATCTCGCGCGTCGCGCGGATCGCATCGCGGAACTCGCGCCAGTCGAGCGCTTCGGCCATGTAGTTGAACAGGATGCTCGGATGATCGTTCGGGTCGCGCGAGCGCAGCTTCACGCGGCCGCGGCTCGGCGAACGCATCGAACCGACGTGCGCCTGGAAACCGTGCATCTCGATCGCGTTCGAGCCGTTGTAGTTGATCGCGACGGGCAGGAAGTGATACTGGATGTTCGGCCACAGGTCGTCGTCGCGCGTGCGGATGAAGCCGCCCGCCTCGAAGTGGTTGGTCGCGCCGAGGCCGGTGCCGTTCAGCATCCATTCGAGGCCGATCTTCGGCTGGTTCCACCACTTGAGCGCCGGATACAGCGACACCGGCTCCTTGCACTCGTACTGGATGTACATCTCCAGGTGATCCTGCAGGTTCTGGCCGACGCCGGGCAGGTCGAGCACGACGGGGATGTCGAGTTCCTTCAGCCACGCGCCGGGGCCGACGCCCGAGCGCTGCAGCAGTTGCGGCGATGCGATCGCGCCGCTGCACACGAGCACTTCGCGGCGCGCATGCGCGGTCGCGCGCTCGCTGCCGCGCAGGTACGTGACGCCCGATGCGCGCTTGCCGTCGAACAGGATGCGGTCGGCGAGCGCGTGCGTGACGATCTCGAGGTTCGGCCGCGCGCGCGCCTGGTCGAGGTAGCCGCGCGCGGTGCTCGCGCGACGGCCTTTCGGCGTGACGGTGCGGTCCATCGGGCCGAACCCTTCCTGCTGATAACCGTTCAGGTCGTCGGTGCGCGGATAACCGGCCTGCACGCCCGCATCGACCATCGCCTCGAACAGCGGATTCACGCCCGGCTTGCTGGTCGTGACCGACACGGGGCCGTCGCCGCCGTGGTAATCGTTCGGGCCGACGTCGCGCGTCTCGGCCTTCTTGAAGTACGGCAGGCAGTCGAGATACGTCCAGTTCTCGAGCCCCTTGTGCGTCGACCAGTTGTCGTAGTCGAGCGCGTTGCCGCGGATGTAGCACATCCCGTTGATCAGCGACGAGCCGCCGAGCCCCTTGCCGCGGCCGCATTCCATCCGGCGGTTGTCCATGTGCGGCTCGGGGTCGGTCTCGTAGGCCCAGTTGTAGCGACGGCCCTGCAGCGGATAGGCGAGCGCCGCCGGCATCTGCGTACGGAAGTCGAAGCGGTAGTCGGGGCCGCCCGCTTCGAGCAGCAGCACCGTGACATTCGGATCTTCCGTCAGGCGCGTCGCGAGCACGTTGCCCGCGGAACCGGCGCCGCAGATGATGTAGTCGTATTCGCGTGTCGTCATGACGGGGAATCTCCTCTCGTTCTCAAAACACCGGGTTGTAACGGCCGAGCTCGACCTGTACCGACTTGATTCGAGTGTAGTGTTCGAGCGTCGTGATGCCGTTCTCGCGTCCGACACCGGATTGCTTGTATCCGCCAACCGGCATCTCGGCCGGCGATTCGCCCCACGTGTTGATCCAGCAGATGCCGGCTTCGAGGCGGTGGATCGTGCGGTGCGCGCGCGACAGGTTCTCGGTCACGACGCCGGCCGCGAGGCCGTAGTGCGTGTCGTTCGCGCGGGCGATCACTTCGTCTTCCGATGCGAATTCGAGGATGCTCATCACCGGCCCGAAAATCTCCTCGCGCACGATCTTCATGTCGTCGCGGCAGTCGCCGAACACGGTCGGCGCGACGTACTGGCCGTTGCCGAAGTGGCCGTCGGTCAGGCGCGTGCCGCCCGCAAGCAGCTTCGCGCCTTCGGCCTTGCCGCTCTCGATGAAGCCGAGCACCTTGTCGAGCTGCGCGGCCGACACGAGCGGGCCGAAGTTGGTGTCGGCATCGGTCGGCTTGCCGACGCGGATGCGCTTCACGCGTTCGAGCACCTTCTGCGTGAACGCGTCCTTCACCGAGCCGTGCACGAACACGCGCGTGCCGTTGGTGCAGACCTGGCCCGAGCTGAAGAAGTTGGCGGTGACCGCGATGTCGGCCGCGCGGTCGAGGTCGGCATCCTCGAACACGATCAGCGGCGACTTGCCGCCGAGCTCCATCGTCACTTCCTTCAGCGACGATGCGCCGGCCAGCGACATCACCTTCTTGCCGGTCTCGACGCCGCCGGTAAACGACACCTTCGCGATGTCCGGATGGCCGGTCAGCAGCGCGCCGACCGAACCGTCGCCCTGCACGACGTTGAACACGCCGGCCGGCACGCCGGCTTCCGTATAGATTTCCGCGAGCTTCAGCGCGGTGAGCGGCGTGACTTCGCTCGGCTTGAACACCATCGCGTTGCCGGCCGCGAGCGCGGGTGCGGTCTTCCAGCAGGCGATCTGGATCGGGTAGTTCCATGCGCCGATGCCCGCGCACACGCCGAGCGGCTCGCGGCGCGTATAGACGAACGACTCGGCGCGCAGCGGCACCTGCAGCCCCTCGATCGCGGTCGCGAGGCCCGCGTAGTACTCGATCACGTCCGCGCCGGTGACGATGTCGACCGCGAGCGTCTCGCCGATCGGCTTGCCGGTGTCGCGCGTCTCGATCGCCGCGAGTTCGTCGTTGCGTTCGCGCAGCAGGTCGACCGCGCGCCGGAGGATGCGCGAGCGCTGCATCGCGGTCATCGCGGCCCATTCGCGCTGGCCTTCCTGCGCCGATGCGACCGCGCGGTCGACGTCGGCCGCGCTCGCCTGCTGCACCTGCGCGAGCAGTTCGCCGGTGGCGGGATCGAAGGTGTCGAAAGTCTTGCCGCTGGTGGCGTCGACGTAACCGCCGCCGATGTAGAGGCGCTGCAAACCGTATACGGACATGAGGATCTCCTTGAGGGCGAGTGCGCGACGCGTCAGTCGGACGCGAGCAGCAGGTCGATGTAATCGTGGGTGAGCTTCAGTGCAGCCCGGGTGTCGATCGGGCCGCCGGCGAGCGCGCCGCGCAGCCACAGGCCGTCGATCAGCGCGGCGAGGCCGCTGGCGGCTTCCCGTGCTTTCGCGCGCGGCAGCGCCTTGGCGAATTCCGCGCACAGGTTCGAATGGAGGCGCCGCGTGTTCACGTGCTGCAGGCGCTTGAGCATCGCGTCGTGCATGCTCTGCGACCAGAACGCGAGCCAGGTCTTCATCACGGGCGTGCTGACCTGCGTGACGTCGAAGTTCGCGGCGGCGATCGCGCGCAGCCGGGAGCGCGGGTCCTTGCGGGCGGCGACGCGGCGGCGCGTGGTGGCCGCCCACAGATCGCGCAGCACGTGCCGCATCGTGGCTTCGAGCAGGCCGTCCTTGTCGCCGAAGTAGTGGCTGACGATCCCCGTCGAGATGTTCGCGCGCTGCGCGACCGAGGCGAGCGTCGTGCCGGGCAGGCCGGCTTCGTCGATCGAGCGCAGCGTCGCGTCGATCAACTGCGCGCGACGAATCTCCCGCATTCCGACTTTCGGCATCGCGACTCCCTCGCCCGGACGGGCCGTTCCTGGAAGTCGAGAGCTTAGCGGTTTTTTATTGACCGTTCAATCAATAAAAAATCGGGGTCCGACGGTAGATGGAAGGGTGGAGGAACCAAGCCGATGATGCCGCCGCGATTGTGCAGGTGCGGAAAAACCGATTGAAAGGTGGTTAAATAATTTGAAGTTTGTTTAAAACGGTTTCGGTAAAGACGGTGCAATGGCCGCGAATGTTTCCGTATTCGATTTATTACTGATCGAAAGAATGTCGAGCTATGTGAAATTCTCGTAAATCCGGGAATTCGAATGCCAGGCGCCGCTAACGGAAATTTCTGAAAACTCGCTTCAATCGATCGATTAAAATATTTTATCTATTTGAATTTAAAGGAAATGATTTGGTGGTGCCATTGATTGAAGGCTCGCTCGCAAACGATTGCCGCCACCTTCTGGTCGATTCCGCATACCATAAAAAATGCCAAAAATATTCGAATCTGGCGTATTTCCAGGTGGAGTAGAGGGGATCGTTGGAATGACTTGAGTAAGTAATATTGCCCGTATTAGTATGGCGCCGCACCACAAGGAATGAATCGGCGCCGCGGGTTATTCCCGCGGTGCGTCGGCAATGGGCGCGGCCAACGACCGTGACAGGGCCGGCGCCCGCCATTGCGCACCTGCAGCATGCCGCGACGCCGAGACGCCGCATCCACCGGAGAACGACGATGCCGACCGAAAAATACGTGGTCCCGCTACCGAATGGTCTGAAGGTCTACGTCGAACGGAACGTGTTCGATCCGTCGTTCGACACGGCGATGCTCGTCAACGGCGCACTCGCGACGACCGCCTCGTTCGGGCAGACCGTCCAGTATCTCGGCGAGCGGATGAACACGATCTGCTTCGACCTGCCGTACGCGGGGCAGTCGCGCCAGCACAACCCCGGCTGCTTCATCCTGACCAAGGACGACGAGGCCGCGATCCTCCAGCATCTGGTCGAGCGTTTCGCGCCCGCGTTCCTCGTGTCGGTATCATGGGGCGGCGTCGCGTCGCTGTTCGCGCTCGCGCGCGGCTGCCCGAGCGTGCGGCGCGCGGCGATCTGCTCGTTCTCGCCGTTCCTGAACGACGCGATGGTCGACTACGTGACGCGCGCCCGCGATCACATCGCGGCCGGCGAGAACCTGAAGGCCGCGCAGCTGCTGAACGATACGGTCGGCCGCTACCTGCCGCGCATCATGAAGCTGTACAACTACCGGTATCTGACGCGGCTGCCGCGCGACGAGCAGGACCAGGTCGCGTTCCACGTCGACCAGATCCTGTCGCTGCAGCCGGAACGCTACCTGAGCGAGTTCTCGAACATCGGCTGCGAGCTGCTGTTCCTGAACGGCGAGCGCGACGAATACACGACGCCGGCGGACGTTCGCCAGCTGGCCGCGCACGTGCCGCGCGCACGCTTCGCGACGATTCCCGACGCCGGCCATTTCCTCGACATCGAAGGCCGCGCGCAGCGCGAAGCCACGCGGGCGGCGCTGCTCGACTACTTCTGCGACGCGCCGCCCGTTGCCGCGGGCATCGCGCTCGGCGCCGCGCATGCGTGCGTGCCAGCGCCGATGCCGGCGCTGTCGTCGTGACGCAGCACGTCGCGCACCGGGCACGCCGGGTGCATCCGAATTCTCATCCACACGAGGCAGGCCAGCCGTGAATATCGTTCAGACCATCGCCATCGTCGCTCCGTGGGCCATCTGGCTCGCCTACTGGATCGCGACGTCGCAGGCCGTGAAGACGACCGTGCGCAAGGAGGCGTCGCGCTCGCGCACGCTGCAGTCGATTCCGCTGATCGTCGGCGGCGCGCTGATCATCCTGCCCGATCCGTCGTGGCAGGCGCTCGTGCCCGACTGGCAGCGCTTCGGCCTGCAGGCGCAATGCGGGCTCGCGGTGCTCGTCGCGGGGCTGCTGTTCTCCGTGTGGGCGCGGCTGCATCTCGGCACGAACTGGAGCGTGTCCGTCACGCTGAAGGAAAACCACGAACTCGTTCGCACCGGCCCGTACGGCCTCGTGCGTCATCCGATCTACACCGGCTGCCTGATCGCGCTGGCCGGCGCCGCGCTGATCGGCGGCGAGTGGCGCGGCGCGCTCGGCGTCGCGCTCGTGTTCGCGTCGCTCGCGTACAAGGTGCGTGTCGAGGAGAGCTGGCTGACCGGCCATTTCGGGCCGGCGTACACGCAGTATCGCCGCGAGGTCGCGGCGCTGATCCCCGGCTTCTACTGACTCCCGCGAGGCGCGCGATGGCGAAGGTGATCGTGACCGCGATCGGCTCGGCGGGCGACGTGCATCCGCTGCTCGGCGTCGCGCGCGCGCTCGCGACGCGCGGCCACGACGTCGTGTTCTGCACGCATCCGCCGTTCGAGGCGGCCGCGCGCCGCTGCGGCTTCACGTTCGTGCCGGTCGGCACCGCGGCCGAGTACGAGGCCGCGATGGCGAACCCGGCGCTGTGGGATCCGCGCACGTCGTTTCGCACGCTGTGGCAGGTGATCGCGCCCGTGCTGCGCCCGCACTACGACGCGCTGCGCGCGCTCACCGATCGCGATACCGTGCTGGTCGGCACGCTGTGGGCGTTTTCCGCGCGCTTCATGCAGGAGCTGCACGGCACGCCGTACGTGTCGGTGCAGGTGTCGCCGTCGACGTTGCTGTCCGCGCACGTTCCGCCGACGCATCCGCGCCTGACGATTCCCGCGCGCTGGCCGCTGCCGGTGAAGGCGGCGCTGATGACGCTGATCGAGCGGCAGGTGCTCGACCGCGTGTGCGGGCCGGCGCTCAACGCGGTGCGCCGCGATCTCGGGCTCGCGCCCGCGCGGCGCGTGCTCGGCCGCTGGCTGCATTCGACCGACGGCGTGCTGTGCCTGTTTCCCGACTGGTTCGCACCGGCGCAGCGCGACTGGCCGGCCGGTCATCTGCAAAGCGGTTTTCCGCTGTTCAACGACATCGCGACGCCCGACGACGATCGCGCGCTCGACGCGTTCCTCGCGGCCGGTGAGCCGCCCGTCGTGTTCACGGCCGGGTCGACACGGGTCGATCACGCCGCGTATGCGCGCGCGGTCGCGGACGCGCTGCATGCCACCGGCGCGCGCGGCATCCTGCTGAGCCCGCACGATGCGGCACCGGCCGGCGACCGGCTGCTGGTGCGCCGCTTCGTGCCGATGCGCGCGCTGCTGCCGCGTTGCCGCGCGCTCGTGCATCACGGCGGGATCGGCACCGCGGCGCTCGCGTTCGAAGCCGGGATCCCGCAGGTCGTGACGCCGTTCGCGCACGATCAGTTCGACAATGCGCAGCGCGTCGCGGCGAGCGGCGCCGGCGTGCGCATCGACGGCCCCGTCGACGGCGCGCGTCTCGGTGCGGCGCTCGCGCGCGTGCTGGATGAGCCGGAATTCGCGGTGCATGCGGAACGCACGCGTGCGCTGATCGATGCGGCGCCGGACGGCTGCGAGCGCGCCGCCGATTTCATCGAGCGCTTCGCGCCGAACCACGGACGCGCGCGGGTGCAGGCCTACCTCGCGACGGCGGGCGCATGAGCACCGCAGCGCCGCTTCAGGACGCGCCCGCCGCCGTCGATGCACGCGAACCCGCACCCGCCGCGCCGCCGGTGCGCGGCGCGCGGCTCGCGCTGCTGACGTTCGCGCTGTCGCTCGCCACCTTCATCGAAGTGCTCGACTCGACCGTGACGAACGTCGCGGTGCCGGCGATCTCCGGCAGTCTCGGCGTCTCGAACAGCCAGGGTACGTGGGTGATCAGCTCGTATTCGGTCGCGGCCGCGATCGCGGTGCCGCTGACCGGCTGGCTCGCGCGGCGCGTCGGCGAGCTGCGGCTGTTCGTCGGCGCGGTGCTGCTGTTCACGCTGACGTCGCTGCTGTGCGGGCTCGCACGCGACCTGCACGTGCTGGTGGTCTGCCGCGCGCTGCAGGGGCTGTGCTCGGGGCCGATGGTGCCGCTGTCGCAGACGATCCTGCTGCGCACGTTCCCGCCGGACAAGCGCACGGTCGCGCTCGCGCTGTGGGCGATGACGGTGCTGCTCGCGCCGATCTTCGGGCCGGTGGTCGGCGGCTGGATCGTCGACAGCTTCTCATGGCCGTGGATCTTCCTGATCAATTTGCCGATCGGGCTGTTCTCGTTCGCCGTCTGCACCGCGATGCTGCGCCCCGACGCGCAGCGCGGCGCGGCCGGCCCGATCGACGTGCCGGGCATCGTGCTGCTCGTGATCGGCGTCGGTTCGCTGCAGGCGATGCTCGATCTCGGTCACGACAAGGGCTGGTTCGATTCGCCGCTGATCGTCACGCTCGCGGTGGTCGCGGGGCTCGCGATCGTGTCGCTGCTGCTCTGGGAAGCAGGCGAGGCCCATCCGGTCGTCGACCTCAGCCTGTTTCGCGACCGCACGTTCTCGTTCTGCGTGCTGATCATCTCGCTCGGGATGATGAGCTTCTCGGTGGTGGGCGTCGTGTTCCCGCTGTGGATGCAGGCGGTGATGGGCTACAACGCGTTCCACGCGGGGCTCGCCACCGCGTCGCTCGGCGTGCTCGCGCTGGTGTTCTCGATTCTCGTCGGCCTGCACGCGCATCGCTTCGACGCGCGTGTGCTTGCGACGTTCGGATTCCTGATATTTGCGGCCGTACTCGCATGGGATGCGCATTTCACGCTGAAGATGACGTTCGTGCAGATCGCCGCGCCCGGGTTGATCCAGGGGATCGGGCTGCCGTGTTTCTTCATTCCGCTGACGGCCGCGACGCTGTCGCGCATCCCGGACGACCGGCTCGCGGCCGCGTCGAGCCTGTCGAACTTCCTGCGCACGCTGTCCGCCGCATTCGGCACCGCGATGAGCGTGACGCTGTGGGACAACCGCGCGACCTATCACTACGGCGTCGTGTCGCAATCGGTCACGCACGCGTCGGCGAACACGCAGCGCTTCGTGCACACGCTGAACGCGATGGGCGTGGACGGCGTGCGCGAGCTGTCCACGCTGCACCAGGTCGTGATGCAGCAGGCGTACATGATGGCGACGGGCGACATGTTCTGGATGGCGAGCATGACGTGCCTCATGCTCGCCGCGATGATGTGGCTCACGCGGCCGAAGCGCGGCGCGGCCGCTTCGTTCGGACATTGAGGAGAGCGGCATGACGACACTCGGCGCACTCGTGATCCTGTATCACCCGAGCGACGCGCAGCTCGCGGCGCTCGGCGCGTGGCGGCACGCGTGCGACGCGCTGCTGGTCGTCGACAACACGCCGCAGCCCGATGCGCGCGCTCGCGACGTGTGCGCGCGCGACGGCATCGCGCTGCTGCATCACGGCAATCGCGGCGGAATCGCGGGCGCCTACAACGCGGGGCTCGCGGCGCTGTTTCGCGACGACGTCGACGCGGTCGCGCTGTTCGATCAGGATTCGTCGGTGCCGGCCGGTTACTTCGCGACGATGCGCGACGCCTGCACGGGGCTCGCGGGGCGCGCGTTCCTGGCCGGCCCGCGCATCTTCGACGAGAACGCGCGCAGCTTCCTGCCCGAACTCGCGACCGACGGGATCGCGTTGCGCCGGCTGCATCTCGCGCCCGACGCGCCGCCGCAACGCTGCGCGTTCCTGATCTCGTCGGGCTGCGTCGTGTCGCGCGCCGCGTTCGACGTGCTCGGCCGCTTCGACGAGACGCTGTTCATCGATCACGTCGATACCGAGTACAGCTTCCGCGCGCTTGCGCGCAACGTGCCGCTCTACGTCGTGCCGTCGCTGGTGCTGCCGCACCGGATCGGCGCGAAGCAGCGGCACGCGTTCGGCCCTTTCGAAATGACGTCGATGAATCACTCGTGGCAACGGCGCTACTACAGCGCACGCAATGCGGTGCAGCTCGGGATGCAGTACGGGTTGCGCTTTCCGGTGGCGATCGTGCCGAACCTGCTGACCGTGTGGCAGGTCGTGCAGATCGCGCTCGTCGAGCGCGACAAGCGCGCCAAGCTCGCGGGCATCGCGTTCGGCATCGCCGACGGCCTGTTCGGGCGGCTCGGTCCGCTCGAGCGCACGCGGCCGCGTCTCGCCGCGCGCGCGCGGCGCGTCCAGCAGGGATGAGGGCGGCGATGGAACGCATCATGAAAGCGGCGCGAGCCGCTCGGCCGGCGCGGCGCGGGCAGGGCGGCTGGGCGATCGTCGCGGCCGCCGCGCTGCTGGCGCTGGGCGGCTGCGTGCCGTCGGGGTTCCTGCCGTCGCTGTCGCTGCGCGCACCGGCCGGCGACGCGCTCGCTCGCACCGCGGGGCCCGGCGCGGATGGCGCATGGCCCGCGCCCGACTGGGTGAAGCAGCTGCAGGATCCGCAGCTCGACGAACTGGTCGTGGAGGCGTCGCAGAACAATCCTGATCTGCAGGTCGCGCAGGCGCGGCTGCGGATCGCGCAGTCGCAGCTTCAGCAGTTCGATTCGCTGACGGGCCTGACCGGCACGGCCGGCGCGACGGTCAGCCGCGCGCGGATGCCGAAGCCGGGCGACATCGCCGACGTGACGGCGGGCGGTTATCGCGTGCCGGTCGAGATCTTCGGCGATCCGGTCGTGTCGCCGTCGTCGGTGTTCGTCGGGCTGAACTACCAGCTCGACCTGTGGGGCAAGAACCGCGCGGCGACGAAGAGCCTGATGTCGCTGCGCGACGCGGCCGGTGTCGAGGCCGAGCAGGTGCGGCTCACGCTCGCGGTCGCGATCGTCACCGTGTATTGCCAGCTCGATGAGGCGTACGCGGTGCGCGACCTGCTGCAGCAGAAGCTGAAGATCAGCCAGCGCGTGACGGCCGTGCTGCGCGAGCGCACCGCGCGCGGCCTCGACAATGCGTACGACGCGAGCGACGCGTCGATCAAGCGCAGCCGCCTGCTCGCACAGATCGCGCTGAACGACGAACAGATCAAGCTCGCGCAATTGCAGCTGGGCGTGCTGTCCGGCCGCGGGCCGGAGCGCGGGCTCGCGTTGCAGCGGCCGCGCGTCGGCGCATTCGCCGGCGGCGCGCTGCCCGCGCGGCTGCCGGCCGATCTGCTCGGCCGCCGGCCCGACATCGTCGCCGCGCGGCTGCGCGTCGAAGCCGCGTTCGCGAATGCCGATTCGACGCGCGCGCAGTTCTATCCGGACGTGAACCTCGTCGCGCTCGGCGGCGTGTTCGCGCTGACGCCCGCGTCGCTGTTCTCGCGCGATTCGCTCGCCGGCTCCGTCGGCCCGGCGATCTCGCTGCCGGTGTTCGATCGCGGCCGGCTGAAGGCGAAGCTCGGCGCGGACGTCGCGCAGGCCGACGTCGCGATCGGGCTGTACAACAAGACCGTCGACGACGCGCTCGGGCAGGTCGCGCAAATCGTCACGTCGCTGCAGACCGCGCAGACGCTCGTCGTGCAGCAGCAGGATGCCGTCGCCGCCGCGCAGAAGATCGTGCAGATCGCGGCTGATCGCCATCGGCGCGGCGTGTTGATGCAGAAGGATGTCGATGTCGCGGACCTCACGCTGATCGACGAACGCGCGCAGCTGATCGCGCTGCTCGGGCGGCAGCGGACGCTGCGCGTCGGGCTGGTCGGCGCGCTCGGCGGCGGGTTCGATGCGAGCGCAACGACTGCGGGTGCGGCGATGCCCGCGGCGCGTACCGCGCAAGGCGCGCGGACGAAACGCGGCGCGACGGTGAACGCCGCTGCCCGCGGTAGCTCGGCGGACACCAGCGCGCAAGTGCGGCGCGCGGCGGTGTCAGGTAGCGGCGCCGCGCCGCGTGCCGCGCGGATCGATCCGCCGGCGGTGTCGGTCGCGCCGCGTAGTCCGGCTGTCGATGCCGCGAATGTGAGTGTGAGTACCGGCGCGAGTACGAGCGCCAGCGCAAATACCAGCACGAGCACGAGCGTCGGCGTCGGCTCGCGCCGCGCGCCCCCCACCGTTGCCGCCGACACGCGCGCGTCCGCGCTCCCCCTGTTCCAGCATGACCGCCTGATCGTTACGCAAAGCGACTGATGCACCACGACAACCTTCACACCGCGGCGCAGCCGGCCACTCTGAACGACCCCGCACTCGACGCGCGCCGCGCGACGCGTCGCAAGCGCTTCATGCTGTTCTTCGCGATCGTGATGCTCGCCGCGCTCGTCTGGATCGCGTTCTGGCTGCTACGCGACCGCTATTACGAGGATACCGACGACGCGTACGTCGCCGGCAGCATCGTGCAGGTCGCTGCACAGATTCCGGGCGCCGTGACCGACGTGCTGGTCGCCGATACGCAGCCCGTGCGCGCCGGGCAGACGCTCGTGCGGCTCGACGATACGGAAGCGTCCGTCGCGTTCGCGCAGGCGAAGGCGCAGCTCGCGCAGGCCGTGCGGCAGGTCGCGAACGCGAAGATCTCGAACACGATGTACGTGGCAGCCGTGAGCGCGCGCCAGGACGACCTGTCGCTCGCGCAGCGCGCGCTTGCCGCGCGTTCGGGCGCGTCGGTCGAGATCGTCGCGCCGGAGGAGCTGGCGCGCGCCCGCGCGGCCGTCGCCGGCGCCCAGGCGAACCTCGCGGCCGCGCAGGCGCAGCTCGACGCCGCGCGGGCGCTCGGCAGCAAGCTGCCGGTGGACGAGAGCCCGGCCGTCGTGCAGGCCGCCGCGCAGTTCAAGCTCGCGTACCGGAACCTGAAGCGCACGACGATCGTCGCGCCGGTCGACGGCACGGTCGGCCAGCGTTCGGTGCAGGCGGGCCAGCAAGTCGGGCCCGGCGTGCCGCTGATGTCGATCGTGCAGTTGAACCGGCTGTGGATCGAGGCGAATTTCAAGGAAGGGCAGATCCGCCACATGCGCGTCGGCCAGCCGGTCGACGTGGTGTCGGACCTGTACGGGTCGCGCGTCGTCTATCGCGGCCGCGTGCAGGGCTTCTCGGCCGGCACCGGCAGCGCGTTCTCGATGCTGCCGTCGCAGAACGCGGCCGGCAACTGGATCAAGGTCGTGCAGCGCGTGCCGGTCGTGATCGCGCTCGATCCCCGCGATCTGGCCGCGCATCCGCTGCGGGTCGGGCTGTCGATGCGCGCGACGGTCGATACGCGCAACCGCGACGGCCATGCGCTCGACAGCGAACCGCCGACGCCGGCCGTCAGCACGCGCGTGCACGACGGTGTCGCAAGCGACGCAGAAGCGGCTGCTGCCGCGATCGTCCGCGAGAATCAGGGCGGGTGAGTTTCCGACGCCGACGCACGCAGAAAACGCACGAACCAATCCGGGTGACGGATGGCGGGGGCGGGCGACCGGTGCATCCGACCAACGCGCCCGAATAGGCCACCCGATCGGCGCCCCCGGATCAAGGCCCCGATCAAAGTACCAATCAACGCACCCGCCCAACGCACGGATTGGCGGGTCGTTCGCGCCGATCGGCGGCTCCGGCGGCCTCGCGGCCTGCATCTCCTGCAGCCCCCACCCCGCACCCCTTTTCCGGCCCGACTTTCGCATTTCCGCCACCGATGTCGGCACCGATCAAACGCGTGTCGCGTTTGAGACATCGACGCCCCCACCTCCGGGACTACTCTCGAACAGCACGTTGCGTAGCACCGCATCTGCCGGCGCACAGCAGCGCCATCCAACGAGACATGGAGACAATACGATGAGCAGCAATCGAGGTGTCGTCTATCTTGGGCCGGGCAAGGTCGAAGTTCAGAAGATCGATTATCCGAAGATGGTCGATCCGACCGGCCGCGCGATCGGCCACGGCGTGATCCTGAAAGTGGTCAGCACGAACATCTGCGGTTCCGACCAGCACATGGTGCGCGGCCGCACGACCGCGCCGATCGGCCTCGTGCTCGGTCACGAGATCACGGGCGAAGTGGTCGAGGTGGGCCGCGACGTCGAGACGCTGAAGATCGGCGATCTCGTGTCGGTGCCCTTCAACGTCGCGTGCGGCCGCTGCGCGATGTGCAAGGACACGCATACGGGCGTGTGTCTGAACGTGAACCCGTCGCGAGCCGGCGGCGCATACGGCTACGTCGACATGGGCGGCTGGATCGGCGGCCAGGCCGAGTACGTGCTCGTGCCGTACGCCGACTTCAACCTGCTGAAATTCCCGGACCGCGACCAGGCAATGGCGAAGATCCGCGACCTGACCTGCCTGTCCGACATTCTGCCGACCGGTTATCACGGTGCGGTGAGCGCGGGCGTGAAGCCGGGCTCGACGGTCTACATCGCGGGCGCGGGCCCGGTCGGGATGGCGGCGGCCGCATCGGCGCGCCTGCTCGGCGCGGCGGTCACGATCGTCGGCGACATGAACGCGGAACGCCTCGCGCACGCGCGGGCGATGGGCTTCGAGACGGTCGACCTGTCGAAGGACGCGTCGCTCGGCGAGCAGATCGAGCAGATCCTCGGCGTGCCGGAGATCGACTGCGCGGTCGACTGCGTCGGCTTCGAGGCGCACGGCCACGGTTCGTCGGGCCATTCCGAGGAAGCGCCCGCGACGGTGTTGAACTCGCTGATGGAAATCACGCGCCCGGCCGGCGCGATCGGCATTCCGGGCCTGTACGTGACGGACGATCCGGGCGCGAAGGACAAGGCCGCGCAGCACGGCAGCCTGAGCATCCGCTTCGGCCTCGGCTGGGCGAAGTCGCATTCGTTCTTCACGGGCCAGACGCCGGTGCTGAAGTACAACCGCAACCTGATGCAGGCCATCCTGTTCGACCGTCTGCCGATCGCGAAGATCGTCAACGTCGAGGTGATCTCGCTCGATCAGGCGCCGGAAGGCTACAAGAAGTTCGACGGCGGCGCGCCGCGCAAATTCGTGATCGATCCGCACGGCTTGCTGGCGGCCTGACGCACGAACGGGCGGAACATGAAACGGGCGGTACCGGAAACGGTGCCGCCCGTTTTTGCTGTGGGCGGGCGCTGCCGGCGCAGGCGAACCCCGATCGCCACGGCCCGCGATTGCTGCGATACGGCGTGCGGCACGAGACCGATCGCCGCGGCCAACCGGCCGCCGAACGCCGACACGAACGGCCGGACGCTCGCCGGCTTGCGCTTCGAGTCGTATGCGGCGATTCCGTACAACAGCATCGCGGCCGCGATCGCGCCGAATTCCGGCGCGCCCGGCGCTCAGTGCGCGCGATAGACCATGGCCACTTGGGTCGCGCTTGCCGTCGCGCGCCGACCGTGGCGCGTATGCAGGCTCACGCGGCGGATCGCGTGCGCGTGTCGCGTCGCGGTAGCGCCGCCTTTCCAGTTGACGACGCGAGTACCGCTGCGCGCGCGCACCACTGGTGCGTGCCGCGCGACCGTGGTTGCCGTGCGTCCGGTCATGTGCCGGCTCGTGCCGGCATAGCCTGCTCGATCGGTTGCGTCCAGCCGGTCGGCGGCGGCAAGCCGGTCGGGGTCGAGCGCCGGGTGGTCGGCCGGATGAAATGCATAGACGGGCGCGGGCACGACCGGCAACGTCTGCGCGTCGGCCGCATGCAGACTGGCGTCGTTTGCCGCTGGCGCCGGCGCGCCCTGGCCGCGGCAGACCGGGTCGGCCTTGCACGTCCGGTCGAACGTCACATAGCCGCCGACCAGCAGCACGAGGGTCAGGATGCTCAGCAGCGGCGCGCTCGACGCGCTCGGCCGCCGGATCGCCGCGCTGCGCACCGCGGCGCCGATGCGCGACGACCATGTCGGGACGGGGAGCGCGTCGTGCGGAGGAGCGGCCTGCGCCTCGTCGCTCTGGTTGCTCTGGTCGCTCGATTCCCTCGATTCCCTCGATTCGCTCGATTCGCTCAGCGGCGCGAACGGCCAGTCCCCGAGTCCGCAGACGGGGCATTGCTCGGTGGCGCGGAATGCCATGAAGCCGCATTGCCGGCAGCGCTGGCTGACGGCATCGCGCGGCTCGGCGCGCAGGTTCAGTGCGCCGCGCAACGTGTCGCGCGTGCGGACTTTCCGGATGGGCAGGACTTGCATGGTCGTTGCTACCTCGTCTGTCGTTGCCGCCCCGCGAGCGTCCCGAGGGTTTGCATCGCGTCCTCGACGGCAGGGGTCCACGGCCGGCCGTAGTTCAGCCGGACGTAGCGGTGAAAGGCGCCCGTCATGGAAAAAATCGGCCCGGGCGCGAGGCTGACGCCGTTTTTCATCGCGTCGCCGAACAACCGCATCGCATCCACGTGCGGCGGCAATTCGATCCACAGGAAATACCCGCCGCGCGGGGCATGCACCGCCGTGTCGGGCGGGAAGTACGCGCGGACGGCCGCCAGCATCTGTGCCTGGTGCGCCGCCAGGTTGCGGCGGAGCCTGCGCAGGAAGCGGTCGTACGCGCCGTTGAGCAGGTAGCGGGATACAGCCATCTGCGCGGGCACGTCGGCCGCCGGCGCGCTCGCGTTCTTCACCTGCCTGATCTGCTTCACGTAGCGTCCGGCCGCGACCCAGCCGATCCGGAAACCGGGGGCGAGGCACTTCGAGAACGAACCGCAATGCAGCACCAGCCCGCTTTCGTCGTACAGCTTCGCGGGCCGCGTGGGCGTCGGGCCGAAGTGCAGTTCGCCGAACACGTCGTCCTCGATCAGCGGCACGCGGTGCGACGCGAGCAGGTCGATCAGCGCGCGCTTGCGCTCGTCGGGCAGCGTCGCGCCGGTCGGGTTGTGGAACGAGGTCATGAACCAGCAGGCGCGCACCGGATGCGTGTCGAGCGCGTCGGCGAGCGCATCGAGATCGAGGCCGGTGCGCGGATCCACCGGGATTTCGATGGCCTTCAGATGCAGCCGCCGCACGGCCTGCAGTACCGCGTGGTAGGCCGGACGTTCGATCGCGACGATGTCGCCGGGGCGCGTGAGCGCCTGCAGGCTCAGCGTCAGCGCTTCGGCCGCGCCGGTCGTGATGACGATCTCTTCCATCGGCAATGACGCGCCCGCGTTCAGGTAGCGCAGTGCGATCTGGCGGCGCAGCGCTTCATGGCCGGGCGGCAGTCCGGCCAGCAGTTTCGCGCGGTCCATGTTGCGGGCCGCCGCCGCCGCATACCGCCACAGGCTGCTCATCGGAAACAGCGAATAGCTCGCGAATGCGGAACCCAGCGGCACGATGTCGTCGAATTTGAGCGAGTCGAGCAAGCGGAACAGCACATCGTTGTCGCCTGCCTGCGGCGCAGCCGGTTTGCGCGGGGTGTCGTGACCCGCGCGCACGCGCTTGTCATCCAGGTTCGCAACGAAATATCCGGAGCGCGCACGCGCGGTGATCAGGCCCTCGCTTTCGAGCTTGTAGTACGCGCGAAACACGGTGGATGGACTTACACGGTAAGCGCGGCACGCTGCGCGCACGGTCGGGATACGCGCGCCGGGCCCGAGGTCGCCACGCCGGATCGCGTCGCCAATCGTCTGAGCCAGCGCCGCATAACGCTTCATGCCTGCCCTCCGGCCGATCGCGGCCGTCGTGAAAAAAGAGTAGCACGGCCTCCGCCGCGTTCAATCCCGCCCTCAAACGCTGATGCGCCTGTCGCTGATCCGGTTGTTTTCGACTCACTTTGAGCCTTTTCTTCAGACGAGCGAGCAGGCATCCTGCGCAAGTTTCATTCCCGATGCGTGATCGATACCGAGTTCGCGCCCTCCGATGGCGGACCCGTGATCCCCGTGCACCGTGTGCGGGACCCGGGCCGCTCCGTCCCTACCTTTCCCGGAAGCAATCAGCGTGAAATCGAAGTTCCTCGCTGCGGGCCTCGTGGCCGGCATCGCTCTCAACCTGTCCAGTGGTGCCGCCGAAGCGGCCTGCATCAGCAATCCTCCGACTCAATCCAACGCGTCGTTTCCCGCGGCGCTGACCGGCAAGCTCGTCTATCACAGCTACGTCAACTACGGCGACGGCACGAGCCAGCTGTTCCTGTACGATTTTTCGGCCCATACGCTCACGCAGCTGAGCAAGAGCAGCTGGGGCATCACCGATCCGATGAACGGCGTGTTCAGCCCCGACGGCAAGTGGCTCGCGTTCATGGGCATCAGCAACGGCGCATGGAACGTGTTCATGCTGCAGCTCGGCGCCGGCACGCCGCCCGTCAACCTGACGAACAGCACCGGCGCGACGCGCAACGAAGATCCGAAATTCAGCGCCGACGGCAAGACGCTCGTGTTCAAGCAGAACGGCGACGTGAAGCAGGGCACGCTGTCGTACACGAGCGCGGGCCCGGTGTTCACGTCGGTCGTGAGCCTGACGAACGCACCGGCCGGCGCCGAATACTCGATGCCGTTCCTCGCGCCGGACGCGAGCGCCGTCTACTACGCGACGGGCACCGGCTCGAACATGGGGCTGATGAAGCGCACGATCGCGACCGGCGCGACCGCCACGTTCGATCATCCGGCCGGTCTGCAGACCTACTATCCGATCGTACGCGGCGACGGCATGGTGTTCTATGCACGCTGGAAGGATAGCGGCGGCGCGGACCAGATCTACACGAAGACCGCGGACCCGGCATCGACGCCGAACGCGCTGCCGATCAACGACTGCGTGAGCAACAACTCGGACCCGGCGCCGGTGACCGGCACGAACTACGTGTTCTTCTCGTCGACGACGGCGGGCGGCTACCAGCTCTACGTCGGCGACGTGACGACCGGCCAGCGCTGGAGCCTGTCGCAGTTCGGCGTGAACGCGGACACGACCAAGGCGAAGCTCGGCTCGAGCTACTACGGCGGCCCGGCCGCCGCGCAGCCGACGCTGCTGTCGCAAGGGCGGCCGGCTGCCGCGTCGGCGAGCTACAACACATCGCTGACGGCGGACAAGGCGTTCGACGGCAACACGACCAGCACGCGCTGGGATTCGCCGGAAGGCGCGGGCGTCGATCCGCAATGGATCTCCGTCGATCTCGGCGCGGTGAAGAAGATCAGCAGCGTCGATCTCTACTGGGACGCGGGCGCGCTCGTGTACCAGATCCAGACGTCGAACGACAACGCGAACTGGACGACGGTCTACTCGACGAACAACGGCGTGTCGTACGGTCACGTCACGTTGCCGAACCTGAATGCGCAGGGGCGCTACGTGCGGATGCTCGGTACGAAGCGGGCGACGCAGTGGGGGTATTCGCTCGACGAAATGCAGGTGTGGGGATCGTAAGCACCAGAAAAAAGCGGCCTTCGAGGCCGCTTTTTTTTATCGCGCAACTCGTGCGTCACGCATGAATCACATGCGCCGGAAATGCCGGCGCGGATGTCGCCGCGCCCTGCGCGAGCGGCGCGACCTGCTTGCGGCGTTCGCGCGTCGGCGCGACGCCGAACGCGTCGCGATAGCTCTTGCTGAAGTGGCATGCCGACTGGAAGCCGCACGCCATCGTGATGTGCATGATCGACATGTCGGTCTGCAGCAGCAGCTCGCGCGCGCGGCGCAGCCGCAGCGTCAGGTAATAGTGCGTGGGCGTCATCCCGAGGTGTTCGCGGAACAGGCGCTGCAACTGCCGCTGCGACATGTTCGCGAGCCGCGCGAGCTCCTCGCGCGACAGCGGTTCCTCGATGTTGTTCTCCATCAGCGAAATCACTTCGAACAGCGACTTGTTCGCCGAGCCGAGCCGCGCGACGAGCGGCATCCGCTGTTGCGCGCTCGTGTCGCGCACGTGTTCGACGATGAACTGCTCGGCGATCTGCGTGACGCGCGGCGTGCCTATCCGCGCGGCGATCAGGTTCAGCATCATGTCGAGCGGCGCGACGCCGCCCGTGCACGTGATGCGATCGCGGTCGACCACGAACAGTTCCTTCAGGAAGCGCGTGTCCGGAAACTCTTCCTTCAGCGCCGACATGTTTTCCCAGTGGATCGCGCACGCGTAGCCCGCGAGCAGCCCCGACTTCGCGAGCGCATAGGTGCCCGTGCACAGGCTGCCGAGCGGAATGCCCGAGCGCGCGAAGCGGCGCAGCGTCGACAGATGGGCGGGCGTGGTCGCGCGCTGCACGTCGACGCCGCCGCACACGAATACGATATCCGGCTGCCCGACGCACTCGGCCGGGCCCGTGTCGACCGTGAGGCCATTGCTCGCCGTGACCGGGCCGCCGTCCGGGCTGATGATCGACCAGCGGTAGAGCGGCTGGCCGCTCAGGTAGTTCGCCATCCGAAGCACCTCGATCGCATTGGTGAACGCGATCATCGTGAAGTTCGGTAAAGGCATGAACGCGAAGTGGGACAGCGACGCTGTGCGGTCGGGCGACATGGGGAGCGTTCCTTGAATCTCTAATAGCTTTTAGCCCGAGGCACGGATCGGGCTGCCGTATTGTGGGAGCGAGCGCAACAACCGTGCCATACGGCTAAACCCTAGCTCCATACGTTGTATGGGCGCGGGGCGGATGCTGCACTGCACCGTAAGCGGGCCGCGCTGCACCCGGGAAGCACAGCACAGGCACCGGCGAAGTGCCTGTCCATCGGTGAATCGCGAATTCACAGCACACGCCGGCTTGCCTCGTCATCCCGAAAAGCACGACCGGTCACTTGTACAAAACGGACGCGCATGGCGGAAAAGGTAAAGAACGCGTCTAAATTCATCAATCCGTCGAAAATCCGAACGACAAGAATAGAGCCGTCGGCAGCCTTGCACTGGATGCGCTGGAAACCCAGGTATGGCGGGCCTCGAGCTTCGGTTTCACGCCCTTTATTCTTCGTCACGGACGCACTATGTCGAACACCCAGCCTTTCTTCTCGCAGCCCCTCGCCGAGCGCGACGCGCCGGTGCGCAGCGCCATCCTGAAGGAACTCGAGCGCCAGCAGTCGCAGGTCGAGCTGATCGCGTCGGAAAACATCGTGTCGCGCGCGGTGCTGGAGGCCCAGGGTTCGGTGCTGACCAACAAGTATGCGGAAGGCTATCCGGGCAAGCGTTACTACGGCGGCTGCGAATTCGCGGACGAGGTGGAGGCGCTGGCGATCGAGCGCGTGAAGCAGATCTTCAACGCCGGCTATGCGAACGTGCAGCCGCACTCGGGCGCGCAGGCGAACGGTTCGGTGATGCTCGCGCTCGCGAAGCCGGGCGACACGGTGCTCGGCATGTCGCTGGACGCCGGCGGCCACCTGACGCACGGCGCGAAGCCGGCGCTGTCGGGCAAGTGGTTCAACGCCGTGCAGTACGGCGTGAACCGCGACACGATGCGGATCGACTACGACCAGGTCGAGGCACTCGCGCACGAGCACAAGCCTAGCCTGATCATCGCCGGCTTCTCGGCATACCCGCGCGCGCTGGACTTCGCCCGCTTCCGTGCGATCGCCGACAGCGTCGGCGCGAAGCTGATGGTCGACATGGCGCACATCGCGGGCGTGATCGCCGCCGGCCGCCATGCGAATCCGGTCGAGCACGCGCACGTCGTCACGTCGACCACGCACAAGACGCTGCGCGGCCCGCGCGGCGGCTTCGTGCTGACCAACGACGAAGAGATCGCGAAGAAGATCAACTCGGCCGTGTTCCCCGGCCTGCAGGGCGGCCCGCTGATGCACGTGATCGCCGGCAAGGCCGTCGCGTTCGGCGAAGTGCTGCATGCGGACTTCAAGACCTACATCGACAACGTGCTCGCGAACGCGCAGGCCCTCGGCGAAGTGCTGAAGGCGGGCGGCGTCGACCTCGTCACCGGCGGCACCGACAACCACCTGCTGCTGGTCGACCTGCGCCCGAAGGGCCTGAAGGGCGCGCCGGTCGAGCAGGCGCTCGAACGCGCGGGCATCACCTGCAACAAGAACGGCATTCCGTTCGACACCGAGAAGCCGACCGTCACGTCGGGCATCCGCCTTGGCACGCCGGCCGGCACGACGCGCGGCTTCGGCGTCGCGGAGTTCCGCGAAGTCGGCCGCCTGATTCTCGAGGTGTTCGACGCGCTGCGCGCGAACCCCGAAGGCGACCACGCGACCGAACAGCGCGTGCGCCGCGAGATTTTCGCGCTTTGCGAGCGCTTCCCGATTTACTGATCGACGACCCCACATACAGCAGAGACTGGAGCGAGAGGCAGATATGAGCACGCTGCATCAGGACAGCATCATCATCGACGGACTGAACATCTCGAAGTTCGAGAAGCCGGTGTTCGAGGACATGCGCAAGGGCGGCATCACGGCCGCGAACTGCACGGTATCGGTGTGGGAGAACTTCACCAAGACCGTCGACAACATCGGCGTGATGAAGCAGAAGATCCGCGAGAACGGCGAACTGCTGACGCTGGTGCGCACGACCGACGACATCTTCCGCGCGAAGAAGGAAGGCAAGACGGGGATCATCCTCGGCTTCCAGAACGCGCACGCGTTCGAGGACAACCTCGGCTACATCGAGGCGTTCGCCGACATGGGCGTGCGCGTCGTGCAGCTCTGCTACAACACGCAGAACCTGGTCGGCACCGGCTGCTACGAGCGCGACGGCGGCCTGTCGGACTTCGGCCGCGAAGTGATCACCGAGATGAACCGCGTCGGCATCATGGTCGACCTGTCGCATGTGGGCGGCAACACGTCGTCGGAAGCGATCGCGTTCTCGAAGAAACCGGTGTGCTACTCGCACTGCCTGCCGTCGGGCCTGAAGGAACATCCGCGCAACAAGAGCGACGCGCAGCTGAAGGAAATCGCCGACGCCGGCGGCTTCGTCGGCGTGACGATGTTCGCGCCGTTCCTGAAGCGCGGCATCGAGGCGAACATCGACGACTACATCGAGGCGATCGACTACGTCGTGAACCTGATCGGCGAAGACGCGGTCGGCATCGGCACGGACTTCACGCAGGATTTCGCGAAGGAATTCTTCGACATGCTGACGCATGACAAGGGCCGCTATCGCCAGCTGACGAACTTCGGCAAGGTGATCAACCCGGACGGCATCCGCACGATCGGCGAATTCCCGAACCTGACCGCGGCGATGGAACGCCACGGCTGGAAGGAGTCGCGCATCCGCAAGATCATGGGCGAGAACTGGGTGCGCGTGTTCAAGGACGTGTGGGGCGCGTAAGCGCCCGCCGAGCCGAACCGCCACCCGCGATTCAACACTAGAACAATCGGGACGTGCCGGCGCCTGTCGCGCGGGCACGCGGACGATGTCGTGCCTGCGCCTGAGCCGCGCGGCCAATTTTCCTCACGGAGTCACCACGATGCAACCGCAACTGCCGATCAACGTCGATCCCGATACCGGCGTCTGGACCACCGACGCGCTGCCGATGCTGTACGTGCCGCGCCACTTCTTCACGAACAACCACGTCGCCGTCGAGGAAGCGCTCGGCGTCGAGGCGTATGCCGAGATCCTCTACAAGGCCGGCTACAAGTCCGCGTACCACTGGTGCGACAAGGAAGCGAAGCTGCACGGCCTCACCGGCATGGCGGTGTTCGAGCACTACCTGAAGCGCCTGTCGCAACGCGGCTGGGGCCTGTTCTCGATCATCGAGGCCGATCCGGCCAGCGCACGCGCGAAGATCGAGCTGCGCCACTCGTCGTTCGTGCTCCAGCAGCCGGGCAAGGAAGGCAAGCTCTGCTACATGTTCGCGGGCTGGTTCGCCGGCGCGATGGACTGGGTCAACGACACGACGCCGGAAGGCAAGGGCGCGCCGCGCGCGCAGTCGAAGGAAGTGCAGTGTGCGGCCGAGCACCACGATCACTGCGTCTTCGAAGTGTCGCCGATCGCGCACTGACGCGCCGACCCGACGACACAGCAACAAACAACACCCGCAACACGAGACATTCGAACGCCAGAGGTCGCCTGCGATGCGTTATCCCCACCTGTTCAAACCCATGCAGCTGAACCAGCTGACGCTGCGCAACCGGATCGTCAGCACCGCGCACGCGGAGGTGTATGCCGAGCCGGGCGGCCTGCCGGGCGACCGCTACATCCGCTATTACGAAGAGAAGGCGAAGGGTGGCGTCGGCCTCGCGATCTGCGGCGGCTCGAGCCCCGTGTCGATCGACAGCCCGCAGGGCTGGTGGAAGTCGGTGAACCTGTCGAACGACAAGATCATCGACCCGCTCACGCGTCTCGCCGACACGATGCACAAGCACGGCGCGAAGATCATGATCCAGGCGACGCACATGGGCCGCCGCTCGTCGTTCCACGGCGAGCACTGGCCGCACCTGATGTCGCCGTCGGGCGTGCGCGAGCCGGTGCACCGCGGTAACGCGAAGATCATCGAGATCGAGGAAATCCGCCGCATCATCGGCGACTTCGCGGCCGCCGCGAAGCGCGTGAAGGCAGCCGGCATGGACGGCATCGAAATCTCCGCCGCGCACCAGCACCTGATCGACCAGTTCTGGAGCAAGCGTTCGAACCACCGCACCGACGAATGGGGCGGCAGCCTCGAGAACCGTCTGCGCTTCGGCATCGAAGTGCTGACGGCCGTGCGCGAAGCGGTCGGCAAGGACTTCTGCGTCGGCCTGCGCATGTGCGGCGACGAATTCCACGAGGACGGTCTCGATCACGAAGCGCTGAAGGAAATTGCGCAGGCGATGTCGGAGACGGGCCTGATCGACTACCTGAGCGTGGTCGGCTCGGGCGGCGACACGCACAACACGATCGCGAACTGCATGCCGCCGATGGCGCTGCCGCCGGAGCCGTTCGTGCACCTCGCGGCCGGCATCAAGTCGGTGGTGAAGATTCCCGTGATGCATGCACAGAGCATCCGCGACGCGGGCCAGGCCGAACGCCTGCTCGCGAACGGCATGATCGACCTGGTCGGCATGACGCGCGCGCAGATCGCCGATCCGCACATGGTGATCAAGATCCGCGACGGCCGCGAGGACGAAATCAAGCAGTGCGTCGGCGCGAACTACTGCATCGACCGCCAGTACAACGGCCTCGACGTGCTGTGCATCCAGAACGCCGCGACGTCGCGCGAAGCGACGATGCCGCACATCATCGAGAAGTCGCGCGGCCCGAAGCGCAAGGTGGTGGTGGTCGGCGCGGGCCCCGCGGGGCTCGAGGCCGCACGCGTCGCGAAGCTGCGCGGCCACGACGTGGTGCTGTTCGAGAAGAACGCCGAAGTCGGCGGCCAGGTGATGATCGCCGCGAAGGCGCCGCAGCGCGAACAGATGTCGGGGATCATCCGCTGGTTCGACATGGAAACCAAGCGTCTCGGCGTCGACCGGCGCCTCGGCGTCGCCGCCGACGAGAAGATGATCATGGCCGAGAAGCCGGACATCGTCGTGCTCGCGACCGGCGGTTCGAGCTTCACGTGGCAGGTGCCGGCGTGGGGCGTGGCCGAAGGTCTCGCCGTCAGCTCGTGGGACATCCTGACCGGCAAGGTCGAGCCGAAGCAGAACGTGCTGCTGTTCGACGGCGTGAGCACGCATGCGGGCGCCGGCGTGGCCGACTTCATGGCGAGCCGCGGCTCGAAGGTCGAGGTGGTGACGCCCGACGTGAAGGTGGCCGACGATTGCGGCGGCACGACGTTCCCGATCTTCTATCGCCGCCTGTACGCGCTCGGCGTGATCCCGACGCCGAACACGATGCTCGATCGCGTGTATGAGGAAGACGGCAAGATCATCGCCGTGCTGCGCAACGAATACACCGAGGAGCTGGAAGAGCGCGCGGTCGACCAGGTCGTGATCGAGAACGGTTCGTCTCCGAACGACGAGCTGTACTGGAAGCTCAAGCCGGAGTCGGTGAACCGCGGCCAGATCGATCCTCACACGCTGTTCGCGGCCGAGCCGCAGCCGTGCCTGTCGGAAGAACTGGGCAACGGCCGCTTCCTGCTGTTCCGTGTCGGCGACTGCATCTCGATGCACAACGTCCACGGTGCGATCTACGACTCGCTGCGTCTCGTCAAGGATTTCTAAAAAATGAATCCGGCTTTCCTCATTACCGCACTGCTGTGGCTGTCGGTGGCGGGGCTCGCGTTCGCGGTCGCGAAGCGCTCGTCCTACTGGCGTCTCGGGCGCGCGACGGCGCCCGGCTCGTTCGGCATCGCGAACCTGTTCGCGATCCCGAAGCGCTACTTCGTCGACCTGCATCATGTGGTCGCCCGCGATCCGTACATCGCGAAGACCCACGTCGCGACCGCCGGCGGCGCGATCGCGGCGCTCGCGCTGGTGTTCGTCAACTACGGCCTCGCGATCTACTCGCCGTGGCTCGACAAGCTGATCTTCCTCGCGGCGCTCGCGATGCTCGTCGGCGTGGTGTTCGTCTGGCGCCGCCGCGCGGCGAAGGACGTGCCGGCGCGCCTGTCGCGCGGCCCGTGGAACGCGCTGCCCTGGCTGCTCGGCTCGTTCGCGCTCGGCCTCGTGCTGTTCATGGTCGTGCCGACCGGCGCGATGTCGGGTGCGTTCGCGGTGCTCTGCGCGCTGCTGATCGGCGCCGGCGCCTTCACGATGACCGTCGGCGCCGCGAAGGGCGGCCCGATGAAGCACGCGATCGCCGGCCTGCTGCACCTTGCGTTCCACCCGCGCCAGGAGCGTTTCGCGGCCACCCGTGAATCGTTCACGGGCAATGGCACGGCCACGCCGCCGACCGCGCTGAAGCTGCCCGACATCGAGCACGAGGAGTATGGCGTCGCGAAGCCGGTCGAATTCCGCTGGAACCAGCTGCTGAGCTTCGACGCGTGTGTGCAGTGCGGCAAGTGCGAAGCCGCGTGCCCCGCGTTCGCATCGGGCCAGCCGCTGAACCCGAAGAAACTGATCCAGGATCTCGTCGTCGGGATGGCGGGCGGCACCGATGCCGCGTACGCCGGCAGCCCGACGCCGGGCCTCGCGGTCGGCCAGCATCGCGGCGAGCCGAACGGCCCGATCGTGTCGGGCCTGATCGAGGAGCAGACGCTGTGGTCGTGCACCACCTGCCGCGCATGCGTGCAGGAGTGCCCGATGCTGATCGAGCACGTCGACGCGATCGTCGACATGCGCCGCAACCGCACGCTGGTGCACGGCACGGTGCCGGGCAAGGGCCAGGAAGTGCTCGCGAACCTGCGCGAGACGGGCACGATGGGTGGCTACGACACGGCTGCGCGCTACGACTGGTCGGTCGACCTGAACGCGCCGGTCGCGCAACCGGGCAAGCCGGTCGACGTGCTGTTCGTCGCGGGTGAAGGCGCATTCGACATGCGTTACCAGCGCACGCTGCGCGCGTTCGTCAAGGTGCTGAACAAGGCGGGCGTCGACTACGCGGTGCTCGGCGGGACCGAGACCGACACCGGCGACGTCGCACGCCGCCTCGGCGACGAAGCGACGTTCCAGCAGATGGCGAAGCGCCTGATCGGCACGCTCGGCTCGCTGTCGTACAAGCAGATCGTGACGGCCGACCCGCACGTGATGCACAGCCTGCGCAACGAATACCGCGCGCTCGGGCTGCGCGTGACGGTCAAGCATCACACGACCTACCTCGCGGAGCTGGCCGACAGCGGCAGGATCGCGCCGAAGGCGGTCGAGTCGCTGCGCGAGAAGCGCACCACGTATCACGACCCGTGCTACCTCGGCCGCTACAACGGCGAGACGGAATCGCCGCGCAAGCTGCTGAAGACGATCGGCATCCAGGTCGTCGAGATGGAGCGCAACGGCATGCGCGGGCGCTGCTGCGGCGGTGGCGGCGGTGCGCCGCTGACCGACATCCCGGGCAAGCAGCGTATTCCCGACATCCGCATCGCCGACGCGCGCGCGATCGGCGCGGACGTGGTCGCGGTCGGTTGCCCGAACTGCACGGCGATGCTCGAAGGCGTCGTGGGCCCGCGCCCCGACGTGCTCGACGTGGCCGAACTCGTTGCCGCCTCGCTGGAGTGAATCGATGAACACGATCAAACGAATCGATCCGCGCCGGCCGTTCATCATCACGGCCGCGGGCCTGAAGCGCATCACGCTCGGCGAGGAAGGCAGCGCCGACGCGAGCGCCGCGCAGTGGTCCGCGCACGGCCACGGCGCCGCGGCCGCGAAGCCGCGCCGCGCGGTGCAGGACCCGAAGCACGTGATGCTGGTGGTGGCGCACGCCGAGCGCGGCGCGCTCGACGACCATGCGCGGCAGGCGATCGCCGCCGCCGCGGTGCTCGCCGACGCGCAGACCGAAGTCGCGCTGCTGGCATTCGGCGAACTGAAGGATGACGCCGCCGAACTCGGCGTCGACAAGCTGATCGAGCTGGCCGACTTCGACCGTCGCGCCTTCGCGCCCGAAAGCGAATTGCAAGCCTTGCAGGCATGCGCCGCGGCGCTCGCGCCGAAGCACGTGTTCGTGCCCGACAACGCGACCGGCGACGGCGATCTCGGCCGGCGGTACGCGGCGGCCGCCGGCGCGAGCGTCGCGACCCACGTGGTCGAGATCGACGCGAAGCATGTCGGCGCGTATGCGCAGGCCGGCCGCGCGTTCGCGACGCGCGGGCTGCCCGACGTGATCCTGCTCGCGCAGAACGCGGTCGAGGCGAAACTGCCGTTCGTCGGCGCCGGCGAGCGCCTGGCCGCCGACTTCATCCGCCCGGCCGGAGACGCGGCGCAGCCATACCGCGATCTCGGCCTCGAGGAAATCGACGCGGCGCAGGTCGCGCTGGAGGAAGCCGACTTCATCGTGTCGGCCGGCAACGGCGTGTCCGACATCGGCGCGTTCGAGCAACTGGCCGGCGCGTTCGGCGCGGCGATCGGCGCGAGCCGCGTCGCGGTCGACAACGGTCACTTCACGCGCGACAAGCAGGTGGGCGCGACCGGCAAGACGGTCGAGGCGAGCGTGTACATCGCGTTCGGCATCTCGGGCGCGGTGCAGCACTTGCAGGGGATCAAGGACTGCCGTCACGTGATCGCGGTGAACCTCGACGGCAGCGCGCCGATCGCGAAGCGCGCGAACCTGACGGTGGTGGGCGACGCGCAGGCGACGATCGCCGCGCTGATCGAACAGGTGCAGGCCGCGCGCGCGTCGCGCGGACAATCGCCGGCCGCGGTCGGCTCGCGTGAAACCGAAGGAGTCGCAGCATGAACGCCCCCCGCCAGTTGCAACGCATCGCGGTGCTCGTGTCCGTCGGCCGGCACCCCGTCAGCGGCACCGCGCGCTACAGCCGCAACGACGCGGCCGCGCTCGAGGTCGGCCGCCAGCTCGCGGAGCGGCATCGCGCGCAGCTCGACGTGATCCATGCGGGCGATCCCGCGAATGAAGCGCTTGCTGAATATCTCGCGCTCGGCGCGCGGCAGGTCGAGGTGCTGGCCTGCCACGACGGCGACGATGCCGCGCATGCGCTCGCCGCGCGCGTCGAAGGCTACGACCTCGTGCTGACCGGCACGCGCGCCGAGGGCGCGTACGACACCGGGATGCTGCCGTATCGCGTCGCCGCGGCGCTCGGCTATCCGCTCGTCGGCTCGGCCGTCGACGTGACGGTCGACGGCGGCCGCGCGGCGGTCCGGCAATTCTTGCCGAAAGGGCTGCGGCGGCGCGTCGACGCGGCGCTGCCGGCCGTCGTCGCGGTCCATCCGCTCGCCAACGTGGCGCCGCGCTACGCGTATGCGCGGCTGCGGGCCGGCGCGATCCGCCCGGCACTCACGTCGACCGGCGCGGACGCCGATGCGGCGGCCTGGAAGGTCGGCCCGATCGAGCGTAAACCCGTAAAGCTGGTCGCCGCCGAGAAGCGCTCGGGGCATGCCCGGATGCTGTCCGCGACCACGACCGAAAGCCGCGGCGGCAACGTCGTAAATGAAGGGAGTTCAGTCGAAAAAGCACAAGTGATCCTCGCGTATTTGCGCGAGCATCAGCTCATCGACTACTGATTTTGATGCCTGTCGGCAACCACACTGGGACGCAAGGAATCCGGAGCAAACGATGAAAGTATCGGCAGACATTCGTGCACTGATCGAGCGACGCAAGGAAGGTTACAGCCTCGAGGCGCCGTTCTACACGAGCGAGGACATCTTCGCCCTCGACATGGAGGCGATTTTCCGCCAGCACTGGATCCAGGTCGCGGTCGAACCGGACATTCCCGAGCCGGGCGACTACGTGACCGTGGAACTGGGCAGCGACTCGATCCTGATCGTGCGCGACGACGACATGGAAATCCGCGCGTTCCACAACGTGTGCCGCCACCGCGGCGCGCGCCTGTGCAACGAGGATAAGGGCTCGGTCGGCAACATCGTGTGCCCGTACCACAGCTGGACCTACAACCTGACCGGCCAGCTGATGTTCGCCGAGCACATGGGCGAGAAGTTCGACCGCTGCAAGCACAGCCTGAAGTCGGTGCACGTGCAGAACCTCGCGGGCCTGATCTTCATCTGCCTCGCCGAGGAGCCGCCGGTCGATTTCGCGCAGCTGCGCGCCCAGATGGAGCCGTATCTGCTGCCGCACGATCTGCCGAACACGAAGATCGCCGCGCAGATCGACATCATCGAGGAAGGCAACTGGAAGCTCACGATGGAGAACAACCGCGAGTGCTATCACTGCGTCGCGAACCATCCCGAGCTGACGATCTCGCTGTACGAATACGGCTTCGGCTACCAGCGCTCCGACGCGAACGCCGAAGGCATGGACGCGTTCGCTGAAACCTGCGTGCGCCGCGGCAAGGAGTGGGCCGAGATGGGCCTGCCGTCCGCCGAAATCGAAAAGCTGCTCGACGTGACGGGCTTCCGCACGCAGCGCCTGCCGCTCGACCGCCACGGCGAATCGCAGACGCTCGACGCGAAGGTCGCATCGAAGAAGCTGCTCGGCCAGTTCGACCAGGCCGACCTCGGTGGCCTGTCGTTCTGGACGCAGCCGAACTCGTGGCATCACTTCATGAGCGATCACATCGTGACGTTCTCGGTGATTCCGCTGTCGGCCGGCAAGACGCTCGTGCGCACCAAGTGGCTCGTCCACAAGGATGCGAAGGAAGGCATCGACTACGACGTGAAGAACCTGACGGCCGTGTGGAACGCGACCAACGACCAGGATCGCGCGCTCGTCGAATTCTCGCAGCGTGGCGCGACCAGCAGCGCATACGAGCCGGGCCCGTATTCGCCGTACACGGAAGGTCTCGTCGAAAAATTCTCGGCCTGGTACATCGGCCGGCTCGCCGAAAAAATCGGCGCGTAGTACAGCAGACAGCAAGTGGAGCTACACATGATGCGAGATTCGGCCAATTTCGAGCCGGTGGACAGCCGGGTGACGCACCCGGCGTTCTGGAGCGCGCTGCCCGAGCGCTGGACGAGCGACGTCGAGGAAACGCTGGTGTGCTGCCACGTGCGTCAGGAAACCCACGACGTGAAGAGCTTCTTCTTCCGTTCGCCGCAAGGCCGTGCGTTTTCCTTCGAGCCGGGGCAGTTCATCACGCTCGAACTCGACATCGACGGCGAGACGATCAACCGGTGCTACACGATCTCGTCGTCGCCCGCGCGGCCGCACACGATCTCGATCACGGTGAAGCGCGTGCCGGGCGGCAAGGTGTCGAACTGGCTGCACGACAACCTGCAGCCGGGCGCGTCGGTTCGCGTGCTCGGCCCGGCCGGCGAATTCACGTGCGCGCGGCATCCGGCGCGCAAGTACCTGTTCCTGTCGGCCGGTTCGGGCGTCACGCCGCTGATGTCGATGAGCCGCGCGCACCATGATCTCGCCGAGGATCGCGACATCCTGTTCGTGCACAGCGCACGTACGCCGGACGACATCATCTTCGCGCGCGAGCTCGACCTGATTGCGTCGAACCATACGAATTTCCGCACGTCGTTCGTCGTCGAGCGCGTCGGTGCACGCACCAACTGGCCGGGCGTCACGGGCTTCCTGACGCTGCCGCTGCTGAAGCTGATCGCACCGGACTTCATGGAGCGCGAGATCTTCACGTGCGGCCCCGCGCCGTACATGAAGGCCGTGCGCGACCTGCTCGACGAAGCCGGCTTCGACCGCAAGCAGTATCACGAGGAAAGCTTCTCGTTCGAGACGCTCGCGCAGACCGCGAGCGACGAGGTGATCGCCGAACTCGCGCCGGCGGCCAACGACGGCGACGTCGCGACGAAGCAGTACACGGTCAGCTTCGCGAAGAGCAATCGCGAGATTTCGTGCGGCTCCGAGCAGCACGTGCTCGACGCGGCGCGCCAGTCCGGCGTGCGGCTGCCGGCGTCGTGCACGCAGGGCATGTGCGGCACCTGCAAGGTGAAGCTCGTGTCGGGGCAGGTCGAGATGAAGCACAACGGCGGCATCCGCCAGCGCGAGATCGATCAGGGGATGGTGCTGCTGTGCTGCAGCAAGCCGCTGTCGGATCTCGTGATCGACAAGTAGTCGTATCGAGCCATCGCCGGTCCGGGCGCGTCGCGTTGCGTCGCCTCCGGACAAGCATCCGTCGGAAAACAACGATACCGCGGATTTGTGGTTGAAGAACCTAGAGAGACAACGCGCACGGTGCGCATTTCAAGGAGATCGACCATGAAGTTGTTCGGAAAACTGCTGTGGACCGGCGCACTGTCGGCGATGGTGGCATTGAGCGCGTCGGCGCTCGCGGATACGAAGCCCACGCTGAAGATCGGTTACGTCGAAGGCTGGGACGACAGTGTGGCGACGTCGAACGTCGCGGCACGCGTGATCGAGAAGAAGCTCGGTTACCAGGTCCAGCTCGTGCCGGTGGCTGCCGGGATCATGTGGCAGGGCGTGGCGCGCGGCGACCTCGATGCGACGCTGTCCGCATGGCTGCCCGTCACGCACGGCTCCTACTGGGGCGAATACAAGTCGAAGGTCGTCGATCTCGGCGCGAACTTCCCTGACGCGAAGATCGGCCTGATCGTCCCCGACTACGTGAAGGCGAAGAGCATCGAAGATCTGAATGCCGAGAAAAGCAGCTTCGGCGGCCGGATCGTCGGCATCGATGCGGGTGCGGGCGTGATGCGCAAGACCGACGAAGCGATCAAGAGCTACGGCCTCAGCTACACGCTGATGCCGAGTTCGGGCAGCGCGATGACGGCCGAGCTGTCGCGCTCCGTCGGCGCGAACAAGCCGGTGATCGTGACCGGCTGGGCGCCGCACTGGATGTTCGCGAAGTGGAAGCTGCGCTTCCTCGAGGATCCGAAGAAGGTGTTCGGCGGCGCGGAGCACGTCGACAGCGTCGCGAACCCGCAGCTCGAAACGAAGGCCAAGCCGGTCGTCGCGTTCCTGAAGAAATTCCAGTGGAAGCCGGGCGAGATCGACAGCGTGATGCTCGCGATCCAGAACGGTTCGAAGCCGGAAGCGGCCGCCGATGCATGGATTGCCGCGCATGCGGACCGCGTGAATTCGTGGACTGAAGGCGCCCAGTAAGACCGCGGCGATTTGTCGCGCGAATCATAAAAAAATAGACCGGGAATGTTTGCAGGAATCCGAAGTAATAGGAATTTCATGCAAGCATATCCCGGTTTTCTTTTACTGATTCTGCAAAAAAGCGCGTAACTTGTTACACTAGCGCCCTTGTGCGGAGTCATCACAGGAGGAATTGGATGAGTCAGGCAGGACTGCGTGCTAATCGCACCAGTGACGTTGAGGCAACCATCTCACATGATTCGACGGGCCACACGCTGCATCGTGGCCTGACTTGGAAAGACGCATTCTGGGTGACGAGCGGCGTGCCGGCAGGCGTGCTGTTCACGATCGGCGGCGTATGCGCGACGATCGGCCAGCCCGCGTGGGCGATCTGGATCGCCGCGATCACGATGGGGCTGATTCAAAGCGCGACTTATGCGGAAATATCGGGACTATTTCCCCATAAATCGGGCGGCGCGTCGGTATACGGCGCGATCGGCTGGGTCCGTTACAGCAAGCTGATTGCCCCGGTTTCCGTGTGGTGCAACTGGCTCGCGTGGTCGCCGATGCTTGCGCTCGGCTGCGGCCTCGCGGCGAGCTATGCGCTCACGAGTCTCTTTCCCGCCGACGCGGCGGTGCTGCACTGGCAGTTCAAGGTTGCGGATCTCGGGTTCATCAAGCCGGGTCTTTCCCTGCGGATCAACGCGACGTTCATCATCGCGACGATTCTGCTTCTCATCACGTTCAAGCTTCAGCACAGCGGTGCATCGAAGGCCGCGCGCACGCAGCGCATTCTCGGCATCGCGTCGCTCACGCCGCTGCTGATCGTCGGCATCGTGCCGTTCGTCACCGGCGACGTGCCGATGTCGAACCTGCTTCCGCTGCTGCCGCTCGGTCATGACGCTCAAGGCAACCTCACGACCGCGACCTTCGGTTCGTGGAACGGGCAGGGCGTGACGATGGCGCTCGGCGCGATGTTCATGGCCGGCTGGGCGTCGTACGGCTTCGAAACGGCGGTCTGCTACACGCGGGAATTCCGCGATCCGCGTCGCGACACCGCGAAGGCGATCTTCTGGTCGGGCGCGCTGTGCCTCGTCGTGATGACGCTCGTGCCGATGGCGTTCCAGGGCGCGCTCGGCACGCAGGCGATGCTCGACCCGGCGATCGGCGACGGCACCGGCGTCGCGGCCGCGATGGCGAAGATCGTCGGTGGCGGTGCGTGGGTCGCGAACGCGGTCGTCGTGATGCTGATGCTGTCGATCCTGCTGATCGTGATGACGTCGATGATGGGCTCGTCGCGCACGCTGTACCAGGCATCGGTCGACGGCTGGCTGCCGAAGTACCTGTCGCACGTGAACGAGCACGGCTCGCCCACGCGCGCGATGTGGACCGACCTCGGCTTCAACCTCGTGTTGCTGATGATGTCGGACTACATGACGGTGCTGGCGATCTCGAACGTCTGCTACATGCTGTTCGTATTCCTGAATCTCCAGTCGGGCTGGATCCACCGGATGGACCGCGGCAACTGGGATCGGCCGTTCCGCTGCCCGACCTGGCTGCTCGTCGCCGGCTCGGTCTGCGGCTACGCGAACCTCGTCTATGTCGGCGCGGGCGCGAACCTGCAGGGCGAAGGCACGCTGCGCAACGGGCTGATCGCGATGCTGCTGATCGTGCCGGTGTTTCTCTATCGTCACTACTGGCAGGATCGCGGCCGTTTCCCCGCGCAGATGCAGCGCGACATGGAACTCGAAGTGCCGAAGCGCGCGATGTGGCTGAATCTGATGCCGTATGCGGCGCTGGTCGGTGCTGCGCTGACGATCTGGCTGTCGTACTACTTCGCGTGGGTGAAGTAAGCATCTGAACGCGGCACGCGCGTCGCGCGACGAACCCGGACACCGCACCCGGGGCCGTTGCGCGACGCGTCGAACGCAACGCGATAAAAAACCCGACCGGCAGATGCTGCCGGTCGGGTTTTTTGTTGGCTGCGCGCCGAACGGATGCGCTTACGGAAACACCACCGTCCGGTCGCCGTTCAGGAACACTCGCCGCTCGATGAACGCCTTCACCGCGCGCGCGAGCGTGATGCACTCGACGTCGCGGCCCACCGCGAGCAATTGCTCCGGACGCAGCGCATGATCGACGCGTTCGACCACCTGCTCGATGATCGGGCCTTCGTCGAGATCGTCGGTCACGAAGTGCGCGGTCGCGCCGATCAGCTTCACGCCGCGGGCATGCGCCTGGTGATACGGCTTCGCGCCCTTGAAGCCGGGCAGGAACGAGTGATGGATGTTGATTGCGCGGTTCGCGAGCTTCGCGCTGGTTTCCTGCGACAGCACCTGCATGTAGCGCGCGAGGATCACGAGTTCGGCGCCGCTCGACTCGAAGAAGTCGAGCCACTGCGCTTCCTGCTGCGCCTTGGTGTCGGCCGTGATCGGGAAGTGGCGGAACGGCAGCCCGTGCTGCGTGGCGAGCGGTTCGAAGTCCGGATGGTTCGACACGATGCCGACGATGTCCATCTTCAGTTCGCCCATCCGCCAGCGGAACAACAGGTCCGCGAGGCAGTGCTCGAGTTTCGACACCATGATCAGCACCTTCGGGCGCGCGTTCACGTCGTGGATCGCCCATTGCGTGTCGCCGTCACCGCCGCCGCCGAGCGCGGTCGCGATCGGACCGAACTCCTGGCGCAGCGCGTCGATCTGCAGCGTTTCATCCGTCGGATGAAACACGCAGCGCACGAAGAAGTGGTTGCTGAGATCGTCGTCGAACACGTTCAGCGCATCGACGTAGCAGCGATGGCGCTCGAGAAAGCCGACGACGGCGGCGACCTGGCCGGCCGCGCTCGGGCACGACAGCGTCAGGACGAATTGATCGGGGCGTGAGTCGGCGGTCATGAGATTCCTCGGATGTCAGGGAACGCAACGCGCGCGGCGGCGCGACGGGGCGCCACGCTACGCGGGTAGCGGGAGGCTCAAGTAAATCAGGACGATTCGGGCGCGGATAGAACCAACCCGCCGTGTGGCTGGTATCGGCGCGCCAGCGCCGCGGGGCGGTGGCGAGGCTTGAGGCGGGGGTTTTGGGGACGCTGGGCGGGGCGGGCGCGGCTGGTCCAGCGAGCGTCAGGCGGTGCAGCCGTAGCCGGTCCAGCGAGCGTCAGGCGGTGCAGCCGCAGCCGGTCCGGCGAGCGTCGGGCGGCGCAGTCGTACCGGCTCCAGCGGGCGTCAGGCGGTGCAGGCACAGCCGCTCCATCGGACGTCAGGTGGGGCAGGCGCAGCCAGTCCAGCGCGCGTCGGATGGGACAGCCGCAGCCGCTCCAGCAAGCGTCAGGCAGCGCTCCGCCGGCCAGCCGCCCGCTCAAGCCGGCGCGCACGCGTCCAGCAGCCAGCGCCGGAACACATGTGTCGCGTCCGGCTCGGGCCGCTGCGGCGGCCGCACGAGGAAGTAGCCGCGCGACGTGACGACGGGCGCGTCGACGAGCTTCACGAGCTGCCCGGTCGCGACGAGCTCGTCGACGAGCGGCGACCAGCCGAGCGCGACGCCGTCGCCGAGCAGCGCCGCGTGGATCACCAGCGCATAGCTGTTGAAGGTCACGCCGCGCGCGGCGGCCGGCGCCTCGAGGCCGTGCGCGTCGAACCAGCCGGCCCACGACAGCCAGCGTTCGGGGCGCGTCGCCTGCACGTGCAGCAGCGGCAGCGCCTGCAGGTGCTCGGGCCGCGCGACGTGCGCGTGCGCGGCGCGGAACGCCGGCGAGCAGACGGGCGTGACCGATTCGGGAAAGAGCCGCGCGGCCGTGCACGACGGCCAGTGGCCGTCGCCGAACAGAACCGCGATGTCGGCGTGGTCGCGCTGCGCGTCGTAATCCTGCGAGGTGACGACCCGCACGTCGACGTCCGGCATCACGCGCTTCAGGCCGGAGAGGCGCGGCATCAGCCAGTAGGTCGCGAAACCGAAATCCGTGACGATCGTGAGCGCGCCGTGCTCGCGGCGCGCGCGCAGCGTCGCGGTGGCGCCGCGCAGCGTGTCGAGGCTCAGCCGCACGGCTTCGTACAGGCACTGGCCGTCGCTCGTCAGCGTGACGCCGCGCGGGCTGCGCTCGAACAGCGGCACGCCGAGTTCCGCTTCGAGCTGGAACACCTGCTGGCTCACGGCCGGTTGCGTCGAGCCGAGCTCGCGCGCGGCGGCCGTGAAGCTCTGGAGACGGGCGGCCGATTCGAACGCGCGCAGCGCCTGCATCGACGGTAACGGTTCGGATTTCGACATAAGTCTCTCTAATGGCCTCATAAGGGCCGGACGCCTTCCCGCGCGAATTCGGGCGGGGGATAGTGCTTCGGACGGCACGGCGCCGCGCCAGGCCTTCCGCGATTCTAGCCAGTCGCGGCCGGTGCGCGCGGCACTTTCTTCAGGCTGCGTCCGTCATGCCGGCCGTGTCGCCGCCCGAGCGTCGCGCCGCTCCATTCGAACACCGATTTCCCCAAGACCGCCGATGACGAACCCGACTCCCAACATCCTGATCCTGATGGCCGACCAGCTGACGCCGTTCGCGTTGCCGGCCTACGGCAACCGCGTCGCGCGCACGCCGACGCTCGACCGGCTCGCGGCGCAAGGCGTGGTGTTCGACGCCGCGTATTGCGCGAGCCCGCTGTGCGCGCCGTCGCGCTTCTCGCTGCTGACCGGCAAGCTGCCGTCGGGTATCGGCGCCTACGATAACGCCGCCGAATTGCCGGCGCAAACGCTGACTTTCGCGCACTACCTGCGCGCGGGCGGCTACCGGACGATGCTGTCCGGCAAGATGCATTTCTGCGGACCCGACCAGCTGCACGGCTTCGAGGAACGGCTCACGACCGACATCTATCCGGCCGACTTCGGCTGGGTGCCAGACTGGGACCGCCCGACCGAGCGGCCGAGCTGGTATCACAACATGAGTTCGGTGCTCGAGGCCGGCCCGTGCGTGCGCACGAACCAGCTCGATTTCGACGACGAAGTCACGTTCGCGGCGAAGCAGAAGCTGTACGACGTCGCGCGCGAGCGCGCGGCCGGTCATGACGCGCGGCCGTTCTGCATGGTCGTGTCGCTCACGCATCCGCACGATCCGTACGCGATCACGCGCGAATACTGGGATCTGTACCGCGACGACGAGATCGACATGCCGGCCGTGCGGCTCGATGCGCAGCAGAGCGATCCGCATTCGCAGCGGCTGCGCTTCGTCTGCGAAAACGACCGCACGCCGCCGACCGACGCGCAGATCCGCGCCGCGCGCCGCGCGTACTACGGCGCGACGTCCTATGTCGACGCGCAGTTCGGCAGCGTGCTGGCCGCGCTCGAGCAATGCGGCTTCGCCGACGACACGATCGTGATCGTCACGTCCGACCATGGCGACATGCTCGGCGAGCGCGGACTCTGGTACAAGATGACGTTCTTCGAAGGCGGCTGCCGCGTGCCGCTGATCGTCCACGCGCCGGGCCGCTTCGGTGCCGCCCGCGTGCGCGGGCCGGTGTCGCACGTCGATTTGCTGCCGACGCTCGTCGACCTCGCCGGCGCGGCGCCGGCCGGCGGCTGGCCGGACCCGGTCGACGGCGCGAGCCTCGTGCCGCATCTGCAAGGCGCGCCCGCGCACGACGTCGCGCTGGGCGAATACCTTGCGGAAGGGGCGGTTGCGCCGGTCGTGATGATCCGCCGCGGCGACTGGAAATACGTACATTGCCCGGCCGATCCCGACCAGCTCTACAACCTCGCCGACGATCCGCGCGAGCGCACGAACCTGGCCGGCCTGCCGGAAGCCGCCGGCGTGCTCGCCGCATTCCGCGAGGAGGCCGCGCGCCGCTGGAACCTGCCGGAACTCGACGCGCAGGTGCGCGCGAGCCAGCGGCGGCGCCGCTTCCATTACGCGGCGACGACGCAGGGCCGCATCCAGGCGTGGGACTGGCAGCCGTTCACCGACGCGAGCCAGCGCTACATGCGCAATCACATCGAACTCGACACGCTCGAAGCGATGGCGCGCTTTCCGCGCGTCGGGCGCTGAACGGGCCGCAGCGGACATTGACGAACGACGGAGGAAGCGAATCATGAAACGGCAATGCAATGCAGCAATCCGGAGTATGGGCACCGCGCTCGCCGCGGCTGCGTGCGTGGTGGCGATGCAGCAGCCCGCGCGCGCCGCCGACCCGCAGACGTGCCGCGACGTGAAGATGGCGGCGCCCGGCTGGACCGACATCGACGCGACGAACGCGATGGCCGGTGTCGTGCTGAAGGCGCTCGGCTATCGACAGGACGTCGCGAACCTGTCGGTGCCGATCACGTACCAGGGCTTGAAGAAAGGGCAGGTCGACGTGTTCCTCGGCAACTGGATGCCCGCGCAGGCGCCGCTCGTGAAGCCGTTCGTCGACGAGAAGTCGATCGACGTGCTGCACGCGAACCTGAACGGCGCGAAGTTCACGCTGGCGGTGCCCGACTACGTCGCGGCGGCCGGCGTGCACACGTTCGCCGATCTCGCGCGCTACGCGGACCGCTTCGGCGACAAGATCTACGGGATCGAGCCCGGCGCGCCCGCGAACCAGAACATCAAGCGGATGCTGTCCGACCATGTGCTCGGCGCGGCGAACTGGTCGCTCGTCGAATCGAGCGAGACGGGGATGCTCACGCAGGTCGAGCGCGCGGTGCGCGACAAGCGCTGGATCGTCTTTCTCGCCTGGGAGCCGCACCTGATGAACACGAAGTTCAAACTGACCTACCTGTCGGGCGGCGACGCGTATTTCGGCCCGAACTACGGCGGCGCGACGGTCAACACGGTCACGCGCGCGGGCTTTGCCGGCCAGTGCGCGAACCTCGCGCGGCTGTTCAGGCAGATGACGTTCTCCGTCGACGTCGAGAACCGGATGATCGCCGACATGCTCGACCACAAGACGTCGCCCGCGCTCGCGGCCCAGCATGCGCTGAAGGCCGATCCAGCGCTCGTCGAAGCGTGGCTCGACGGCGTTACCACGGCGGCCGGCGCCCCCGCGTTGCCGGCCGTGCGCGCGGCCCTCGACGCCCGCTGACAGCCTCCGCGCGGCCGGTTTCTCGCCGCGCCGCCCGCCTCCGTGTTTTCCCGAACGGTCGCATCGAGACCATTTGGTGTCGCCTTCAGACGGGTGACCTGAAATATGGGTTTGTATTTTTCGCCAATGGCTGCGTTATTGCGGAAAACGAAATGCCGAAGCCAGCGGACGTACCGAATTCGAATCAGCCGGCGTATTGCTGTGCGCGCCAGGCCACGGTTCTTTCCATCGAAGGGTTCAGGGAGGGTGGTCGACAATGAAGCAAAAGAAAGTTGCCGTAGCCGCCGCGCTGGCATGCGCGGCCTGTATTCCCGCCATCGGCCACGCGCAGAGCAGCGTGACGCTGTACGGGATTCTCGACGCGGGCATCACATACGTGAACAACACGGGCGGTTCGCACGTGGTCAAGTTCGATGACGGCGTCTCGTACGGGAACCGCTTCGGCCTGAAAGGCACGGAAGATCTCGGCGGCGGCCTGAAGGCCGTGTTCGCGCTCGAGAGCGGTTTCCACCTCGGCAACGGGCAGCTCGGCTTCGGCGGGGCGGAGTTCGGGCGGCAGGCTTATGTCGGTCTCCAGAACGATTGGGGCACGCTGTCGTTCGGCAACCAGCTCGACATCACCAACGAGCTCGTGTCGATCTACAACATCTCGGCATGGGGCAGCGGCTACGCGATCCACCAGGGCGACTTCGACCGCTTCAACGGCGACCGCCTGCCGAACTCGGTCAAGTTCCTGTCGAACGACCTGAACGGCGTCAAGTTCGGCGCGATGTATTCGTTCGGCAACGTCGCCGGCAACTTCCACCGCAACAGCGCATGGAGCGCGGGCGCGAGCTACACGAAGGGCGACTTCTCGATCGGCGCCGCGTACACGCGCCTGAACAACCCGAACGGCATCTACGCGTTCGACCCGTACGCGATGATCGGCACGCATACGTTCCTCGGCCAGCAGACCGTGACCGTCGATCCGGCGACCGGCGCGCGCACCGACCTGTTCGCGAACACCGCGATGGACGTCGACAGCCAGGGCACGTTCGGCGTCGGCACCAGCTACACGATCGGCAAGCTGACGCTCGACGCGAACTTCTCGTACACGACGATCAAGGGTTTCGGCCAGTCGTCGCACATGCAGGTGTATGAAGGCGGCGGCTTGTACCAGTTCACGCCGGCGCTGAGCTTCATCGCGGGCTACCAGCACACGCGCTTCGAAGGCCACCACTGGAACCAGGGCACGGCCGGCCTGCACTACCTGCTGTCCAAGCGCACCGATGTGTACATCTCCGGCGATTACCTGCGCGCGTCGCAGGGCGTCGATGCGGTGGTCGGCTACAGCTTCACGCCGTCGACGACGCAGACGCAGGCCGACGTGCGAATCGGGATGCGGCATTCGTTCTGAGCGGGGTGAGGTAGTTTTTTCGACGTCTTCAGCGAGGTCTCTCTTTGGCGCGAACCGTGGTTCGCGCTTTTTTTTTTTGCGGCGCGAGGCAACGTCGTGCGGTGTGCGCCATCCTTGCCCGCGTCCGGCGAGCATCCGGCAAGGTTTCGTTGGTTGAAGCTATCATCGCGCTTTGGCCGCATCGCGTATCGGCGATCGCCGGCCTTCCCTCCATGACGTCTCGCCGATGACCACCCCGTTACCCGAATCCACTTCGCCGTCGCCGTTACCCGCCAACCTGTTCCGCCACACACCGTTCCAGCGCTTCTGGGGCACGCGCGTGATGTCGTCGCTCGCTTTCCAGATCCTGTCGGTCGCGATCGGCTGGTACGTCTATGCGCTCACGCACAGCGCATTCGCGCTCGGGCTCGTCGGGCTTGCGCAGTTCGTGCCGATGTTCGCGCTGACGCTCGTCGTCGGGCAGGTGGCCGACCGCTACGACCGCCGGCGCATCGCGACGATCTGCCAGGGCGTCGAGGCGCTGGCCGCCGGCGTATTCCTGTTCGGCGCGGCGCAAGGCGGGCTCACCGCCCCGGGCGTGTATGCGCTGGCCGCGATCGTCGGCACCGCGCGTGCGTTCGAATCGCCGTCGGTGTCGTCGCTGTTGCCGGCCGTCGTGCCGCGCGGCGACCTGCCGCGCGCGACCGCACTGTCGACGTCCGCGAACCAGGCCGCGCAGATTCTCGGGCCCGCGTTCGGCGGGGTGCTGTATGGCGTCGGCGCGCCCGCGGCGTTCGGCACGAGCGTCGTGGCGTTCGCGATCGCGGCCATCCTGAGCGGCACGATTCCGCTGCGCAGTGCGCCGCCGGCGCGCGAACCGGTCACGCTGCGGTCGGTGTTTTCCGGCATCGCGTTCATCCGGCGCGAACCGGCGATCCTCGGCGCGCTGTCGCTCGACCTGTTCGCGGTGCTGTTCGGCGGCGCGACCGCGCTGCTGCCGATCTACGCGCGCGACATCCTGCAGGTTGGCCCGTGGGGGCTCGGCGCGTTGCGCGCGGCGCCGGCGGTCGGCGCGCTCGCAGGCACGCTGTGGCTCACGCGCTTTCCGCTGAAAGGGCGGCCGGGCCGCGCGATGTTCGGCGGCGTGATCGCGTTCGGCATCGCGACGATCGTGTTCGGGCTGTCACGCAATTTCGTGGTGTCGCTCGTCGCGCTGGCGGCGCTCGGCGCATCGGACGTGGTGAGCGTCGTCGTGCGCCTGTCGCTCGTGCAGCTGCGCACGCCCGACGACATGCTCGGCCGCGTGAGCGCGGTCAACTCGCTGTTCATCGGTACGTCGAACCAGCTCGGCGAATTCGAATCCGGCGTGACGGCTGCGTGGTGGGGCGCGCCGGTGGCGATCGTCGTCGGCGGCGCGGCGACGATCGCCGTCGCGCTGACATGGATGCGGTTGTTCCCGACCTTGCGGAACATGACGTCGCTGGAGCGCGATCATTGAGTCGACGTCAGCGGGGCGATGCGTTTACCGTTCACGGGAAACCGGCCTCATTCGCCGCAATTAATTTCAAATTGCTTTCTTGTTTCAATCGAATTCCAAACGGCATTCAGGTCGGATAATCGTCTGAACAATCAATCCGGTGCTGTCGTTTCTCGCGATGCGGGGTACCGGAGCTGAAAGCGGTGCTGGCATCATCGAGCCCACCGCGGTGGGAATCCGAAAAGAGGCTGATACTTCAGTGCCTTGCTGCACAAGGCTCCCAGCCCTGAATTTGTCAGACTGAATATCCCGATAAATTACAAAAGCCATTCATATAATTACATAAAAGTTTCCGTAATTTTTCGAAACATCGTTCTTCCGTATGACGAAGCGGGTATCGATTGAAACGAAAAGAAATATCTGGAATGATACCGATTCTCATTTTCATGACCGCGGCGACGACTGCGCTGCCGGTCACTCGTCAACCGTAGCCAGCTATGTCGCCGTCGGTCTGATCGTCGGCGGCCAGCGAGCCAGCGTATCCGTGCCTCGTGCGCGCGTCGCCGCGCGTCCACGCGGGGCGGTTTCAAATTCCGACTGGATTTTCATGCCGAACAAGACCCCGTTCGCGAGTGCGCTCGCGCTGGCCTTTGCTTTGCCTATCGCTTCGCCTGCATTCGCGCAGGGCACGAGCGCCGAATCGGCGCCGGCCGTCACCGCGAAACCGGGCAGTGCGACGCCGGCCGCGAGCGACACGCTGCCGACGGTCAACGTGTCGGGGCAGGCCGTGCATCAGGACTTCCAGGCCGAGCGTTCGAGCGTCGGCGCGAAAACCCCCACCGCGCTGCGCGACATTCCGCAGTCGGTCACGGTGATCAACAAGGCGCTGCTGGAATCGCAGGGGCTCACGTCGTTCCAGGACGCGCTGCGCAATGCGCCGGGCATCACGATCGGCGGCGCGGAAGGCGGGCAGATCGGCAACAACATCAACCTGCGCGGCTTCACCGCGCAGAACGACATCTATCTCGACGGCTTCCGCGACCGTAACCAGTACTACCGCGACACGTTCGATCTCGATTCGGTCGAGGTGCTGTACGGCCCGTCGTCGATGCTGTTCGGGCGCGGCTCGACGGGCGGCGTGATCAACCAGGTGTCGAAGAAGGCGAACGTGAAGCCGTCCGCCGAAGTGTCGACGACGATCGGCACCGACGACCACTACCGCGCGAGCGTCGACCTGAACCGGCCGCTCGGCGCGACCTCCGCGTTCCGCATCAACGCGTTCGGCCAGTCGCTCGGCTCGACGCGCGACGTGATGAAGAACAAGGACTACGGAATCGCGCCGGAGCTGCGCTTCGGCATCGGCACGCCGACGGAGATCACGCTGTCCGCGCTGATCCAGCACAACTACGACATGCCGGACTACGGCGTGCCCGCGGTCAACGGCCATCCGGCGCCGGTATCGAAGCACACGTTCTACGGCCTCACCGACGACCGCACGATCCAGGACGTGCAGACGGTGTCCGCGCGCATCGATCATCGCGTCAACGACGCGCTGACGATCAGCAACCGCACGTCGTTCTCGCACTCGATGACCGATGCGCGCGAGACGGCCGCGAACGCGGTGCTGACCGGGCCGCTCGCGTCGAGCACCGCGCTCGCGAACGGCAACTACACGTCGTTGCCGATGTCCGCGCTGTACGTGAAGCTTGCGAGTCACGATCGCGTGATCGAAAACCATTCGGTCGACAACGACACGATGGCGCATTTCAAGTTCGACACGGGCTTCGTGAAGCACGACCTGATCGCGGGCGTCGAGGTCGGGCACGACAGCTACACGAACCAGGCGTACACGCGCAGCGGCCTGCCGATCCTGTCGCTGATCGATCCGGCCTATCTGTCGTCGAGCGCGTCCAACGCGACGCAGACGCCGGCCAATCACGCTGAATCGGGCGCGACGACGCTCGCCGCGTACATGAACGACACGGTATCGATCGGCCGCGACTGGAAGTTCGTCGGCGGGCTGCGCTGGGATCGCTTCCAGGCGCATCTCGCGAACACGGTGAGCGCGCCGCGCTACGCGTCGCAGACCAACTACTTCACGAGCGTGCGGGCCGGCGTGATCTACCAGCCGACCGAATCGCAGTCGTACTACTTCTCGTACGGCACGTCGTTCAACCCGTCGCTCGAGACGCTGACGGTCACGAACAACACGCAGAACCTGTCGCCGGAACACACGAAGTCGTACGAGGTCGGCGCCAAGTGGGATCTGCTGAACGACAACCTGTCGGTCACGTCGGCGCTGTTCCAGCAGGAGAAGAGCAACGCGCGCACGCTGACGTCGACGGGCGAATACCTGCTCGAGGGCGACATTCGCGTGCGTGGCTTCCAGGCGAGCGTGACGGGCCACATCACGCCGAAGTGGCAGGTGTTCGGCAGCTATACGTACATGAACGGCGTGATCCTGAGCGCGCTCGACGGCACCCAGGGCAAGACGCTCGCGAATACGCCACGCAACACGTTCACGCTGTGGACCACGTATGCGTTCACGCCGCACTGGGAAATCGGCGGCGGCCCGACCTACATGTCGGGTCGCTACGCGGCGAACACGAACTACGTGCAGGTGGGCGGCTATACGCGCTGGGATGCAACGGCCGCGTATCACGCGAAGCAGTGGGACCTGCGCCTGAACCTGCTGAACCTGACCGACAAGTTCTATTACGATGCGCTGATCCAGTCGGACGGCGGCCGCGCGGTGCCGGGCGTCGGACGCACGTTCCTCGCGACGCTCGACTACCGGTTCTGACCGCACGCGTGCGATCGCCGCGCCATTCGATGAAAAAGGTGGAACGATGCTTGTACACATCCCGAACGTGCTGACACCCGAGCAGGTGCGCACGGTGCGTGACCGGCTCGACCAGGCGGGCGACGCGTGGGTCGACGGCCGCGCGACGGCCGGCTACACGGGCGCGCCGGTCAAGCGCAACCAGCAGATCGCCGAGCATGCGCCGATTGCGCGCGAACTGGGCGACGCGATCCTCGCCGCGGTCGAGCGCAATCCGCTGTTCATCAGCGCGGCGCTGCCGAACCAGGTCTATCCGCCGCTCTTCAACCGCTACGAAGGCGGGATGACGTTCGGCAGTCACGTGGACGGCGCGGTGCGCGTGCTGCCGAACGGCGTGAAGCTGCGCACCGACGTGTCGGTCACGCTGTTCCTGTCCGCGCCTGACGAATACGACGGCGGCGAACTCGTGATCGAGGACGCGTATGGCGTGCAGCAGGTCAAGCTGCCCGCGGGCGACATGATCGTCTATCCGGCGACGAGCCTGCACCAGGTCACGCCGGTCACGCGCGGCGTGCGCGTCGCGAGTTTCTTCTGGGTGCAGAGCCTCGTGCGCAGCGATGCACAGCGGGCGCTGCTGTTCGACATGGACACGGCGATCCAGCGGCTCAACGCCGGCGGCGCCGATACGCAGGCTTGCCGCAGCCTGGTCGGCTGCTACCACAATCTTCTGAGAATCTGGAGCGAGACGTGAGCGTTGCCGATCCCATCGACATCGACGCGGCATCCGCGTCCCGCATCGCGCCGGGCATGCGCCCGGCCGGCTCCGGCGGCGCGCGTTCGCGCCGCGGCACCTTCATCAAATGGCTGCGCAAGGTGCACGGCTGGATCGGCCTGTGGGGCGCGGCGCTCGGCCTGCTGTTCGGCACGACGGGCTTCCTGCTGAATCATCGTGCGCCGCCGCTGCGCATCCAGACCGGCGCGCCGCGCGTCGAGACGTTGCGGCTCGGCGTGCCCGATCCGCGGCCCGCGTCACCGCGCGAGCTCGAGCAATGGCTGCGTGCGCAACCGGATCTGCATCTGCCCGAACGCATGGGCCGCGTGCAGAAGGAGCCCGCGCATCCGGTCGCATGGGGCGACCGCGAAACCGTGCAGCCCGAGCACTGGCAACTCGTGTTCGCGTCGCCGCATGAAAACGTCGCGGTCGACTACTGGGTCGGCAGCGACACGATGACGCTCAAGCGTATCGGTAACGGCACGCTCGCGTGGCTGACTAACCTGCACAAGGGCGTCGGGACGAGCATCGGCTGGGTGCTGCTCGTCGATACGCTCGCGGGCGCGCTGGTCCTGCTGTCGCTCACCGGCGTGCTGTTGTGGACGGAGCTGAACAAGCGCAAGACGATCGGCGTGGTGCTCGTGATCGGCTCGATCGTCGCGATCGTGTGTGCGGCCGGCGCATAAGCGCATAACGGCTGACGGTCAGACGCCGGCGTCGCGCGCGACCTGTACGGCCGTGCCGTAGCAGATGACTTCCGTGACGCCGGACCCGATCTCGGTCGAGTCGTAGCGCATCGCGACGATCGCGTTCGCGCCGAGCTTGCGCGCGTCGGCGAGCATCTTGTCGAACGCCTGCTGGCGCGCCTTCTCGCACAGCGACGTATAGAGCGTGATGTTGCCGCCGAAGATGGTTTGCAGCGCCGCGCCGAACGAGCCGACGATCGAGCGCGAACGCACGATGATGCCCTGTGCGACGCCGAGCGAGCGGACGATCGTGTGGCCGGGCAAATCGAATGCGCTCGTGACGTGCTCGGGCGAGAGGGCGTCGACGGAGCGGGAGAAATCGGTCATGGCGGAGCACCGTGGTGCGGAAGTGGTCGAACGACGATTCTATCCGGAACGGGAAACGTGCTCGACCGGGCGCGCATGACGCATGCGCGCCCGGTGCGACTCGCGCCGGCCGAGGCCGGTCAGCGCTTGACGGTCGTACTGCCGTCGCCGCCGAGATCGACCGCATACGCAAGCGCCAGCTTGCCGAACTTCAGCGCGTGGTTCGCCTGCCGGTCCGAATTCTCCAGCGTGTCGTTCACGGTATGGATATAGGGACTGTCGTTCTGGTCGGCCTCGAACGGGAACGACGCCGGATAGCCTTGCGCATGCCACGACGCGTGATCCGAGCACGCATAGCCGCATTGCGACGTGCCGATCGCGAGCTCGGGCAGGTAGGTCTTCGCGAGGTTCGTCAGGTAGGTGTTCTGCGCGGCGTTCGTGTAGTCGGTGATCAGGTAGATGTCTTTCGGATCGCCCTGGTAGTTCGTCATGTCGAGCTGCAGCACGCCGACCACGTTCGCGTTCTGCGTGCGGAACTGCTTCGCGATCGCCTTCGACCCGAGCAGGCCGGCTTCCTCGGCCGCGTAGCCGACGAACTTGATCGTCCGTTTCGGCCGGTAGCCGTTCGCGAGCAGCACGCGCAGCGCTTCGGTCAGGCTGGCGATGCCGGACGCATCGTCGTCGGCGCCGGGCGAGCGCGTGTTTTCCGTCGTGCGGCCGACCGTCGAATCGAGGTGGCCGCCCAGCACGATCGTGCCCGAGGCCGGATTGCTGCCGCGGATCGTCAGGATCACGGATTTTTGCGGAAAGCCCGCATGCGTGAACTGCTCGACGGCGATGTCGGTGCGCGAACCGGCCAGTTGCCGCCACTGCAGCGCGAGCCAGTCCGACGCGGCGACGCCGTGCGACGTCGTGTAGTAGCGGTTCGTGAAGCCGGACAGCGACGTGATCGTGCCGACGATGTTGCTGGCCTGCAGCTGCTGGATCCAGGCCTTGATCTGCGGCGCGTTCGATAGCTGGTAGGCGGGCACGGCCGCCTGTTTCGCGAGTGCTGCGGGTACCGGCTGCAAAGCCTGCCGTGCGTCGTCGAACGAGTCGTGCACGATGTAGCCGGGCCCGTGGCCGCGCGCATGGTGGACAGCATGGGCGAGTTCGCCGAGTCGTGAATCGTCGATCTCGACGATATGCACGGTTTCGCGGCGCACGGCGCCGTCGGCCGTCTTGCCGGCGTCGACCACCGTGCTGTACTGCGCGGTTGCGCTCGCATCGATGCGTTGAAGCTGGCGGAACGCGGTGTCGCCGAGCGTGATCCACACCGGCGTCGCGTGCGCGGCGGCGGTCAGCAGCATGACGCCAAGCGCGGCGCTCAGGCGGGTCAATGTCAGAGTAGGCATGTTCGATCTCGTGAGGATGGCGATGTCGAGGAAGAGGGGCGTCGCAGGTCATGCGACGCCCCCGCCTGCTGCGGAATTACGACTTCTGCGGCACGGTCACGCCGTACGTGCAGCTCTTGTTGTATGCATTGCCGATCGCCGTGAGTTGCGCGCTGCTGTAGCCGAGCGCGGCGGCGGCCGTCAGCACCGCCTGGGCGGCGGCCTTCTGGTTCGTCGAGCTGTTGGTCATCGACAGCCCTTTCAGGAAGGCCTTGTCCATCGCCTGCGCGCCGATCGCGTCGCGCGCGACGAGGTTGCACGACGCCCAGTACTGGCCGGCCGTGTGGATCTCGGCGCCGCGTGCCTGCGCGTAGGTGCGTCCGACGTTCCAGTTCGTCACGCGGCCGCCCCAGTATTCGTTGTGGCCGTCCCAGTTGTAGACCCAGTGATACTGCGCGTCGGACGGGCTCCATTGATTGAAGTCGCGGCTGTACGCGGCGGCGAGATAGTCGCCCGTGCCTTCCGACAGGCCTTCCTGCTGCGACAGGCCGCCGTTGGTCACCCAGTCGTGGATGCCGTGGCCGAGCTCGTGGATCACGACGTCCGCATCTTCCGCGTCGTCGACACCGCCCTGGCCGAAGGTCAGCCGGCCGCTGCTCGACGAGTACGACGAGTTGTCGTCGCCCGATTCGCCGTGCGGGTCGTACTGCACGCCGCCCGTGTACTGGTAAGGCAGCGCCTTGATGCCGAGCGTCTGGTTCACGTAACGGAGGAACGTGTCGATGTGGTAGTACGTGTTCACCGCCTCGAAATACAGGTTGCCGCGCGTGAACTCGAACGTCGGCGTCGCCTGCGCCGGACACGCGTTGTCGCGCGGCGCATCGAAGTCGACGCACGACGCATACGGGCCCGACAGCACGTAGCGCGAGTTCGACTGCGCGAGATCCTTCAGCGTCACGCGCACGCGCGCCGCCGTGAGCTGGGTGGAATCGGCGTCGTTGCCGTCCTTGTAGCCCGTGCTGCCGTAGCTGCTCTTCGTCGACGAAAGCGGATCGGGCCGGAATACGAAGCCGGTGCCGTCGGTCGCATAGAACGCCTTGTCCTCGGCGCGCAGCACTTCGCCGCTGTCCGCGTCGATCAACAGTTCCCAGTCGCCCTTCGGGCCGTCCTGCGGGCGGCCGCGTACCTTCCATGCGGTATGCGTGCCGGCCTTGTCGACGAACGCGACGCGCTGTGCGTCGAGGTTCGTGAAGCCGCTGACGCCGAGATACGCGCGGGCGCGGTCGAGCGCCTGCTGCTGGTCGACCGCCTGTGTCTTGCGCGCGGTGACGGCCACGCCGTTGATCGTGTTGCTCGCGACGTACAGGATGCGGCCGTCCTTCGCGACCGTCACCGCGATGTCGCTGCCGTACACGGGCAGTCCGGCCGCCTGCTGCTGGAAGTGCACGACGGTGAAGTCGACATCGCTGCGCTCCGACGTCACCGCGAGGCTCGCGAGCGCGGCCGGGTCGAGCCCGAGCTGCGTCGCCTGCGACGCGACGAAATCGCGCGCGGCGGCCGCGGGCGTGGCGGCCGCCTTGTTCGCGCGATAGGCGGGGTTGTACAGCGTGACGGCGACGCCGTCTGCGCGGAATTGCCCCGCGGCGGTATCGGCCTTGGCCGCGGCCGGTGCCACGCCGCGCGTCAGGCTTTCGCGCAGGCTCGACGCCTGCGGGTTCGCGACCTTGGTATCGGCCGCGCTGCCGCCGACGATGCCGAAACCGAGCGCGAGACCCAGGGCGAGCGGCAATGCTTTGCGTGATGTCTGCATGGGTGATCCTCATCTCAACGGTTGGACACGCCCGCGCGCTCGTGGCGAGCAGGCACGACACGGCTCGCGCGCCGGCTCGATGGAACCGGTGCGGCGAAGCGGTGCTGGGAGATTCGACTGACTGAGGATAACTAAGCGTCAGGTCGAAACGAATCGGAACGGAATGGCGGCGGGGAAGCGAACGGCAGGCAGGTGCGGCGACGGTGAGGCGAGCATCGTCATGTCATACCCCTCGGAATTGATATCGGTTTGGCAGCCTGCGTGGCGCGACATGCGTCGGGCCCGGGCTCTCATCTCCTTAGGGCTGCCTATCTAATTGCGAGGTATGTTACAGAATATTTTCGGCAACTTTGCAATTTATTTTCGAAGGCCGCTTCGGTCCGTCGATCAATCGCCGGCATTGTTGAGCGAATGGCGGGAAACGCTGCCGGCGCGTGCAATAGCGCGCCGGATTGTACGCAAAAGCGGCGCCGTTCAGCGCGTCGCGCGGCGGTCGCTGCGCGGGCTCACGCCGAAACGCGAGCGATATGTGCGCGAGAAATGAGACGGCGATTCGAAGCCGCACGCAACGCACACCGACGTGATGCTCATGTCGGTCTGCTGCAGCAGCTCGCGTGCGCGATCGAGGCGCAGGTTCAGGTAGAAGCGCGTCGGCGTGTCGTTCAGCGTCGCGCTGAACAGCCGTTCGAGCTGGCGCCGCGTGATCGCCACGTCCTGCGCGAGCGCATCGGAGCCGAGCGGAGTTTCCATGTGCCGCTGCATCGTGTCGATCACCTGGATCAGCTTGCGGTTGTGCACGCCATAGCGCGCGGCGATCTCGAGCCGCTGGCTGTCCGAGCGCTGCCGGATGCGGCTCACGACGAACTGTTCGGAGATGGCCGCCGCGAGATCGGCGCCATGCCGCCGGCCGATCAGGTCGAGCATCATGTCGATCGACGCGGTGCCGCCCGCGCAGGTGATGCGCCGGTCGTCGATCTCGAACAGTTCCTGCGTCGCGTTCAGGCCCGGGTAGCGCTCGCGGAACGCGGCGAGCGCTTCCCAGTGCAGCGTCAGCGTTTGCGAGGCGTCGAACAGCCCGGCTTCCGCGAGCACGAAGCTGCCGGTGTCGATGCCGCCGAGCGTCGCGTCGTGCCGGTTCTGGCGGCGCAGCCAGTCGGCGAGCGCACGGTCGTAGCACACGAGCGGATCGAAGCCGGCGACGACGAACACCGTCTCGACCTGCGCGACGTCCGCGTACGCGGCTTCGGCCGCGACCGGAATGCCGTTGCTCGCGGCGACGGGCGTGCCGTCCGCGCTGATCACGTGCCAGCGGTACAGCTCGGTGCGAAAGCGGTTCGCGACGCGCAGCGGTTCGACCGCCGACATGAAGCCGAGCGCGGAGAAGCCGGGCAGCAACAGGAAGTGGAAATCCTCTGGCATCGGGGCGTGGGGTGGAAGCGGGTGGTCGTCACGTACTGCGCGGGCGCGACACGGCGAGCGGGCAGGCCCGCGCACGCCGCGCCCGGCTCGCGGAAGCCGGACGTTCAACGCACGATTATCGCGGTTTTTGCCGGCGCTCAGCGCGTTTTTGCGCCGCGCACCGTCCGGCGCGCCGTCGTCGAAGGCAGTTCGCCGAACTGGGCCCTGTACGCGTTCGCGAAATGCCCGAGGTGGATGAAGCCCCAGCGCGCGGCCGCTTCGCTGATCGGCAGGTCCGACTGCCGCGTGTCGAGCAGCAGGCGTCGCACCTGCGCGAGGCGCAGCGAGCGCGTGTAGTTCAGCGGACCGGTCTGCACGACCGACTGGAAGCTGTTCTGCATCGTGCGCCGGCTCACGCGCAGCTGCGTGCACAGGCTCAGGATGTCGACGGGCGCTTCCGGGTGCCCGATCACGTAGTCGTGCACGCGCCGCACGATGTCGGCGTGGCACGCATGCGTGAGGCGGTGCGGCGGCTCGGGCATCCGGTAGGTCAGGAGATCGACGAGCACGTTGGCGACCTCGCCGCGCAACTCGGACTGCGCACGCGCCGCATCGAACGTGGCGGGTGCCGACAGCACGCGTTCGAGCAGTGTCGCGAACTGCAGGCTTGCGCGTTCGCGTGCGGCGACCGGCACGTCGACGACGCCGCGCCGCAGCGCGCGCTCGTCGACCCGGACGTCGGCGGCATCCTCGATCTGCTGCATCAGCTCGGCGTCGACGACCACGCCGATCAGCGACATGTCGTCGGGTGAATGCAGTTCGAACGGCGAGCCGCCGCGCGCCATCACGATCGTGCCGCGCTCGATGCGCGCATCGCCGAAGGCGAAGGTGCCCGAGCCGGTGAGCGGCATTCCGAATACCGTATGGCCAGCCGGCAGGCGCCCGCGCTGGATGACGCGCACGTTCGCCGCTTCCTGGAACAACTGCACGCCGTCGAGCTCCACGTGCTTGACCGTGCTGCGATACGAGCCGCAGCCGATCTGGTCGTAACGCTGATCCCAGCCGCGCAGCGCCTCGGCATGCCGGTCTGCGTCGTCGAACATCTGGTGAAACACGAGCACGGCGCCTCCGGCGGTCGTTCGGACCGCGCAAGATTAAACCGACCGGGCGGTCGGTGCAATACGGATGAGCGCTATTCCGGCAGGGGTTCTGGCGGGGTCGGATGGGGCGCGCCGCAGGTGCCTTTCAGGCGGTTTTCCAATATCCCGAATCGGCACGCACGCGTTGCCGGTCCGGGTGCTGAACCGATTTATTGTCGAACTACAGTCGCCCCACATTACCTGAATCCCAACTGGAGGCGACATGAGAACAAGGCGACGCACCGCGGCTTTCGCGGCGACGCTGGCGTTCGCGGCGGCGTGGGACGGCAGCGCGGACGCGACGGAAAAGCCCGAGGAACTGGTCGTGCAGAAGATGCCGCCGTGGCATCCGCACGCGGTGTACGTCGTGGACATCGCGATGCCGACGATGACCGACGGGCGCATCTTCGTGTACGACGCCGACGCGAAGAAGCTGCTCGGCCAGATCGACGGCGGCTTCGCGCCCGGCCTCGCGATCTCGCCCGACCACAGGACCAGCTTCATCGCGACGACCTATTTCTCGCGCGGCTCGCACGGCACGCGCACCGACGTCGTCGAGATGACCGACAACACGACGCTCGATCACACCGGAGAGATCGTGATTCCGGCGAAGCACGGGCAGCACGTGCCGTCGCCGTACAACACCGCGTTCAGCGCGGACGGCACGCGGCTGTACGTCGCGAACATCACGCCGGCCGCGTCGGTGACGGTGATCGACGCGGTGTCGAAGCAGGTGCTGTCCGAGATCGACACCGCGGCATGCGTGCTTGCGTATCCGTCGGGGAACGACCGCTTCACCGCGCTGTGCGAAAGCGGCAAGGCGCTCACGGTCACGCTCGACGCGAACGGCAAGGAGGTGAAGCGCACGATGTCCGATGCATTCATCGACGTCGACAACGATCCGGCCTTCATCAACGCGTCGCGCTACCAGGGCGGCTATCTGTTCACGACCTACCACGGCAACGTGCGCAGCGCCGATTTCAACGGCGCCAGGCCCGCGTTCGGCAAGTCGTGGTCGCTGCTGACCGACGCCGAGCGCGCCGAAGGCTGGCGCCCGGGCGGCATGCAGCAGACGGCCGTGCAGGTCAGGCAGGACCGTTATTACGTGCTGATGCACAAGGGTGGCGACGGCACGCACAAGGATCCCGGCACGCAGGTGTGGATCTACGACCTGAAGACGAAACAGCGCGTCGCGCGCTGGGATCTCGCGCAGCAGAAGGTCGATCCGCTCGTGTCGATCCAGGTCAGCGAGGACGACAAGCCGCTGTTCTACGGGCTGACGGGCACGTCCGATCTCGTCGTGATGGACGCGCACAGCGGCAAGCTGCAGCACGTCGAGAAGCAGATCGGCAGTACGTCGACGCTGCTCGTGAATCCGTGAGGCCGCGATGACGCTCGATCCCGTACTCGCCACCAGCGCGCAGGCAGGCGCCGCCGTCGTCGTGTTGCTCGGCGCCTTCGCGAAGATGCGCCGGCCGGCCGCGTTCCGGCAGGCGCTCGCCGGCTATCGCCTGCTGCCCGATGCGCTCACCGCGCCCGCCGCGTTCGCGATTCCGCTCGCCGAAGCCGTCTGCGCCGCGGCGCTGCTGTTTCCCGATACACGCATGACCGGCGCGCTCGGCCTGATCGCATTGCTGCTCGTGTTCGCGGCCGGCGTGACGATCAACATCCTGCGCGGCCACACCGACATCGACTGCGGCTGTTCCGGTATTGCCGCGGCCGCGCGCACGGATGCGCCGCGCGGCATCGGCTGGCTGCATGTCGCGCGCGTGCTGCTGCTCGTCGTGCTGGCCGCAACCGCGCTCGTCGAGCCGGGCAGCCGCGCGGTCGTGTGGTTCGACTACCTGACGCTGTTCTCTTCCGTGCTGCTGATCGTCTGCGCGCTGCTCACCGTCGACGTGCTGCTCGCCAACGTACCGCGCCTTTCCCACCTGAGGAATTCATGATGCAAACCGCTCTCACCGTTTCCACCGCCTTGCTGTGGGTCGCCGTGCTCGCGCTCGGCGCGATCTGCCTCGCGCTCGTGCGCCAGATCGGCATCCTGTACGAACGCATCATGCCGGCCGGCGCACTGATGATCGACAAGGGGCCGGCGGTCGGCGCGATCGCGCCCGCCTTCGAGCTGACCGACATTCGCGGCTCGCAGGTGAAGGTCGGCGGCATCGATGCAGCGGGCAAGGCGACGCTGCTGTTCTTCCTGTCGCCGACGTGCCCGGTCTGCAAGAAGCTGCTGCCGCTGTTGCCGTCGCTGCAGGCGAGCGAGTCGACGCCGGTGAACATCGTGCTCGCGAGCGACGGCGATCCCGACGAACACACGCGCTTCGCGCAGAAGCACGACCTCGCGCGCTTCCCGTACGTACTGTCGCAGGAGCTCGGCCTCGCGTACCAGATCGGCAAGCTGCCGTACGCGGTGCTGCTCGACGACACCGGCACCGTGCGCGCGAAGGGGCTCGTCAATACGCGCGAGCATCTCGAGAGCCTGTTCGAAGCGAAAGAGCGTGGCGTCGCATCGCTGCAGCAGTTCGTGCACGGCGATCACGACCACGACGGCCATCAAGAGCACGCGCAGCACGCGTGATCGGCCGACCTTCCTTCAACGTCAACGGAGAACAACGGAATGGGCCTGTTTGATTCATGGTTCGAACGGTCGGCGCGTGGCGTCGCGCAGCATAGTTCGCGGCGCAGCGCGATGGCGAAGCTCGGCAAGGTGCTGGTGGGATCGGCGATGCTGCCGCTGTTGCCCGTCGATCGAACCGCGTATGCGGCCGACGCGGCCTCGGGTGCATCGGCGGCGTCCGGTGCCGCCGCATCGGGCGCGAGCGACGATCCGATGAGCTGCGACTACTGGAAATACTGCGCGATCGACGGCTGGCTGTGCAGCTGCTGCGGCGGTACGTCGAGCAGCTGCCCGCCGGGCACCACACCGTCGCCGATCACGTGGATCGGCACCTGCCGCAATCCGCACGACGGTTCGGACTACATCGTGTCGTACAACGACTGCTGCGGCAAGACGTCTTGCGGCAAGTGCTTCTGCAACCGCAACGAGCGCGAGAAGCCGCTGTACAAGCTGTCGCTGAACAACGACATCAACTGGTGCATGGCGAACGGTAATTCGAATTACCACTGTTCGGTTTCGGTCCTGCTGGGAGCGGCAAAGCAATGAAAGTGAAGCAAGCTGGAAAGATCGTGGCCGCGTGCGTGGCGGCTGCCGCCGGGTTTCTGATGCTGCCGGACGAGGCCGGTGCGCAGCAGGCCGTTCATTACCCGGCGGGCAAGAGCCTGTTCGACGCGCAGTGCGCGGTGTGCCACCAGGCGGGCGGCAAGGGGCAGGACGGCCTCGCGCCGCCGCTGACCGAGTATCCGGGCAAGTACGCGACGGCCGACGCGGGCCGCGCGCAACTCGTCGCGACGCTGTTGCACGGGATGTTCGGCGAGATCGAGGTGCACGAAAAGCGTTACAACTTCAAGATGCCGTCGTTCGCGAGCGCGAGCGATGACGACATCGCGAACGTGCTCAACTACGTCGTGTTCGATCTCAACGACCGGCACGGCGACGCGAAGCCGTTCACGGCAGCCGACATTCGCGCGGCGCGGGCGAAGGAGATGGACGGCACGGCCGTTCACGCGCAGCGTGCGATCGTGACGAAGGGGCTGGGGCTGTGAATGCGGCCGGCATTCGGCGTCGCGGCGGGCGTACGGCGGCGTTGCGGATCGGCTCGTTCGTGACACGCCGTCTGTCTTCGGCGCTGGTGATTGCTGTCGCGACATGTGCGATTGCAGCTCCCGCGCATGCCGACGGCGCGGCCGACGCCACGCTCGCGCGGCAGCACTGGGTCCTCAACTGCATGGGCTGCCACACGGCGACGGGCGGCGGCATTCCGGGCAAGGTGCCGCCGCTCGCGAACTCGCTCGGCTATTTCACGCATCTGCCGGCCGGGCGCGAATATGTGATGCGCGTGCCCGGCGCGTCGAACTCGGCGCTGTCGGACCAGGATCTCGCCGACGTACTGAACTGGGTGCTCACGACGATGAATCGCGATGCGCTGCCGCGCGATTTCAAGCCTTATACGGCTGACGAAATCGCCGCGCGTCGACGGCCCGCGTTTTCCGATGTCGCGACGGTGCGTGCGAGGCTCGTGCGCGAATTGCACGAGCGCGGGATCGACGGTGTGTCCGAGCGCTATTGATTGGCGACGACGGGGCGACGCAGCATGTCGCGGCGCTTCGGTCGCGAACACCGGATTGGCAGCGCGCGGGTTCCGCGCTACGCTCGTCGTCATTGGCCGGCGCAGGCGCCAGGCGGATCGAACGGAGGTTCAAATGGCAATCGAATACTTCGCAGAAAGCAACCCCGTCACGCGAAACCTGCCTCGATCGTTGGCGACCAAAGCCGGCGATCTGGTATTCGTATCCGGTCAGGTGGCGAGAAACGAAGACGGCAGCATCGTTGCCGGCGGGATCGAAGCGCAGACACGTCAGACGTTGAAGAACGTCGCACACGTACTCGCGCTGGCAGGATGCACGCTCGGCGACGTCGTGAAAACCACCGTCTGGCTCGAAGACGCGCGCGACTTCGCCGAATTCAATCGCGTCTATGCGGAGTTCTTCCCCGAGAACAAGCCGTCACGCTCGACGTTGCAGGCGACGAACATGGTCGGCACCAGGATCGAGATCGAGGCGATCGCGTGCAAGCCCTGAGTGCCATCGCGCCACGTCGATGCGGCCGCGTGCCGCTTCAGTGCGGCGGCGACAGCCGTTTGAAGCGGCTCCACAGCTGCTTCAACGTCTGATGATCGGCCGCGGCGCGCGCGGCCAGAAAGCCGCGAGCAAAGCCCGCACCCGGCGCGGCGTCGGGTGACGTGCGAGGCAGCGCTTTCAGAAACTGCTCGGCGACCACGGCATCGTTACGCCAGCCCAGATCATCCTGAAGTTCGGACAGCGCGTCGACGTACGAGCGGACGGCTTGCTTGCGGCACAGCGACGCGAAAAATTCGGTGGCGTACCGGACTTTCTTCGCCGCGATGCGCGCACGGTGACGCCGGTGATCGTCGAGATCGGCCAGCCTCTTGCCGCGTTTGATCAGTTTCCGGTGCCGGCGACGCAGAACTTCGTGAGCAAACGGACTCGCCGGCTGCATGATGGCATCGCGCCGTTCGTCAGGCATCCCGTCCCGCCAGCCCTTTCGGTTCACCCATGACGCGAGCTGTAACGCGAGCCGCGTGTAGCGAACCGATCCGACTGCGGAAGCCGCGCGCTGGCGATTGAGGGCGGCAATGCGCTTGCAGGCGTTCCGCACTGGACGGATCTCGTCCGGATTGCCGTTCGTGCCGGCATGGTCGAGCGTCGCTCCGGCAAGTACTTCCCAGTCGCGCGCGGCGCCGAGCTCGCCGGCGATCCAGCGCAGTTCGTCGTCAAGGCCGGGATACGCGGGAATCACTTTCGCGAACAGGTCGAGCGCCGAACGCAGGCGACGCAGCCCCACCCGCATCTGATGCACGCTCGACGGATCATGGCCGGACTCGACACCGCGTTCGTTGGCGCGGATCTGGTCCAGGCAGTTGCGCACGATCCGGCAGAACGCGTCTTCGATCGAATCGCGCTTCTTCAACTGCACCGGTCGCGCCTTGACGGCCGGCTGGTGCTCGGCGACGAGCAGCCCGTACCCGAGATCGGCCTTGCTCTCGTGATCGATGCGCAATGGCGCGATGTCGAGCAATTCCAGTGCGATGCCGTACAGGTTTTCGGGGCGGCCGCGTTTCAGTTCCAGTTCGATCGCGGCGATCGGGACCGACTTCGAATCCGCGTCGACCGTCCCCTTGTCGAGCGCGACCTCGACTTCGTCGCCGGAAGGCAGGCGCAGCGGTAGAACCCGCCGCTTGATCCGCGTGACGAACACGGGCTGAAGATCCGGTGCCGTGGCCTGGTCGCGAACCAGGCGGCCACACTCGGTGTCATCGGGGAGCGTGTCCCGCAGCCGTGTCAGATCGGGGACGTCGCCGTCGACGGGCGTCTCGAATTCGTCCCGCTCGAACAGGCCGGCCCGGGCCGATCCTTCCAGTTTCAACGTCTGGACTCTGTGGTTGCCGGCCGCACGCACCCGCAGGGAAGCCGCGCACCGGTGAAATGCGAGCGTGGCAGTGTCGAAGTACGTGCTCGTCAGCTGTTGAGTCGCACCGGCGCCGTTGGACGGCGCAAGCAACGGCGCGTGGCGCAACTTGTCGAGGTTCTTTGCGGAAACCCGCAGCTTCAGCTCTCGTTCCATACCGCCTCCGATATGTTGCCGACCATCAGTTCCCCGCCGATCCCCGGGAGTCTTCCCAGTCGTGCCACTCGATTCGATGCATGTCCACATAACGGCTTACCGCTGCGCCGATCGTCGGAAAGAAGTTGTCGTCGCCGAACATGCTGTACATGCCGTAATGTTTGAGGCTGTCCTTGACGGGGCCTTTCAGCTCCGCGAAGACCAGCTTGACCTGCCGCGCGGCAAGTTCAAGATGCAGCCGTTCGAGGACATCGGCAGCCGTGAGGTCGATGTCGGTCACGGGCTCCGCCGCGATGACGATCCAGCGTGCCGGCTCCGGCGATTCATCGACCGCGCGCAACACCCGTTCCCGAAAGATTTCGCCATTCGCGAAAAAGAGCGGCGCATCCCAGCGCAGCAGCACGAGCCCGGGCACGCGCCGCGCGTCCGGATGGCGCGACACGTCGTGATAGCCCTTCGTGCCGTCGACCCGCCCGAGCACGGCATCGTAAGGCCGCCACGCGCGCCATAGAAACGACAGCACGGTGAGCAGCAGTGCCAGCGCAATGCCGTTCACGACCCCGACGGCTGCAACGCCGACGAAGCACGCCACCGCCTGCACGAACTCGCTTTTGCGGAGCCGATAAAGCCGCACGACGCCGCGCACCTCGATCATGTTCACGCATGCCGCGATCACGACGGCGGCCAGCGCGGATTGTGGCGTGTGCGCAAGCGCGCGCGGCGCGAACAGCAACAGTGCGGCAACGACCGCGGCAGCCACCACGCCCGTCGCCTGCGTCTTCGCGCCCGCCGCTTCCGCGACGGGCGTGCGTGAGCCGCTCGCGCTCACCGCGAACCCTTGCATCAGGCCGGCGGCGAGGTTCGACAGCCCGAGCGCGATGCATTCGTGATTCCGGTCCACGCTGGTGTCGTTGCGCAGTTCGTAGGTGCGGGACAGCACGCTGATATCCGTGAACGAAACGAGCGCGATCGCCGCTGCGCTGCCCGCGAGATGCAGCCAGTCGTCGAAGCTCACGTCGGGGATGCGCGGCACCGGCAGGCCTTGCGGGACCGCACCGACGGTTGCAACGCCGGCGCGCGTCGACAGATCGAACCACATCACCACCGCCGTCGCGCCCGCCACGGCGAGCAGCACACCCGGCATCCTGGGCCAGAGCCGTTTGCACGCGAGTATCAGCGCGAGCGCGGCGACACCGAGTGCGAACGACGTTGCGTTCACCTTCGATGCCGCGATGCCGGCGACCACGTCGCGCACCTGCTCGATGAACGATTCGCCGTTGCCCTTGTAGCCGAGGAGCTTGGGCAATTGTCCGATGCTGATCGTCAGCATGATGCCGTTCAGAAAACCGTACCGGATGGGTAGCGACAGCAGCTCGGTGACGAATCCGAGCCTGAGCACCCCGACCGCGATGCAGATCGCGCCCGCGAGTATCGCGAGCGCGCCGGCAAGGGCCAGCGCATGCGCGGCATCGCCGTGAGCAAGCGGCGTGATGCTTGCGGCAATCAGCGCAACCAGCGCGGAGTCGGGGCCGAGCACGAGGATGCGGCTGGGGCCGAAGAGCGCGTACGCGAGCATCGCGGCAAGCGACGCATAGAGCCCGTTGACGGCGGGCAGGCCCGCTGCGTTCGCGTACGCCATGCCGGCGGGCACGAGCACGGCACTGAGCGTGACGCCGGCAAGCAGATCGTGCGGCAGCCAATGCAATCGATACGTGCGCGCCGCGGCGAGTCCGTTGATCCACCGCAGCAGGCCGGCATCGGGCTTGCGGGGCGGGCGGGCCGTGTGCTGGTGGGCACGGCTTTTGATGTTCATCGCAGGACGTCAGGGAACCCGGGCGGAATCGTTCGTTACGTCCGCCGGTATCGTTAAAGATTATGTTCCCGTGCCCTCGGAGCGCAAGCCCGGTTTCACGATGTTGCGTTTCGACGCGTCGGCCTGACGGTCCGGCTACTTCGCCGAATGCCGGTCCGATCCCGGCTGGCGATGGCCGAAGTGATCGGCGGTGCGATTGAATCGCCCGGCGGGAGCGGAGTCGTCCCCCGTTGTCCGCTACTTGGTCGCGCGATCGCTCGCCTCGCCGAACGAAGCCCGAACTTCGTTCGCCGTCCGGGCGGGCGCCTGCAGATGCGGAAAGTGGCCCAGTTCCGGAAGAATCGAAATGTTCACCCCGTTTCGGTCCGCGTACTCGATGCCCATTTCCTTCTTGATATAGATGTCCTTCCCGCCCCACACAACCTTAACGGGGACTTTCAGCTTTGCCATATTGGCTTCGAAGTAGTCCTGATCCCGGGTGAAGCATGCGTAGTAGTGGAAAAAGGCGTCGGCCGCGGTCAAGTCACCGTCCCATCCCTTCGCCACGTCGTCCATGAATTCCTCGGGCAACGTGTAGCGCTCGTCATCCTCCATGCCCCGGAAGAACGTGTTTGCGAGGATTTCGTCGCGATTCCTGTTCATGGCGGCGCGCACGATATCCGATGAAGGCTTCGACTTCAGGCCTTGCAGGCTTTCGTACATATATTGCGGCCGGTTGAACGGGGCAAAGTCACCAACGATGATTTCCCGCGCGATATCCGGTTGTTCCAACGCTGCCAGCAGCGCCGGAAGCGCACCGATATCCGTCGCATAAATCAACAGTCTCGAACCATCGATGCCCGACGTACGGATGTAGTCTCGCAGCACACGGGCATAGTCGCTCGGCGCGTACGAAAAGCGATCGGCGCGCGGACGCGACGATTGCCCGTAGCCTGGCCAGTCGAACGCATGCACCTCGTAGTCGGAGGACAGTGATTCGGCAATCGGCTTCCACGCATACATCGTCTCGGGGAAGCCGTGCAGGAACAGCACGATGCCCTTCGATCGTGCGGGGCGGTAGACCATGCGGCGCAGCGTGATGTCGGCATTGACCTGCACGTCGCCGACATCGACCGTGGGTTCCGGCGACGATGGCGCCGGCACGGTCGGGCACGTTGAAGAACCCGCAGCGGCGGCGGGAGAGGCGGGTGTTTTCGTTACGGGTCGAGTCATGATCGAGGATCTCGTTCGGTGCGACATCGCGCGGCACACGGTGCGCTTCGCTGTTTCGAAAGATGGCGGGGTGCAGGGGTTTCTACTGAGCCGCCGGAGGATTCAAGAGCTTGCTCAATGGCTTGAGCGGGCCGATCGGGAGCAGCGTGAACGTCATGAGGTGAGCCTTCCCCAACGGGAGTCGTTCCAGCATTTCATGCGCTTCACCCGTGTCCGTCACGTTCAGGACGAACGCGACCCCGGGCCGGTCCTGCAGGGAATACCACTGATCGATCTTGCCCGCGAGATACAGCTGTGTCGTCTCGCGGACTTCGGTCGGAAGAATGGTCTGGACGTGCTGCATGTCCGTGCCGGGAGGAAACGTACCGATCGCCAGTATCTTCGTGATGGGCGTGGTCGGCAACGCAGCGGAATGTGCCATGGAGACTCCTGCGAAAGCGAGCAGCAAGCAAGCTGCCGTCAAATCAAGAAGAAGGCGTTTCATCCTGCGGCCCCGGGCCCGGTGGCGGGACGGCTGCCGCATTGAGCGCGGCGGCTTCCCGTTCCGACAGATAACACGCGCGAAAGCGCTCGTCCACGCGCTCGCGCATCAATTGCGAGAAGAGTAGTGCGGCATCGAGCGGTCGATGATTGATGACGACGGAATCCGTATCGCCTTGCTCGTTCATATGGGCGACGACCACCGTCTCGATCGGCACGCCATTGATACGTGAACGATAGGATTCCAGATAAAGTTCGTTGCCGATCATGCCTTTGTAAGCATGCTGCTGGAACTCGTAGAGCGAGACCGCGTGCTTGATCACCGAGAGAATGTCGGCTCGCCCGTCGATCGGGCGCTTCAGCACGGTGGCTTCCAGCGTCGCGTTTTCGGCCAGGCGCGCCAGCCACCGCGGTGGACCGTCGGCTGGTGCCATCATCGGGGCCGTGTCGTTGAATTTCATGGCGGTTACTCCTTGCACGCGTTGCGCGTGACACCTGCGTTTGCGGCATCGAGCGCTGCCGCGAGCGCAACGCGTGCCTTTTCTCGGCGCCGTCGCGCAAGGCGCTCGGCGCCCGCGTCGCGCTCCGGTTCGCCCGCGAGCAGCGCGTGGATATCGGGCAGCGTCCAGATCGCGCCGCGCGTTCCCCACGCACCGTCCGGTATCTCGGTCGGAAAGATCCAGACGCGCGGTGCGACATCGTCGAACGGCCGGCCTTCCGCGCGTGCCACGGCTTCCGTGACGCGTCGGACGAGCGAGCGGCGCGATTCGTCGGTGTATTGCCCTTCGGGAACCGAAGGAATGATCCGGTAGCGCACCGTATCGGTACGTTCGCCGCCGATGTAGATCGCGGCCGGCCGGTGCAGATGGAATACGGTCACGCGCTGAACGACCGGGCTCGCGGGATCGTACCCTTCTGCTTCGATGAGGATATCGGTCAGTTCCCTGATGAGGCGGGCTTCAGCATCGGGCGTCAGTGCGTGGTCGGGCCACATCGCATCGATCATCGGCATGGGATGCTCCTGTTTTCGGTTGATCGGATGGCGCCATCGTCGCGGTTTACGCGGGCGCAGGAAAGTGGCAGCATCGCCACTATTCAAGGAAATTCGGACACGCAATGGCGATCATCCGCATCTGGGTCTATGACGGAATCCTGGCGTCCGGCGTCGCGGGCCCGGTCGATGTCTTCAGCGCTGCAAATCAGTTTCATGCGCGCCGGGCGGAACCGGGCGCGTCGTCCGCGCCGTTGTTCGCATGGCGCGTGGAGTCGCTCGACGGGCAACCGGTGAAGGCGGCGTCAGGTCAGATCATTCCGGTCGACGGCAAGATCGACCCGCGCAAACGAGCCGACGCCGTGCTGCTGACGGCGCCTTTCTTTTCGCGGATCGACGAGTTCCTCGGGCATCGCGAGCAGTTGAGCGAACTGACTTCCGCACTGCGGCGTCAACACAAGGCAGGCGCGATGCTCGCCGCGTATTGCACGGCGAATTACCTGCTTGCCGAGGCGGGCCTGCTGGATGGCCGCGTCGCGACGACGCACTGGGCGAGAGCAGCGGATTTCGCGCGCCGCTATCCGCGTGTCGAAGTCCGCGCGAACGAGCTGCTGCTCGCGCAAGACGGGATCATCTCGGGCGGCTCCGTCACGTCCTATCTGAACCTCGCCGTGCATCTCGTCGAAGCCTGCGCCGGCGGAGAACTCGCGACGATGACCGCGAAGGCGCTGTTGATCGACATGAACCGGACGTCGCAGGCCTCCTTTGCCACGCTTCTCGACGAACACGGGCATACCGACACGCTCGTGGCGCGCGCTCAGCAGCGGATGGAAGCGACATTGCAGCAAGGATTCCGGCTCGGCGATCTGGCGGCATCGCTTGCCGTCAGCGAACGTACGCTCAATCGTCGCTTCAAGGAAGCGGTCGGCCTCGCGCCGTTGACGTATCTGCAGAATCTGCGGGTCGAGGTTGCGAAACGTCTGCTGGAAACACGGCCGATCGGGCTCGAGGACGTGAGTCAGCGCGTCGGTTACAGCGATGTCAGTACGTTCCGGCAACTGTTCAAGCGCAAGACGGGGTTGTCGCCGAGCGAATATCAAGTGCAGTTCTCGCGTGCTGCGGCAAAGAGCGTGCAAGCCGAACCACGCGATCGGCGCGATTGAGCGTCGCGACGTCGCGTTGCCGATCGCAATGGAATCGCGCCGCTCCTGGTGCTCCATTTGTATCCCGAAGTATCTGCAACAGACGCGGATACGTACGCATACACATCGCCGACTTTCCGACAAGAACGGGATACGTTCGCCTGCTCCAATGCGCCAGTCGCGAGCGGAGTGCCGCACCGCGCATTGTCCAAGGAGTGTGTCATGAAAGTCGTCAAGGCCGCCGCTGTCCAGTTCAGCCCGGTGCTCTACAGTCGTGAAGCCACCGTCGCCAAGGTCGTGGAGAAGATCCACGACCTTGGCCGGCAAGGTGTGCAATTCGCCACTTTTCCCGAAACGGTCGTCCCCTATTACCCGTATTTCGCGGCCGTTCAGACGGGCATCGAACTGCTGTCCGGTACCGAGCATCTTCGGCTGCTGGAACAGGCCGTCACCGTGCCGTCCGCCGCGACCGATGCGATCGGCGAAGCAGCACGCAAGGCCGGCATGGTCGTGTCCATCGGCGTCAACGAGCGCGACGGCGGCACGCTGTACAACGCGCAATTGCTGTTCGACGCGGACGGGCAACTGATCCAGCGCCGTCGCAAGATCACGCCGACGCACTTCGAGCGCATGGTTTGGGGGCAGGGCGACGGATCGGGGCTGCGGGCGGTCGACAGCGCCGTCGGCCGTATCGGGCAGCTCGCGTGTTTCGAGCACAACAATCCGCTCGCGCGCTACGCGATGATCGCCGACGGCGAGCAGATTCATTCGGCGATGTATCCGGGTTCGGCCTTCGGGGAAGGCTTCGCGCAGCGCATGGAGATCAACATCCGGCAGCATGCGCTCGAGTCCGGCGCGTTCGTCGTCAATGCAACGGCGTGGCTGGATGCCGACCAGCAGGCGCAAATCATGAAGGACACCGGCTGCGCGATCGGCCCGATCTCGGGCGGCTGCTTCACGACGATCGTGTCGCCCGACGGCATGTTGATGGCCGAGCCGCTTCGATCGGGCGAGGGCGAGGTCATCGTCGATCTGGACTTCTCGCTGATCGACCGTCGCAAGATGCTGATGGACGCGGCCGGTCACTATAACCGCTCGGAATTGCTGAGCCTGATGATCGACCGTACGCCGACCGCGCATGTTCACGAACGCGTCGCGCAGCCGGTGGCCGGATATGACGCGGGCGCGGACGATTGGCGTGCCGCGGCTGCGTGATGCGCGGGCTTGCCCGGCCGTTGCCGAACATTCGGCTTGCCGATCGGGGCCGGCAGTCGTCGCATGAACGCGCATTTTCTTGATCGCAACATGTGCATATGCATGTAAGGGTGCGATGAAATCTTTCCTTGAAAGGTGTGTGATATGAAAACGAACGCTGCCGATGATCGGCCGCTCCTGATGTCGGGCGCCGAAAGCGCGCCTGCCGGTGCCGGTCGCAACGTGACGACGTCGTTGTCGCGCCGGCGCTTTGTCGGTATCGCGGCCGCCGCACTGGCGGCCGGCTCGCTGAGCCGCCTGGCGCTCGCGCAGACCAGCCCGGCAATCGGCACCGCGGAACCCGCACGCGGCGACAGATCGGCGATCCGGCCATTCCGGGTGCATGTGCCCGACGCGCAGCTCGCCGACATGCGGCAGCGCATCAACGCGACGCGTTGGCCGGACCGCGAGACCGTGGCCGACGAGTCGCAGGGCATTCAGCTTGCGACCATTCAGGCGCTCGCGCGGTATTGGGCGAACGACTACGACTGGCGCAAGTGCGAAGCGACGCTGAATGCGTACCCGCAATTCGTGACCGAAATCGATGGCCTCGACATCCACTTCATCCATGTGCGTTCGAAGCACGAGAATGCGATGCCGTTGATCGTGACCCACGGCTGGCCCGGCTCGATCATCGAGCAGTTCAAGATCATCGCGCCGCTCGTCGATCCGACTGCGTACGGCGCGCCGGCGTCGGATGCGTTCCATCTCGTGATTCCGTCGCTGCCCGGCTATGGTTTTTCGGCGCGACCCACGACGACGGGATGGGGGCCGGAGCGCACGGCGCGCGCATGGGTGACGCTGATGAAACGGCTCGGCTACGCGCGCTTTGCTTCGCAGGGCGGGGACCTCGGCGGCATCGTCACGAACATCATGGCGAAACAGGCGCCGCCTGAGTTGATGGGCATTCATGTGAATTTCCCGGCGTCCGTGCCGGCGGAAATTCTGAAGTCGCTGACGGCCGGCGATCCCGCACCTGCCGGCTTGTCGGACGAAGAGCGGCACGCATATGAACAGCTGAGCGCCAATTTCAAGAGGAAGCGCGGTTACGCGATTGAAATGGGTACGCGCCCGCAGACGTTGTACGGACTCGCCGATTCGCCCGTCGCGCTGGCTTCGTGGCTGCTCGACCACGGAGACGGTTACGGCCAGCCGGCGGCAGCGCTGAGCGCGGCCGTGCAGGGTCGCCCGGTCAACGGCCACTCGGCCGGCGCGCTGACACGGGACGACGTGCTCGACGACATCACGCTTTACTGGCTCACGAACACGGGCGTCTCGGCGGCGCGTTTCTACTGGGAATCGCATGCGAACTTCTTCCTAGCGGCCGACGTCGGCGTGCCGGCGGCGGTGAGCGCGTTTCCGGGGGAAAACTACCAGGCGCCGCGGAGCTGGACCGAGAGGGCTTATCACAATCTGATTTACTTCAACAAACCGGCAACAGGCGGGCACTTCGCGGCATGGGAAGAACCGATGATCTTCGCGAATGAAATGCGTGCCGGGTTGAGACCGTTGCGCGCGTGACGGGCGACGCGCTCCGCCTCGTTTGCGGCGGAGCGCGTCGACAACGGCGCGGTAGCGTGCATCGATGCGGTCTCGCCGGCTTGTCCGAAATTCAACGGAAGATGGCGATATTGCCTCTTTCGCCGGCTGCGCCTGTGTCCGATCATCCGGCCACTTTTCGTTGCGGAATCCAGAACATGACGGCCAATGCCCACCTCGCGACCGACCTGCTGTTTGCCTACGCAATCTATTTCGTCGGTACCGCGAGCCCCGGACCGAGCAATCTCGCCATCATGTCCATCGCGGCGAATCACGGCCGAAAGGCGGCATTGACGTTCTCGCTTGGCGTCCTGTCGAGTTCGATGTTGTGGGCGAGTGTGGCCGTGCTGGGCGTATCGGCTGCGCTGATCGCGTATGCCCCGTTCATCGTCGCGATCAGGATTTTCGGCGGACTGTATCTCTTGTGGCTTGCATTCAAGTCGGCGCGCAATGCGCTCGGACGGGTGCCGCCCGCCGTATCCGAAACGGCGCGAACGCCGACGTTGACCAGCATCTATTGCCGCGGTGCGATGCTTCATCTCACCAATCCGAAGGCGATCCTCGTGTGGGTTTCGATCGTGGCGCTGTCGTCCGGCGGCACCCGGCCGTCGCAAGGTGCACTGGTCGTGGGTTGTGCGGCCATTGGGTGCGGCGTGTTCGCCGGTTATGCATGGCTGTTTTCCATGGAGCCGGTTCGAAGGATCTACATGCGAACCCACAAGGCACTGGACGGGTGTCTGGCCGTCGTATTCGGGGTCGCTGGGATCAGGTTGCTGGCATCGCGTCCATAGCGCGGCTACCCGTCGCGCGCACGACACCGGATGTGCCGTGCATGAGACAAGCGCCGAAATTTCCAACGAGCGGACAGCTTTCGTTAGAATCGTTCGTCTATCAGAGAAAAGCAGCGTTGCATCGGCGCAGCGGCATCCGCTCATGAACACCGCTCGCGCTCATCCCATGTCCTTTACCGGAGGCGAACGTGCCAGGATTACTTCCCGATGTCGACCGCGACGGGCTTCTCGAATACTCGGTCGTGTACACCGACCGGTCGATCAATCACATGTCGCAGCGCTTCCAGGGCGTGATGCGCGACATTTCCGCTGCGCTGAAGAAGGTCTACAACGCGAAGGCGGTCGCAATCGTCCCGGGCAGCGGGACGTTCGGCATGGAAGCCGTGGCCCGGCAGTTCGCGACGAACAGGAAGTGCCTCGTCATCCGCAACGGCTGGTTCAGTTTCCGCTGGTCGCAGATTTTCGACATGGGCAGCATTCCGTCCGAGTCGATCGTGCTGAAGGCGCGTCCGGTCGAAGCGGGCAGACAGGCCGCCTTTGCGCCGGCGCCGATCGATGAAGTCGTTGCGGCGATTCGCGAGCACAAGCCGGATCTGGTGTTCGCGCCGCACGTCGAAACCGCGTCGGGGATGATGCTGCCCGATGCGTATCTGCGTGCGGTCGCCGACGCCGTGCATGCGGTCGGCGGCATGTTCGTGCTCGATTGCATCGCGTCCGGCACGATCTGGGTCGACATGGAAGCGAGCGGTGTCGACGTGCTGATCAGCGCACCGCAAAAGGGCTGGAGCGCGTCGCCCGGCTGTGCGCTGGTGATGCTCGGTGCGCTCGCCCGCGAGCGCATCGATGCGACGACGAGCACCAGTTTCGCGTGCGATCTGCGCAAGTGGCTGCAGATCATGGAAGCGTACGAAAGCGGCGGGTTCGCGTATCACGCGACGATGCCCACGGACAGCCTCGCGACGCTGCGCGACGTGATCAAGGAAACGGACGCGTACGGCTTCGACAAGGTGAGAGCGGAACAACTGGAGCTCGGCACGCGGATTCGTGCGTTGCTCGCCGGGAAGGGGTTCCGGAGTGTCGCGGCCGAAGGCTTCGAGGCACCGGGTGTCGTCGTCTGTTATACCGATGACGACGATATCCGGTCCGGCAAGAAATTCGCCGATGTCGGCATGCAGATCGCGGCCGGCGTGCCGTTGCAATGCGATGAGCCGGCGGATTTCAAGACTTTCCGGATCGGCTTGTTCGGGCTCGACAAGCTGAATGATGTCGATGCGGCGGTTGCGCGGTTCGCGAGTGCGCTGGAGCGGGTGCTGTAGCGCGTTGCCGATCCAGGCACGTATTGCGGCGCATGACGTGACGAGATCGATCCGATCACGGGTCACGGATGCGCCGCGTTTCCCGGATGCCGCCGCGATTGATCAACGGCCGATGATGGATGGGCTGGAGTCGAAGCGGATACGCGCCGGCTACAAGCGCTTGCGTGCGAACCCGATGTGTAAAAGGTTGGACTGGGTCAAACAGGCGGCGTCAGGTCGGCTGACTTAGTTCGGCCGTGCTCGGCCGTCCGGCGCGGTCGGCACATAGTCATCTGCGTGACCGTTCGGCTCCCGTTCACGACATTCAGCCGGTCCAGGTGCCTACGTTGATGCACGGGGACGCGTTGCTGGTTCCTGCCTCAATGCTTCGGCGATATCCAATGCTGCTTTTTGCAGCTCGGGCACATAGCGACGAGTGGCATCTTCGAGACTTACCGCGCGCGACAGGAAGACGACATTGAGACTGGCGATCACGCGTTCGTCCGCGCTGATCGCGACCGCCACCGCGCCGATTTTCGCCTGCGCGGTCCAGTCGCCGTGATTCGATCCGAAACCATCTTCGCGCACACGCCGGATCAGCTTGCGCACGAGCGTATCGTTTCTCGCGAACGCCTGTTGTTCTTCACCGCCCGCGCCGGAGCGCAACAGGTCCAGAATATCCTCGCGCTCCTCATCGGGGCACATGGCGAAGTAGGCGCGGCCCGCAGCCGTCAGCAACATCGGCAAACGCCGCCCTACCATCGCGCGATGAAACGACAGCCGGCTGAAGCGATGCGTCGTCTCGCGGATGATCATCGCGTCGCCATCGGGCGTGGTCAGATCGGATGGCCACGCGACGCGCTGCAGCAGCTGCCCCATGATCGGCGGCGCCACGGTGGCGATGCGCTCGGTATCGGTGAAGCCTTCGCTCAAGGAACGCACGGCGAGCGTCAGGCGGAAGCTGTCGTCCGATGTGCTGCGGCGCACGAATCCTTCCTCCATCAACGTTTCGAGCAGGCGGCGCACCGTAGTGCGATGCAGGCCGGTCAGATCGGCGATCTGCTGACTCGTCGCGCGTCCGTTTTCCATCGCATTCAGAGCCCGCAGTACCTGGAGGCCGCGCGCCAGTCCGCGCACGTTCGTGTAGGTCGTCACGGAAAAATCCCATTGAAATCAACAATGTGCATTCTATGCACATTCCGGAGATTTTGTTGAGGGTGTTTTCCGCCGTCCATAAACTGCGCTCATAAGCTGAACGATCGAGAGCCAGGCGCTTCGTCGGTTCGGCACATCGGACAAGCCCAGTCAGGAGACAAGCATGCGCCCCGCCTTTGAACCGGCGGCCGGCAACGGCCGCGCTCATCCTCACGAAACGACACATCGTTCGATCGACGCAGATGTCGCCATCATCGGCGCGGGCCCGGTCGGCCTGATGATCGCGAACATTCTCGGCCTGCAGGGCGTGCGCGTCGTCGTTATCGAGAAGCTCGCGCAGATCATCGACTATCCGCGCGCCATCGGCCTCGACGACGAAGCACTGCGCGTATTCCAGTCGGTCGGCCTTGTCGACGAGCTGCTGCCGCACACCACGCCGAATCACTGGATGCGCTTCACGCTGAAAGGGAAGTGCTTCGCGTCGATCGAGCCGCGCACCGACGAGTTCGGCTGGCCACGCCGCAATGCCTTCATCCAGCCGCTCGCCGACCAGATTCTGTACCGCGGTCTCGGGCGTTTCGAGAATGTATCGACGCTGCTTGGCCACAGTGTCGACAGCTTCGCGCAGGACGAGAGCGGGGTGACCCTCGACGTGACAGACGCGAACGGTGCGAAGACAACGATCCGTGCCGCATACATGGTCGGCGCGGACGGCGGCAACAGTTTTGTGCGCCGCGCGCTCGACGTGCCGTTCGAAGGCCGCACGAAGCCGAATCAATGGATCGTGATCGACGTGCGCAACGACCCGATCGGCTCTCCGCATGTCTATCTGCATTGCGACGCGCGGCGTCCGTACGTTTCGGCGGCGCTGCCGCACGGCATCCGGCGCTTCGAATTCATGGTGATGCCGGGCGAGACGGAGGAGGAACTGTCGAAGCCGGAGAACATGGCGACGTTGGTGCGCGGGGTCGTCGACGATCCTGACAAGGTCGACTACATTCGCCGGCGGGTCTATACGCACAACGCGCGGCTCGCGAGCACCTTCCGCGTCAAGCGCATCCTGCTCGCGGGGGACGCAGCGCACATCATGCCGGTGTGGCAGGGGCAGGGCTACAACAGCGGCATTCGCGACGCGAGCAATCTCGGCTGGAAGCTCGCGATGGTCGTGAAAGGCACCGCGCACGACGCGCTGCTCGATACCTACACGACGGAGCGGCGTGCCCATGCGCGCTCGATGATCCACCTGTCGGAAGTCGCGGGCGATATCTTCGCGCCGACGAGCTTTTTCGGATCGAAAGTGCGTGACGCGTTCGTGCGCTGCTTCGATGTGCTGCCCTCCATGAAGCGCTATTTCGTCGAGATGCGCTTCAAGCCGATGCCGCGCTATGAAGAGGGCGTCGTGCTTCTGGCGCGACGCGCGCGGTCCGAAGGGCTGCTCGCGCGCATGATCGCGAAGCGCGGACACGGCGCGTTCGGCAGGCTGGTCGGTTTGATGAGCGAGAAACGTGAATCGCTGATCGGGCGGATGGTGCACGGCCGCGATGCGCAGGCTGGCACTCCTGTGGGCCGCATGTTCATCCAGCCACGCGTGCGTCTGGTGGATGGCAGCATCGTCCGGCTCGACGATGCGATCGGCAACCGCTTCGCGATCGTGGGGTGGGGCACGGACCCGACCTTCGGCCTGACTCCCGAGGCACGCCGCATCTGGAACGCGCTTGGGGGGTGTTTCGTGATCGCGAAGCCCGACCCGCAGCTCGCCTTCCACGACGACGTGCCTGACGACGTGATCGCCGTTGGCGATGTCGACTCGCGCCTGCGCGACTGGTTCGCGCGCGTGCCCGAATCGGTCGTGCTGTTGCGGCCCGACCGCTTCGTGGCCGGCATGTGCTCGCCGCAATGTGTATCGGGTTGCGTGTCGCAGCTTGCGCAACGGTTGTCGCTTGTGATGGCAACGGGCGCGACGGCCAACGGCGCGACGTTCGCGCACGCCGCCGACCTGGTAGGGGCCTGAGATGCCGATCCATCTCGAATGCATGTCGCACACGCCCTTGCACGGGTATTTCGACCCCAGTCCGGAAGTCGTCGCGGAGGTCGAGCTGGTGCAGCGCGCGGCGCGCGAGCGGGTCGATGCGTTCGATCCGGAGCTGGTGATCGTGTTCGCGCCGGACCACTACAACGGATTTTTCTACGACGTGATGCCGCAGTTCTGCATCGGCGTGAGTGCGACGGCCATCGGCGATTTCGGCAGCGCGGCCGGCCCGTTGCCCGTCGCGCGCGATGTGGCGCTCGCGCTCGCCGATGCCGCGCTCGCGAGCGATATCGACGTAGCCGTTTCGTATCGCATGCAGGTCGATCACGGCTGCGCGCAGGCGCTCGAGGTACTCACCGGTGGCATCGACCGCTATCCCGTGGTGCCCGTTTTCATCAACTCGGTTGCGCCGCCGATGGCGTCGTGCCGCCGCGCCCGGCTGCTCGGCGATGCGATTGGTCGTGCCGTCGCGCGCATGCCGCGGCGCGTGTTGCTGATCGGCTCGGGCGGTATTTCGCATGAGCCGCCGGTGCCGGAAATCTCGGGCGCGGACGATGTCGTCGCGGAACGGTTGATCGCGGGGCGCAACCCGTCGCCGGCGTCGCGCGATGCGCGGCAGTCGCGCACCGTCGCGGCGGCCAAGGCATTCGCGGCGGGTGACAGCCGGCTGCATCCGCTCAATCCCGCATGGGACCAGAAATTTCTCGAACTGCTCGAACGCGGTGAACTCACCGCCGCCGATGGCTTCACGAACGAAGCGATCACGCGTGAGGCAGGCAAGTCCGCACATGAGATCCGCACGTGGGTTGCGGCATTCGGTGCGCTTGCGGCGAGCGGTCGCTACGAGGCATCGATCGATTACTACCGTGCGATTCCGGAATGGATCGCGGGCTTCGGCGCGATGCACGCGCGAGAACGGACTCTTTCCAGGAGATAGAACCATGTCGGATGACAGCAACATTCTTTCGATGGCCGCGCGCCTGCGTGAGGCGCAGTCCTTGCGTCGGGCGATCGCGCCACTGCGCGATACGTGTCCCGAAGGCGATCCGGCACTCGCGTACGCGATCCAGCAAATCAACAACGACTTGCGCGCGGCGAACGGCGAGCGCGTCGTCGGCAGGAAGATCGGCCTGACTTCGCCCGCGGTGCAGAAGCAACTCGGCGTCGATCAGCCCGACTTCGGCGCGTTGTTCGCGTCGATGGCTTACGGCGACAGCCAGCCGATGCCGCTCGCCTCGTTGATTCAGCCGAAGGTCGAAGCGGAGATCGCACTCGTGCTCGAACGCGACCTGACCGCCGAGAAACACACCTTCGCGGATCTGATCTCGGCGACCGCGTATGCGGTGGCCGCGATCGAGGTCGTCGACAGTCGCATTCGCGACTGGGATATCCGGTTTTTCGACACCGTCGCGGACAACGCGTCGAGCGCGCTGTTCGTGCTCGGTAGCCGGCCGGTGCTGCTGCGCGATATCGAGCTGAGCGCGTGTGCCATGACGCTCACGCAGGACGGCGAAGTGCTTTCACGCGGCAATGCAAGTGCGTGCCTCGGCAATCCACTGAATGCGGCTGCGTGGCTCGCGGATCGGATGGTTCGACTCGGCACGCCGCTGCGCGCCGGCGACATCGTGCTGACGGGTGCGCTCGGCCCGATGGTCGCGGTGAACGCGGCCGGCACTTATACGGCACACATCGAAGGGCTCGGCGGTGTGCGCGCCAGTTTCAGCGAATGACGGACGGAGACATTTCCATGGCAGCAGACAACACCAAGTGCAAAGCCGCGATCATCGGATCGGGCAACATCGGCACCGACCTGATGATAAAGATCATGCGTCGCAGCCGGCATCTCGAGGTCGCGGCGATGGTCGGCATCGATCCGGCCTCGGACGGTCTCGCGCGCGCGGCGAAGCTCGGCGTGGCGACGACGCATGACGGCGTGGAAGGGCTTGCGCGCCTGCCCGTGTTCGACCAGATCGACTTCGTGTTCGATGCGACGTCTGCCGGCGCACATGTGGCGAACGACGCGTTCCTGCGCACGCTCAAGCCAGGCATCCGCATGATCGATCTGACGCCCGCCGCCATCGGCCCGTACTGCGTGCCGGTGGTGAACCTCGACGCGCAACTCGATGCGCCGAACGTGAACATGGTCACGTGCGGCGGACAGGCGACGATCCCGATGGTCGCGGCAGTGTCGCGGGTCGCGAAGGTGCATTACGCGGAGATCGTCGCGTCGATCAGTAGCAAGTCGGCGGGGCCTGGCACGCGCGCCAACATCGACGAGTTCACCGAGACGACGTCGAAGGCGATCGAAGCGGTCGGCGGTGCCGGCAAGGGCAAGGCGATCATCGTGCTCAACCCGGCCGAGCCTCCGCTCATGATGCGCGACACGGTCTATGTGCTGTCCGAAGCGGCAGACCGGACGCTGATCGAAACGTCCGTCGATGAGATGGCCGCGGCGGTCCAGGCCTATGTGCCCGGCTATCGCCTGAAGCAATCCGTGCAGTTCGACGACATCCCCTCCGCTGCGCCGTTGCATATTCCCGGACTCGGCCGTTTCAGCGGCCTGAAGACCTCGATCTTCATCGAAGTGGAAGGCGCGGCCCATTATCTGCCGGCCTACGCGGGCAATCTCGACATCATGACTTCCGCCGCGCTGGCAACGGCCGAACGCATGGCCGCGTCGCTCGTGAACGCCTGAAGCAAGGAGCACCCGATCATGGACAAAAAACTCTATATCTCCGATGTGACGCTGCGCGACGGCATGCACGCGATCCGTCATCAGTATTCGATTCAGAACGTGCAGGACATTGCTCGCGCGCTGGATGACGCGAAGGTCGACAGCATCGAGGTCGCACATGGCGACGGCCTGCAGGGTTCGAGCTTCAACTACGGCTTCGGCGCGCACAGTGATCTGGAATGGATCGAGGCGGTAGCCGATGTGGTGAAGCACGCGAAAATCGCGACGCTGCTGCTGCCCGGCATCGGCACGATTCACGACCTGAAGGCCGCGTACGACGCGGGCGCGCGTGTCGTACGTGTCGCGACCCATTGCACGGAAGCGGACATTTCGAAGCAGCACATCGAATATGCGCGCAGCCTCGGCATGGATACCGTCGGCTTTCTGATGATGAGCCACATGACCGCGCCCGACCACCTCGCTGTCGAGGCGAAGAAGATGGAAAGCTACGGCGCGACCTGCGTGTACGTGGTCGATTCCGGCGGCGCGATGAACATGAACGACATCCGTGCGCGCTTCAGGGCGCTCAAGGCCGTGCTTCGCCCCGAGACCCACACGGGCATGCATGCCCATCACAACCTGAGCCTCGGCGTGGCCAACTCGATCGTCGCGGTCGAGGAGGGGTGCGACCGCATCGATGCGAGCCTGGCGGGCATGGGTGCGGGAGCGGGCAATGCCCCGCTCGAAGTGTTCATCGCGGCGGCCGAGCGCCTTGGCTGGCATCACGGCACCGATCTCTATCGCCTGCTCGATGCGGCCGACGATATCGTCCGCCCGTTGCAGGACCGACCGGTGCGGGTGGACCGCGAAACGCTCGCGCTCGGCTATGCGGGCGTGTATTCGAGCTTCCTGCGGCATTCTGAAATCGCGGCGAAGAAGTACGGCCTGAAAGCCGTCGACATTCTCGTCGAGCTCGGCAAGCGACGCATGGTGGGCGGTCAGGAAGACATGATCGTCGACGTCGCGCTCGATCTGAAGAAGCGCGAAGCACGCGCCTGAACCATTCGGTATGCCACGCGCCATGAAGAGCGCTGCATCGTTCAACCTGGAGACATCAATGAAAACGTCAACGGCTTCCCCCCCGCGCGCCGGCAGCGCCATCACCATCGGCCTGTGCTTCGCAGTCGCGCTCCTCGAAGGGCTCGATCTGCAATCCACCGGCATCGCCGCACCGCGCATGGCACGCGAGTTTCATCTCGCTGCCGCGCAGCTCGGCTGGGCATTCGGCATCGGCGCGCTCGGTCTGCTGCCGGGCGCGGCGATTGGCGGCAGGCTCGCGGATCGCATCGGCCGCAAGCGCGTGCTGATGATGTCGGTCGCGCTGTTCGGGATATTTTCGATCGCAACGACCCAGGTGTGGGATCTGCAGAGCCTGCTCGTCGCGCGCTTTCTCACGGGCCTCGGTCTCGGCGCTGCGATGCCGAACCTGATCGCGCTGTGTGCGGAGGCGGCAGCGCCCGGACAACGCAGCACGGCGGTCGGCGCGATGTACTGCGGCATGCCCTTCGGAGCGGCGCTCGCGGCGGTAATCGGCATCGTCAGCCCGAGCGTCGAGGCCTGGCGGCATATCTTCTACGTCGGCGGGATCGGGCCGCTGCTGACCTTGCCGCTGCTGGCGCTTTTCATAAAGGAGTCGACGCACTTCGTCGCGGCTGGCCAGGGTGCGACCCATGAGTCGAAGGACGGCATCGCGCGCGCGCTCTTCAGTGACGGGCGTGCGGTGACGACCATCGCGCTGTGGATCAGCTATTTGGGGACGCTGATCGTGCTGTACTTCTTGATGAACTGGTTGCCGTCGATGGTGCTCTCGCGCGGCCTCACGCCGGTACAGGCAAGCATCGTGCAGATGATGTTCAACATCGGCGGTGGCGTCGGTGCGATCGTGATCGCCGGCCTGATGGATCGCATCGGCAAGCGGGTGGTCGTGGTCGGCATGTATACCGGCATCGCGACTGCGTTGCTTGCGCTCGCCAGCGCGAACGGCAGCACGTCGATGGCATTGGGCGGCCTGCTGGCGGGCCTGTTTCTCGTCGGCACGCAGTCAGTGCTGTACGCGCTCGCCGGTGCAACGTATCCGACGCGGGTTCGAGGCACGGGCGTCGGCGCGGCGGTGGCCGTCGGCCGCGTCGGCTCGATGGTAGGCCCGTTGATCGCCGGGCAACTGTTTGCGCTCGGCCAGAGCGCGTCGATGCTTGTGATCTCCAACATTCCGCTCATCGTGATCGCGGCGCTCGGCGCGCTCGCGGTGGTCGGGAAATTTCCGCGCGAGTCGGCCGACGGCTCGCGCACGTTTGGAACCGAATCAATCTGACGAAGGAGCTCGACATGACTGACACTGTGACTCATAGCGAAGCCGCGACCAGCAAGTACGTGAACGTGGTGGAAGGCGGCACGGAACTGCGCGTGCACTACAACGACACCGGCGCGGGCAAGGAAACGCTCGTTCTGCTGCACGGCTCGGGTCCGGGCGCGAGCGGCTGGGCGAACTTCCATCGCAACGTGGACGCGTTCGCGAACGCGGGTTATCGCGTGATCCTCGTCGACTGTCCCGGCTGGGGCAAGAGCGATTCGATCGTCTGCACCGGCTCGCGCTCCGACCTCAACGCGCGCGTGCTGAAGGGCGTGCTGGATACGCTCGGCATCGAGCGCGCGCATCTCGTCGGCAACTCGATGGGCGGGCATAGCGCGGTGGCCTTTGCGCTGTCGTATCCGGAGCGCGTCGGCAAGCTGGTGCTGATGGGCGGCGGCACGGGCGGTCCGAGCCAGTTTGTGCCGATGCCGACCGAAGGCATCAAGCTGCTGCAAGGGCTGTATCGCGACCCTACGCTCGAGAACCTGAAGAAGATGCTCAATGTGTTCGTCTACGATGCGAGCACGATGACGGAAGAGCTGATGCAGACGCGGCTCGATAATATGCTGGCGCGGCGCGATCATCTCGAGAACTTCGTGAAGAGTCTGGCGGCCAATCCGAAGCAATTTCCAGACTACGGTCACCGGCTGAACGAAATCAAGGCGCCCGCGCTCGTGATTTGGGGGCGCGATGACCGTTTCGTGCCGATGGATGTCGGCCTGCGGCTCGTTTGGGGTATGCCGAACGCCGATCTGCATGTGTTCGGGCGCTGCGGGCACTGGGCGCAATGGGAGCACGCGGAGCGATTCAACCGGATGGTGCTGGAGTTCCTGCGCCAACAACAAGCCGTTTAGTCTGCTTTCCGCGATCCCTCCGTCGGGCGGCTTCTGTGCTTCGAAAGCGGCCGTCGACGGGCACCGGCGTCGTACGACCGAGATGGGGTGGCGACGGTCGTCCGCGTGCGGCGGGAGCCGGCCACCAGCTGACATTTGGCGTCTGAAGTCGAAATGCTGGCTTCTCGGCTATCTCCGGCCGCTCCTGATATGAGTCCCTCCCGGACAAGCGCACGTCTGCTGCCGAGCAAGCGAGCAGACTATTTCCCCGCCGACAGATCCGGGAGCGACAGGAAACGAGGGCATTCGCCTCCAAGGAATAGGCTGACTACCAAACTCAAACTCGACTATGTTGGCGCGTCGTTGCGAATACCGATCACGTAACGCGCATTGCGCGCCACGGACGGGTCTGGATCGGCGGTCAGCCGGGCAAGCAGGGCCGACGCCGTGCCATTGAATTCGGCGAGCGCCTGACAAATACGTACACGGGTCTGGACATCGGCTCGACCGTCCGAGATCGCTGCTTCAAAGCGCTCCACAATTTGCCTTGAGATCGCGGGGTCTTCCGCTAAATCGGCTAACGCATCGGCCGCCTCGACATCGTGGGTCCCGCCAAGAACCTGCTCGATCAGCAGGGGAATGGCGTCGCGTATCCCCCATCCGCCAAGCACCCGCGCAGCGCGATACCGCACGCGCTCCGCGGGGTCGAGGAGCGAGCCACGCAAGGTCTCCACCGCATCGGAACCACCGAGTTTCGCCAGCGCGAGCACGGCCCGTTCGCGTACTGCCGGATCGGGCTGTTGAAGCGCAGCGCCAAGTACGCTGGCGCCGCTGCCTACGGTTCTTCCAAGCGCCCAGTGCAGCGCACCTGCGACATTCGGCTCCTGTTCCTGGAGCAGTGCGTGGGCGATGAGTGCTGCAAGCGGGGCATCGCTGGACGCGGCGTCAAACGCAGCACGCTGTCTCTCAGGCGCATGCGTCGACTCCAGTCCTTTCAACAGATGCACGACCTCAAGCACTGCTGACCAATCATCGGGAGAGGTGGCAGACACAGAAGTCAGCCGGCAAAGCAACGCTTGCTCTGCGGCCAGCCGCTCGCGGCTGCGAACCATCAGCGCGTCAATGAGCACATCGGGGTGAGGCGCCTGTTGGCTGAGCGCCTGACGCACCTCGGCCAGCCCAAGGCCCAGCGAACGCAGGCTCTCCACCTGGAACAGGCGCAAGGCATCGGCTTGCGAATACTCGCGGTATCCCGCTTCCGTACGTCCCGATGGGCTGACCAGTCCGATCGCGTCGTAGTGCCGCAGCATGCGCGCGCTGACGCCGGAACGATTGGCCAACTCGCTGATGCGCATCACTTGTCTCCGGTGTCATCTGGTTCACGCCGCGTCGTGTGTCGGCCTTGGCTCCCATCGAGCCTCGAAGATTCTAACAAACCGCCAACGGCGTCCATCACCTCGGCCAACACGTGGCTCATCACATCGATCGCCGTCAACCCGCCTATTCATCGGCGTAGGGCGACGGTGCACCTGCGCGCCACGCATCGGCTGGATCGAGCACAAACGCACTCTCCGGGTCCGCGATGAGCCTGAGGCTCGCGCAGGCATGAACGCGAACCGCCGGGTCCGTGTGTCGTACCGCCGCATCGAGCGGGGCCATGGCGTCGTCTCCAAGCATGAGTAAGGCACGGCTCAGACTGCGCTTGAGGTCCTTGTCGCCGCGGCCCAGCTCGCGAACCAGTTCGCGTGCCAAGGCGGCTCGTTGCCAGGTCGGCACCAGCCCCGCCGCGGTGCGCCACGCAGTTCGTGCCACCTCAGGATCGGGGTCATGTAGATGCCCGCTCGTGATCGCTGACCAGGTTGCGGGGTCGCCGATCTTCGAGAGCGTATGCAGCGCCTGGCTACGCGCTTGCGCCAACGGCGAGCGCAGCTCGTCAAGCAGCAATGGCAAGGTCAGATCCTGCGCATGCCGGGTGAGCGCCCAGGTGAGCATGTCGCGAACGAAGAAATCCGGTTCGACACCGCAACGCTTCACCAGTAGCGTGATCTGGCCTGGATCGGGAGCCGTGCCGGCACCCAGCGCAGCCGCAAGGCGGAGCGAAGCGTCCGGATGCTCGAGTGCCGTGGTCAGTGCGTGACGGGAAGTCGGGGGATAGTGACGGGTCATGAACGCCTCCTCGCCCGACAGTGGACGCCTTGTCACTGTGACAAGGTCAAGTATTTTCGGACGAGGGGCGAATTGCACGCCCAGGCAGCCGTTCGTGGGGCCGATTACCGCTTCCTCCGCGGGTGAGGGGCGGCGGGTGGCCACAAAGAGACGTTTACCTGTTTCTCTACCGAGACATCTGGACGTCCGGTCCTAGCTCAGCCTCCGCCACTGCCATCGCCCTGCGCGTGACCAGCTCGCCGAGTGCAACGTCGGCAAGCGCAATCCCAAGCGATTTGAAGACCGTTATATCGGCTTGCGAGCGCGTCCCGGCAACTCCATTGGCGATGACATCGCCGAGTTCCGCAACGGTGCTCCAGTCAACGACACCCGGCGCCGCCATCAGCAGATCCCCCGCCTCTTTCTCTGCCTGCTCTAGTGATTCGACAACAATCATGCCGGCCCGGGAAAGCGTCGTATCGTCCACTTCGCGTGCGCTTGGCTTGCTGGAGCCGATCGCTGCGACGAAGGTTCCTGGTTTGAGGTCGGCGCCGTCGAAGAGCGGGACCGTGCTGCGGGTTGCAGTGACAACGACGTCGGCCACCTGCACCGCTGTTTCTGCGGTTGAGGCCTCAAAGCGTACGCCAGCGTAACGCGCCTGCATTTGCGCAATCGCTTCCTGCACGCCCTCGATGCCGACCACCAGTACGCGCTTGATGCCCGAATTCTCGACAAGCGCCCGGATGTGGGCTCTCGCCTGGACGCCAGTTCCGAACACGGCCAGAGCCTCAGCATCGGTGCGGCCAAACGTATCAAACGCGACGCGGGTTACCGCCGCTGTGCGGTATTCCGTGAGTGCGCCGCCGTGGATAATGGAGAGCAACCTGCCGTCACGAGTGGAAAACAACGGAATCACGAAGTCGAAGACGCCGTTGTGCGTCGAGTAGACCTTCGCACCGCACACGCCGGCAGCGGGCAGAATTGCCCCCATCGTGCTCAACGACACGTTTTCGCCGAGCGTGCGCACGCGTGACTGAATCTTTGCGTGCCGGCGGCCTTGTTCAGCAAGCGCAAAGCGCATTGTTTCAATGGCGTCGCCCATGGTGATCAGCCGTTGAACCTGATCGTCGGTAATGATGTACATGGTATTTCCTGGCAGGGTTCAGAAGCGGTAGAAGGCTGCCTGCAATGCGCGGCGGTCATCCGGATGGCTGAGCATCGCCAGCATCAGGAGAATGCGAGCCTTTTGAGGCGCCTGATCGTCGACGACGATCCAGTCATAGTCGTCGTCAGGCTGCGCGCCGTTGCGCACGACTATGCCACTGCCTGTGCGCGAAGCCCTCACCACGTGCATGCCGCCGCGCGTTGCCTCCCGCAGCGGCCCGACCATATGCTCCGCGATGTTGCCGTTGCCGGTGCCAGCGAAGACAAGGCCGCGCGCATCCGCTGCAATGGCGCGGACGAGACTACTGCCAAGCGCGCCGTAGGCGTAGACGACGTCGACTTTTGGCAACGCCTTGATGTCGTCGATGGACCACGGGGTGGAAACAGTATGATCGCGCGATGGCATGCGGTAGTAGCGAGGCTTGCCTTGGGTCACGTAACCAAGCGCGCCGTAGGGCGAGCGGAATGCCTCGAGCTTGAAGCTGTTTGTCTTCGTAACGTCTCGAGCAGTGTGGATTTCTTCGTTTGCGACGACAAGCGTTCCCTTTCCATGCGAGGACGGATGAATGGCTACCGCAATCGCGTCGTAGAGATTCAGCGATGCGTCGGAGCTCATCGCCGATGGCGGCCTCATCGAACCAACTACAACGACGGGCTTCACGCTCTTCAACGTCAGATGCAGAAAGTACGCGGTTTCCTCGATGGTGTCAGTGCCGTGCGTGAGAATGACACCGTCTACTGTGTCGTCCTTGAGCACCTCGGACACCCGCTTCCCGATCATGAGCAGGTGCTGTTCGTTGAAGTTCTCTGAGCCCGCCTGCAGCAGCTGTTCTGCGCTCAGGTTTGCGAGCGACGACGCTTCTGGAATGGCCGACAAGATTTCATCAATCGGGAGCACTGAGCACGCGTATGCTGAAGTGTCGACAGCGCTTGCGCCACGGCCGGCAATCGTACCGCCCGTGCCGATGACCACAATATTGGGTTTGTCTTTCATTCGGTATCGACTCGAGGAATTTTTGATTGAGGACAGCCGTGCGCCACAGGCTGCACGGCTCATTGGGCGAGCGCGAAAAAGCTGGACAGCGACGAGTCAGGCTTGCCGTCGATCCAACCCGTGAGCAACGCAGCTGAACCGGAGGCCAACGTAAAACCGAGCGCACCATGCCCGATGTTGAGCCAGAGATTCGGATAACGCGTGGGCCCGATAATCGGCTTGCCGCGTGGCGTGGCGGGACGCAGCCCGGTCCACTCAGTGGCGTCAGCGTGATTGGCTACAACCTGAGGGAACAGCGCGGCGGCCTCCGCATGTAGCGCGGCAACGCGTGATGGATCGGACTTCAGGGAGTACCCGTCTAGGTCGGCCATACCTGCCACGCGCAACCGGTCGCCAAGTCGCGCATAGACCACTTTGCGGGCGAAATCGGTAACACTCAACGTCGGTGCTATTGCCTGAGGTCCCAGCGAGTAGGTCAGGCTGTAGCCCTTGAGAGGATAGACGGGCACACGAACGCCCAATGGCTGGAGCAGGTGCGCAGCGCTTGCCCCAGCAGCTACGACGACATGGTCCGCTTCGAGTGTCCCGCCGCCGCTGCGCGCTACGATGTGTCCGCCTTTGGCGACCTCCAGTGCGTCGATGCGCGTATTCATCGCAAACTGCACGCCGCGTGCCCTCAAAATGGCTTCAAGACCTTTGCTAAAGCGATGGCAATCGGCTGTATCTTCGCTACGCGTATAGATACCGCCGACAATCAGCTCGCGCACATCAGTCAGTGCGGGTTCGAGCGCGACGCATTCGGCCGCAGACAGTGCCTCCTGCTCACAGCCGAGCGAGCGCTGGAAATCAAGCAAATCGATGGCACCCTTCATGGCGGCAGCGTCGCGGTGCAGGACGAGCTTTCCAGAGTGTTGAAAGTCGAAGTCGAGCGTGGGTTCGTCGCGCAGGAGTTGGTGCATGAGCGCGCGGCTCGCAAATGAGAGCGAGAGCAACTCGCGCGTGGTGAGATTGCTACGCCGGTGCGTGCAGGCGAACACGAATTTCAGGCACCAGAGCCACTGCTCGGTGCTCACCGACGGCCGGAAGCGCACTGGCGAATCCCGTCGAGCGAGCCACGCGGGCAGCTTCGACAGCACGCCCGGCCCGGCAAGCGGCGCGACGTAGCTATACGACAACTGGCCGCCATTACCGAAGCTGGTCTCGGCGGCCACATCACCATGCCGGTCGATAACGATGACCTGATGTCCGGCCCGGTTCAGATAGTAGGCGCTCGCCAGACCGACGACACCTGCACCCAATACGGCAATCTGCATGTCGCTTGTTTCCCTGTTTCACGGTGCACTCACACGAGACAGGATGTTGAGCCAGGCGACACCAGCGGAATTGCACTGAAGAGCAAAAAAATAGAAGAAACGCGACAACGAATCTCCGCCGGACAGGGTGCGCGCAGCGATGGCGTCGCCCCCCTCGGCCGCACAGCTTCAGTCCTCGGTTGGACCTGCGCGCGAACCACGCAGCTTGCCAGGGGTCACGCCGTAGGTCTCGCGGAACACCCTGATGAAATGCGCGGAATCGGCAAAACCACACTCATATGCGATGTCAGTGACCTTGCGCCCGGTGTTCAGCAGCATCCAGCGCGCGTAGCGTAGCCGCATACCTCGATAGAACTCATTCGGCGACACCTTCATCTCGGCCATGAATGCCCGCTCGAGCTGGCGCACGCTCGTGCCAATCATCTTCGCGATCACCGCGATGTTAAGCGGCGCTTCGAGGTTTTCCTCCATGAGCAGCGCAGCATGGCGTACGTTTGCATCGTCCACCGACAGGTAGCCCAGTGCGCGGCGGCGCTCGATGAACGAGGCGCCGGCCTGCCGACTTACGGTCATCTGGTGAATCACCTTCGATGCGCGGTCAGGTCCGCAATGCAGATTGATGAGCCGCGCGGCGAGCTCGATGACCGAGATGCCGCCCGCACACGTGATGCGATCGCCGTCAATAAAGTAGTCGGCATGCGTGACGACGCGTAGCCCGGGGAACATGTTGCGATAGTCGTCGAAGTGAAAGCTGTGCACGCATGCGACGTGATCCTGCATGAGCCCGGCATGGGCGAGGACAAAGCTACCAGTGCAGATGCCTACCAGCGGAACGCCCGCCTGTGCGGCGGCGCTCAGGTAGTCCCAGTAGCGCCTGTCCACCTTCTCGAGATGCGGCAGCAGGCCGCCGATGACGACGATGTAGTCGAACTGCCCGACTTCCGGAAAGGCCGCCTGCACCGGTACAGCGATACCGCAGCTCGATTCGACGGTGGTGTCGTGCACGCCAATCGTCGTCCAGAGACAGCGCAACTGACGACTCTGGTCGCTGCGATCGGCAGCGTGACGTAACGCGTCACAGAGCCCGCCAAGCGACAAGAGCGGAAAGCGCGGCCATAGCAGGATTCCGACATTGAGCTCCGCGCCGGAACGCCCCAGAAGCGACTCGGGTGCCGTAGAAAGCGAGTCAAGCCGGCCCACCAGTTCGTGGGCCGGCGGCGCTTTGGCCGGGGGATCGTCGGAGGAAAACATGGGCAGCGCGAGTAATCGGTGTCACGCCATTATAAGACCGCACGGTACGCATCGCCGCTGTCGCATTTCTTCTGTTTTCTGGCAAATCGGTGCAATGCCGCTGGTTTGTGTCTGCATAAATTTGTCTCGCCAGCGCAGACCACCTGCCGCGCGGTACAAGGACAGAGGCGACGGGGACAATCCAGCGGATCGCCCTCGATGCAGATAACTATCGATGAGGTAATGCAATGACCAAGAGCAAAATATTGGGTCGCCGTGCGACGACCTTTGGCATTCTGGGGGCGCTGGCTGCCGTTTCTGCCGGGGTGGCGCATGCCGACGAAACCGTGAAAGTCGGTGAAGTCGCGCCTCTCACCGGTCCGGCTTCATATCTGGGCAAGGACACTGAGAACGGTGCAAGGCTCGCGGTCGAGGAAATCAACGAAAAGGGGCTTGTCGTCGGCGGAAAGAAGGTCACGCTGGTTCTCGACACCGAAGACGATGCTGGCGATCCGCGCCAGGCCACGCAGGTCGCACAAAAGCTTGTCGACGCCAAAGTAGTGGCGATAGTCGGTCACATGAATTCTGGAACGACGATTCCGGCCTCCAAGATCTATCGTGACGCCGGTATCGTTCAGGTCTCACCGTCGGCTACGAATCCGGCGTACACGCTCCAGGGCTTCAAGACCGCATACCGCGTGGTGGCAACTGATGCCCAGCAAGGGCCGGCCCTCGCCGATTACGCGATGCGGAAGTTAAAAGTCAGGACAGTTGCCATCGTCGACGACGCCACCGCATATGGGCAGGGTCTGGCCAATGAATTCGAGAAACGTGCGAAGGCAGATGGCCTTTCGGTGGTTTCGCACGACGCGACCAACGATAAGGCTATCGACTTCCGCGCTATCCTGACAAAAATCAAGGGCGCGCATCCGGACGTAATCATGTATGGGGGCCTCGACGCAACGGGCGGCCCGTTTGCGAAGCAGGCCAAGCAGCTCGGCATGACGCAGAAGATTCTTGCAGGCGACGGCCTGTGTGCCGACGACCTTTCGAAACTCGCCGGGGACGCGGCCGATGATGTGATCTGCTCCGTCGCAGGCTCGCCGCTCGAGAAGATGCCCAAGGGCCCGGCCTTCATGCAGCGCTACGAAAAGCGCTTCGGTACACACCCCGTCCTCAACTCGCCATTCGCTTACGACGCTGTATACGTCATCGCCGAAGCGATGAAGCGCGCCGGCTCGACGGCCCCCGACAAGATTCTTGCCGCAATGCCAGCGACGAACTACGAGGGTGTGCTCGGCCAGACACAGTTCGATTCGAAGGGCGACCTGGTCCACGGGACGATTTCCCTCTACAAGTATGTCGGTGGAAAGCAAACCCTCCTTGACTACGTGAAGAACTAACCCGGCAGGGCCGGTTGTTCAACCCGGCACAACTTCAGTGATGCGGTTGTGTCGGTCGTACACCTCCTCTTTTTCCCTCACTCCCGCCGTCTTGATAGCGAAAACGCTGACTGCCGACGCATCCTGTCGTGCGGGGCGTAATTTCCGTAAGCGCACAACGGCCGGACGCTCTAAACCGGATATGGATATCTTCCTGCAGCAGTTAATCAACGGGCTGGTACTTGGCAGCATTTACGCCATCATCGCGCTCGGCTACACCATGGTGTACGGGATTCTGGGCATCATCAACTTCGCGCACGGCGACGTGCTCATGATGGGCGCCATGGTCGCGCTCTCCGCGATCAACGTGCTCCACAATCACTTCCCGGGCCTCGGGAACATCCCCACGCTGTGCATCGCGCTCGCGGTCGCCGCGGTCGTGTGTGCGGTCATCGGGTACGCGATTGAAAAGGTCGCGTACCGGCCACTGCGCCGCGCGCCGCGTCTCGCCCCGTTGATTACCGCGATCGGCGTGTCGATCCTACTGCAGACGCTCGCGATGATCATCTGGGGCCGCAATCCGCTCGCGTTCCCCCAGCTCATCTCGACCGATCCCATCAACGCCATCAAGCCGACTGAAACCGGCGTCGGCGCCGTGATCTCGCCCACCGAGATCGTGATCATCGTCGTCGCGTTCCTCGTGATGGCGGGCCTCCTGCTGCTCGTGCACAACACCAAGCTCGGCCGCGCGATGCGCGCCATCGCCGAGAACTCCAGCGTCGCGAGCCTGATGGGCGTGAATCCGAACTTCGTGATTTCGGCCACCTTCATGATCGGCTCGGCGCTTGCCGCGCTGGCCGGCGTGATGATCGCCTCCGAATACGGCAACGCCCACTTCTATATGGGCTTCATCCCGGGCATGAAGGCGTTCACCGCGGCGGTGCTTGGTGGCATCGGCAACCTGGGCGGCGCGATGGTGGGCGGCGTGCTGCTCGGCCTCATCGAGCAGCTTGGCGCCGGCTACATCGGCAGCCTCACGGGCGGCGTGTTCGGCAGTAACTATCAGGACGTGTTTGCGTTCGTCGTGCTGATCGTCGTGCTCGTGTTCCGTCCGTCGGGGCTGTTGGGCGAACGGGTCGCGGACCGCGCATAAAGAGGGGAACACAACATGACATCCATTCAACCGATCGAGCCGCCGACGACGCTCATCCCTGAAAAAAACACCGCGAAAACGCTCACGGTGGGCATCGTGACCGCCATCGTCGTGGCCTCGCTGCCCTTCGTGGTCGGCGCCACGGGCGGCAACTACTGGGTCCGCGTGCTCGACTTCGCGATGCTCTACGTGATGCTCGCGCTGGGCCTGAACGTGGTGGTCGGCTTCGCCGGCCTGCTGGACTTGGGCTACATCGCGTTCTATGCGGTGGGCGCCTACACCGCCGCGTTGCTGACTTCCCCGCACCTCGCCACGCAATTCGCCTGGATCGCCAACATGTTCCCGGGCGGGATGCACACGCCGTACTGGATCGTGGTGCCGGCGGCGATGGGGCTCGCCGCGCTAGCGGGCGTCCTGCTCGGCGCGCCGACACTGCGTCTGCGCGGCGACTACCTCGCGATCGTGACCCTCGGCTTCGGGGAAATCGTCCGCATCTTCATGAACAACCTCGACCGTCCGGTGAACATCACCAACGGGCCGCAGGGCATTACGGGGGTCGCGCCGCTGCATGTTGCGGGTATGGATCTCTCGCAGCCGCACACGCTGTTCGGCTTCACGTTTACCGCGGTGTACTGCTACTACTACGTGTTCGTGCTCTGCGCATTGATCGTGATCTGGGTGTGTACGCGTTTGCAGCACTCGCGCATCGGCCGCGCATGGGCCGCGATCCGCGAAGACGAAATCGCCGCGAAGGCCATGGGCATCAACACCCGTAACGTGAAACTGCTCGCGTTTGCGATGGGCGCGTCGTTCGGCGGCCTCTCGGGCGCGATGTTCGGTGCGTTCCAGGGCTTCGTCTCGCCGGAATCGTTCACGTTCTGGGAATCGGTCGTGGTGCTCGCCTGCGTGGTGCTGGGCGGCATGGGCCATATTCCGGGCGTGATTCTCGGCGCGGTGCTGCTGGCCATTTTTCCCGAGTTCCTGCGCTCGTCCATGGGCCCGCTGCAGCACATGCTGTTCGGCCATGAAGTCGTCGATACCGAAGTCATTCGTCAGCTGCTCTACGGCCTCGCGATGGTCATCATCATGCTCTACCGCTCGGAAGGCTTGTGGCCTGCCGCGAAGCACGAAGACAAGATCGCGAAGATCGCGAAGCGCACGAGCAAGAAGCCGGTGCGCGCATAAACGACCGGACGGAGAACAGACTATGAGCGACAAACCAATCCGCCTGTCGGTGAAGGGCGTGAGCAAACGCTTCGGCGGCCTGCAGGCACTCTCCGAAGTGGGCCTGCAGATCGAGGCAGGCACCATCTACGGCCTGATCGGCCCGAACGGCGCGGGCAAGACCACGTTCTTCAACGTGATCACGGGCCTCTATACGCCAGACTCGGGCGAGTTCCGGCTCGACGGTGACACCTATACGCCGACCACCGTGTATCAGGTGGCGAAGGCGGGCATCGCGCGCACCTTCCAGAATATTCGCCTGTTCGGCGGTATGACCGCGCTGGAAAACGTGATGGTGGGCCGCCACGTGCGCACGAAGCACGGCCTGTTGGGCGCGGTGTTCCAGACGCCGGCTGAGCGCAAGGAAGAGCGCGAGATCAAGGAGCGCGCGCTCGAACTGCTCGAATACGTGGGCATTGCGCAGTACGCCGACTACACCTCGCGCAATCTCTCGTACGGCCACCAGCGCCGTTTGGAAATCGCGCGCGCGCTCGCGACCGATCCGAAGCTGCTTGCGCTCGATGAGCCGGCAGCGGGCATGAACGCGACCGAGAAGGTCGAACTCACGCGCCTGCTCGACAAGATCCGCGCCGATGGCAGGACCATCCTGCTAATCGAGCACGACGTGAAACTGGTGATGGGCCTGTGCAACCGCATGACAGTGCTCGACTATGGGAAGGTGATTGCGCAGGGTTTGCCGCAGGACGTGCAGAAGGATGCGAAGGTGATCGAAGCTTATCTGGGTGCGGGGGTCCACTGATGTCCACGACGCAAGCAATGTTGAAAATCAAGGGCCTGCAGGTCAACTACGGCGGCATTCAGGCGGTCAAGGGTGTCGACCTCGAGGTCGGGCAGGGCGAACTCGTCACGCTGATCGGCGCGAACGGCGCGGGCAAGACCACGACGATGAAGGCGATCACGGGCCTGAAGGCGTACGCGGCCGGCGACATCGAGTACATGGGTCAGTCCATCAAAGGGCTGCCCGCGCACGAGCTGCTCAAGCGCGGTCTCGCGATGGTGCCGGAAGGGCGCGGCATCTTCGCGCGCATGTCGATCGTCGAGAACATGCAGATGGGCGCGTATCTGCGCACCGACAAGGACGCCATCCAGAAGGACGTCGACCGCATGTTCGGCTTCTTTCCGCGTCTGAAAGAGCGCGCATTACAATACGCGGGCACGCTGTCGGGGGGCGAACAGCAGATGCTGGCGATGGCGCGCGCGATCATCTCGCGGCCGAAGCTGCTGCTGCTCGATGAGCCGTCGATGGGTCTGTCGCCGATCATGGTCGAGAAGATCTTCGAAGTGGTGCGGTTGATTTCGTCCGAAGGCATGACCGTCCTGCTGGTCGAGCAGAACGCGCGTCTTGCGCTGCAGGCGGCGAATCGCGGCTACGTGATGGACTCGGGTCTCGTCACGATGTCGGGTGATGCGAAGCAGATGCTCGATGATCCGAAGGTGCGGGCGGCGTATCTGGGCGAGTGAATCAGCGATACCAGCGAGGACTGAATCCTTGGAAAAGCTTCACTACGGTAGACGGCTATCTGGGCGACCAGCAATACGAGGGTAGTCTCAAGTGGATGGCGCCTTCGCCACCGAAAGCCGCCATCCAGCGCTGGACGATCCGATGACCGGAAGGGGTCGATCACCGCCATTGGCGACGAACGATCGTATTATCCGAGACCCAATCTGACGTTGACCCACCAGTCAGATCCCGGCCTATACCCCCGATGCTACCGATGGCGTCTCTTCCAGTCGAACGATGGAAGCTCGATACGACTGGCGACAGACCCGTTCCAGGACGTTTCGAACCCGGCCCGCGCAAGCGCTTCCGCGACCCGGCGGCCCACTACCGCACCGCGCGCGTCGTCGCCGGCGAGGTCGCCGAAGGCGAGCGTGAGGCCGTGTCCATCCAGCGCTCTTTCGACATCCTGTCCGTGATAAAAGCAGTACCCGTGATAGCGCCCTTGCGGCGCGTCCTGCACGGCTTCCGAAACGTCCGAGTGGCCATCCGACATCGTGTATCCGGCGTTCGACAGCGCGCAGATGCCGTCGTCGTCCAGTTCATCGAACACGCGATCCAGCCGATCGCAATCCGTCTCCCGAGGCCAGGACCGTTCTGCCGCAGCCTTGCGTTCGAATTCCGACTCGATGAAACCTTCCAGCCGATCCGCGTCACAGTCCGGCTCCAGGATGTCCTCCATCATTTCCCGGACATCATCGGGGGCGTTGAAGCCTGACCAGACCCATTTGGTGATGCACTCCATCACGTATTTTTCGGTGTCCGTCACGTCATGGCCTCCAGGTGTCGTCTTCGATCTTCAACGCCGCTGCCGGCCGTTACTCGCCAGCGACAGTCCTGCTCGACGGTTCGCACCGGCGTATTGAAACCGTGTCGAGCGGCGAACGTCCCTCCGGAAAACGGTTCGGCGTCTCGATGCGCGCCAGCGGCGCCGCCCGTTTTCGCGAGCACTAGCACCAGCACCAGCGTGCGCGATCCGCAGCTTCCAGCATCACCATGTCGAATGCGCTTTCTCCAATTGCCGGTGCTCATCGTCGCGGCACCGTTTCAGCGGAGGGCAGGATCGATTTCGGCACTGCTCAATCCGAATCCCGCCATGCGCGCGCGATGCTCCGGCGAGCCCAGATACGAGCGCAGCTGCTGGTTGACCACATCGAGCAACGCGCTGTTTTGTCGATTGAACGAGAAGGCGCCCAACGGCGGCCGGTGGTGTATCCGGCCCGCTGGCGGTTCGTGCGCGACGGCCTCGAGCAATGCGCCGCCCATCCGCTTCGCCACGATCCGAAGTCCGAGCGCAGTACTCGCGTACGCGTCGACCGCGCCGGCGCGCACCGCGTCGATCGCATCGGCTTGCCGGTCGAACAGGGTGATCTGATGCTCGCTCACGCCCGCGTCTTTCGCCGAGTCGTGCTGTACCTGTCCGGTAATGATGCCAAGACGTGCATCGGGACGCGCGGCAAGCGACGCATAGCCGGTCAGTTGCTTCGGGTTTCCGGCGCGAACGAGAAAGCCGTCCGCGATTCCCCACACGGGTACGCTGAACGCGACCTTGGCGGCGCGTTCCGGCGTAACGAAGAGCGGAACGTTCATGTCCCAGCGGCCTGCGGCGACACCGGGCAGCAGTTCACTGAACGTCGTCAGGTGAGGTTCGATCCGCGTGACACCGATCGCCCGAAGGATCTCGCCGGCGAGATCGAGGTCGGCACCGGTTGCCGTGCCATCCGGTTCCGTCCATCCAAATGGCGGTTCGTCGAGGTATGCAATCGTTACCTTCATCGCTTCTTCTCGCGAGCGGGGACGGCCGCCGAATCGGGAGCCGATTGCCGACGATTCTAATACTTCGCTCGCATGATGGGGGCCGGCCGCAGCCGGCCCCCATCATGCGACTACCTGGGCCGCACTCAACCCGCCGCGTTCCGATTCGCTTCGATCACGGTCAACGCCGTCATGTTCACGATCCGTCGCACGGTCGCGCTCGACGTGAGGATGTTCACCGGCGCATTGACCCCCAGCAGGAACGGCCCGACCGCGACGTTGCTGCCGGCTTCCGTCTTGAGCAGGTTGTAAGCGATGTTCCCTGCATCGACGTTCGGGCACACGAGCAGGTTCGCCGCGCCCTTCAGCGGCGACATCGGCAGCAGCCGCGCACGCAGCGCCTCATCGAGCGCGCAGTCGCCATGCATCTCGCCATCGGCTTCGATATCCGGCGCGTGCGCGCGGATGATCTCGAGCGCCTTGCGCATCTTCACGCCCGACGCCGCGCTGCCCGACCCGAAGTTCGACCGCGACAGCAGCGCAGCCTTCGGCGTGAGGTTCAGCCATTCCATCTGCCGCGCGGCCGCGATCGTGAATTCCGCGATCTGCTCGGCATCCGGGTTGTCGTTCACGTGCGTATCCACGAGCGCGACCGTCCGCTGATTGAGCAGCAGGATGTTCATCGCCGCGTAGGTCGATGCATCGGGCTTCTTGCCGATCACTTCGTCGACGAAGCGCAGGTGGTTGTGATACTCGCCGACCGTCCCGCAGATCATCCCGTCCGCATCGCCGAGCCGCACCATCATCGCGCCGATCAGCGTCAGGCGCCGGCGCATCTCGACGCGCGCCATTTCCTTCGAGATGCCGTCGCGGCAGCGCAGTTCCCAATACGTGGTCCAGTATTGCGGGAAGCGCTCGTCGTATTCCGGATTGGTCACCTCGACGTCCTGACCGAGACGCAGGCGCAGGCCGAACCGCTCGATCCGCGCGAGCAGCACCTCCGGCCGGCCGACCAGGATCGGGCGCGCGAGCTTCTCGTCGACGATCACCTGCACCGCGCGGAGCACGCGCTCGTCCTCGCCTTCGGTGAACACGATGCGTGCCTTGCCGCCGTCGCGCACGAGCTGGCGTGCGGTCGCGAACAGCGGCTTCATGAACGCGCCCGAGTGGTAGACGAACTGCTGCAGCTGCTCGACATACGCGTCGAGATCCGCGAGCGGGCGCGTCGCCACGCCGCCTTCGATCGCCGCCTTGGCGACGGCCGGCGCGATACGCACGATCAGGCGCGGATCGAACGGCTTCGGAATCAGGTATTGCGGACCGAACGACACTTCGTCGCCGCCGTAGGCCGCGGCGACGATGTCGTTCTGCTCTTCCTGCGCGAGGCCGGCGATCGCGTGAACCGCGGCGATTTCCATTTCGCGGGTGATCGTCGTCGCGCCCACATCCAGCGCGCCGCGGAAGATGTACGGGAAGCAGAGAACGTTATTGACCTGGTTCGGGAAATCCGAGCGGCCGGTCGCGATCACGACGTCGTCGCGTGTCGCGTGCGCGAGTTCGGGGAAGATCTCCGGCGTCGGGTTGGCGAGCGCGAGAATCAGCGGCCGCGCGGCCATCGCCTTCAGCATCTCCGGCTTCAGGATGCCGCCGACCGACAACCCGAGGAACACGTCCGCGTCGCCGATTACTTCGGACAGCGTGCGCGCATCGGTTTCCTGCGCGAAGCGTTCCTTGGCCGGATCCATCAGCGTGGTGCGGCCGCGATAGACGACGCCTTCGATATCCGTCGCCCAGATGTTCGCGACCGGCAGCCCGAGGTCGACGAGCAGGTCCAGGCAGGCCAGCGCCGCCGCGCCGGCACCGGACGTCACGACCTTCACTTCCTTGATCGACTTCCCGACCACCTTCAGCCCGTTGATGAACGCGGCGGCGACGGTGATGGCGGTGCCGTGCTGGTCGTCGTGAAAGACGGGAATCTTCATGCGCTCGCGCAGCTTGCGCTCGACGGTGAAGCACTCCGGCGCCTTGATGTCCTCGAGGTTGATCCCGCCGAAGGTGGGCTCGAGGCCGGCGATGATGTCGACGAGCTTGTCCGGGTCGGTTTCGTTGATCTCGATGTCGAACACGTCGATCCCCGCGAACTTCTTGAACAGCACGGCCTTGCCTTCCATGACCGGCTTGGACGCGAGCGCGCCGATGTTGCCCAGACCCAGCACGGCGGTGCCATTGGTGATGACGCCCACCAGATTCCCGCGGCTCGTGAAGCGGTGCGCGTTCAGCGGCTCGGCGGCGATCGACTCGCAGACGCTGGCGACGCCGGGCGTGTAGGCGAGCGCGAGATCGCGCTGCGTCACGAGCGGCTTGCTGGCGACGACGGAGATCTTCCCCGGGGTCGGAAACTCGTGATAGTCGTACGCGGCCTGCTGCTGGGTCTCTGTCTGTTTCATGTTGTCGGGTCCGGGCGTGCGCGTCAGGCCAGTCCCGACGCGATCCATGAGGTGATTCTAGGGATCAGCCATAAGGAGATGATTCTGTTTTAATATCGGTCCATCACTTTTTCATGATGGTGCGGCGGTACGGCAATGACATTCGACGCGAACGACGTGGTCAGGCGGCTTGGCGCGCGCCTGAAGATGCGGCACCTGATGCTGTTGCTGCAGATCCAGCAGCACGGGTCGCTGACGCGCGTCGCGGAGCACATGGCCAGCAGCCAGCCCGCCGTGACGAATGCGCTGTCCGAGCTGGAAAGCATGTTCGGCACGCCGCTGTTCGAGCGCTCGTCGCGCGGGATGCGGCCGACCGCGCTCGGTTCGGTCGTGCTCGAGCGCGCCAAGGCGATGCTGAAGGATCTCGACCATCTCGCCCGCGAGATGGAGGCGGTCGCCGCCGGCCATGCGGCGCACCTGCATATCGGCGTGATTCCGTTTATTTCGGGCCAGATGCTGTCGGCGGCGCTCAAGCGCCTGCAGTCCCGGATGGAACGGCGCCTGACCGTGACGATCCACGAGGGCACCAGCGATCAGCTGCTGTTGCAGCTCAAGGACCACAGCGTCGATCTCGTGATCGGGCGGGCATCGTCGGCGATCGATCTGGGGCAGGTCTCCTTCGAAGTCCTGTACCAGCAGCAGCCCCGCATGATCGCGAGCCGGCGGCTCGCCGCGAAACTGGCCCGCACGAAACTCGACTGGGAGAAGCTGCACGCGCTGGACTGGATTCTCGGCGCGCCCCACACGCCGATGCGGGAGCAGGTGACCGACCTGTTTCTGTCGGCGGGCATCGCGCCGCCCGTGCCGATCGTCGAAAGCTACTCGTCGAAGCTGATCGGCGAAATGATCGCGTCGAGCGACGACGCGGTGTCGATCGTGCCGGCCGATATCGCGGAAGAAATGGTGCGCATCGCCGGCGTCGCGATCGTGCCTTACTCGCTGGTCTGGACGCTGCCGCCCATCGCGCTGTTTACCCGCGCCGCCGAATCGCATGCGCCGACGCGGGATGTGCTCGTCCAGGCGCTGCGCGAGATCTGCAGGGAAACCTACGTCGAAGCGCCGCGATAAGCCTTCGCTTGCCGGCCGGTACGCGCGCGGCCGGCAACCGCGTCATCCCCGCTTTTCGTCGTTTGCCGATGCACATGGCGTGCTCCGGCGGGCGTGTTGCAATTGCACGCATTGTCATCATCGGTTGCGTTGTCATCCATCACTGGATCGTCACGGCGCAGGGCCGGTAACAGGGGCGGCAAGTCCGATGACGGCATGACTTGATTCCGTCATTAAGAAGCGAGCGGCATTGGTGAATTTCCAAATAGTGGATGTTCATCGCGTCGTGCTTGTCCTACCCTCATGGTCGGTCCACAACGAAGGAAGGCTCGCGGCGGCCGCGTACCGTGTCGATTCCATCGTCTTTGGCGCTTCTTCCGTCGCCGTTCGGCGGATTATCAACGTCAGACGCGTGCATGTCGATTCGTATGGTGTGCGTTGCACCATCGCTTCCGTGATGGCATGCGTTGTCGGCGCAACGATAATGCACCGGCGTATGCAGTGCGCTCGGCACGCAGCCGTTTGCAAGAAGGGTATCGGGATGACGGGCGACCTGCTCGCGCCTGGCGCGGCGAGGGCCCGGATGTTTTTTCGATCGATTGCGGATACAACGTGCGCGCTCGCGAGGCATGCACAGGATGGTCGAGACGCGGAGGGGCGGGCCTGATTTTTCGATTCGTATTCAAACATTTCGCATGGCTGATCGTGGCCGCCGCACCGGCGGCCGCGGCCGCGTTCGCGCAGACGTGCGTGACGCTGTACGGCCGGATCGACGGCGTCGTCGAATACCTGTGCCACATCAGCAACAACATCGATTATCACAGCCCGGTGACCGGCGGCTTCGACGTGCAGGCGCAGTATGCGTTCGGCAACCAGTCGCGCGGCTTCAACCACGGCACGGCCGACGACTTCGGCCGCTCGGACGGGATCATGATCTCGTATCACTCGCCGGTGCTCGACGCGCGCGGCATCTACGATGCGCTGCGCGACAACAGCATCATCAGTCACACTTCTCTCGGTAAGGTGATGTCATGAAAACATCCAACAAGCAGCATGCCGGACTTGCCTCGTGGCGCCGGCGTACGCCGGCCATGATCGGAACGCTTGCCCTGTTCGGCATGCTCGCAAGCGGCCCGGGTGCGGCGGCGGACTGGGTCTTTGCCGGGCAGGGTGTCGACAACACGCGTACCGCGCCGGACGAGCGCGTCATCGGCGTCGACAACGTCTCGCAGCTTGCGCCGCGCTGGACGCTGGATACCGACGGCAACGTGTCGGCCACGCCGACCGTCGCCAACGGCACCGTGTATGTGCCGGACTTCGGCGGCTCGCTGTGGGCGGTCGATGCCGCCAGCGGCAAGGTGAAGTGGAAGAAGAAGATCGCCGAATACAGCGGCATCGACAACGATGCGTCGCGCACCAGCCCGGCCTACTGGGAAGGCACGCTGATCTTCGGGCAGGGCACCCAGGTTGCGAACAACCCGACCGGCGCGTTCGTGCTGGCAGCGAAGGCAGAGGATGGCGCGCCGCTGTGGCGGACCAAGGTGGATTCGGATCCGACCGCGATCATTACCCAGTCGCCGATCGTCGATCGCGGCGTAGTGTACGTCGGCCTCTCGTCGCGTGCCGAGGCGCTCAAGGACAAGCCGACCTATCGCGGCGCGGTGGTCGCCCTCGATGCCAGGACCGGCAAGATGCTGTGGAAGACCTATATGGTGCCGAAGGGATATACCGGCGGCTCGGTGTGGGGCAACACGGCTGCGGTCGATCATGAAACCGGCCTGCTCTACGTGACCACGGGCAACAACTTCTCGGTTCCGCCGGGTCACTGCCGTTATCCGACCCAGAAGAACTGCAAACCCGATACGCCTGCCAACATGATCGACAGCTTTGTCGCGCTCGACCTCAAGACCGGCAGGATCGTCTGGCATACCCGTACGTTGGCGGCCGACATGTCGACCAACTACGACCACGACGACGGCCCGGACTACGATTTCGGCTCGGGGCCCAACCTGTTCAAGGCGACCATCAACGGGAAGGAGAGGACGTTGGTGGGCGCAGGCGCGAAGAGCGGCGTGTACTGGGCGCTCGATCCCAAGACCGGCAAGGTGGTCTGGCAGACGCAGGTCGGCCCGGGCAGCCTGCTGGGCGGCATGCTGTGGGGGACGGCCGCCGACGGCAAGCGCATCTACGTTTCGATCGGCAACCTGGACGGAAAATCGATCGACGTCGACAACGGTCCGAACGGCCAGAAGACGACCAAGGGCGGCATCTGGGCGGCGGTCGACGCCGCCACCGGCAAGGTGCTGTGGCGCACGGCCGACCCGCAGGGCAAGATGGACACGGTGGCGATGTCGGCCGCAAACGGGGTCGTCTATGCCGGCTCGTTGGCCGGGACGGGCGCGAGCATGTATGCGCTCGATGCGGCGACGGGCGAGATCAAGTGGAGCTACGAGAACAACGGCGCGGTGGTGTCGGGCGCTGCCATCGTCGACGGGTCGGTGTACTGGGGGGCGGGCTACCACACCAAGGTGCTCGGTCTGCCGTACGACGGCACGAGTCACAAGCTCTATGCGTTTGGTCTTGCCGCCAGGCAATAAGCGCAACGCAGGTACCGGCGTACGCGGATGACGAGTAGCTCGTGCGCCGGCGCAAGCCCGGGCGGGCGGATGAAGAGGACCAACGCTGGACACCGGGGCGCGCTGCGCTCCGGACCCTGTTCCAGCCTTGCGGGAGAGACGATATGGTTCTTCGACACAGTATCGGTCGTTGGCGGGAGGTGTCCTTCGAGGTCGCCGCATGGGATGGCGTAGGCGCGCAGGTCGACCTCTCCTGTGGCTGCATGTTTGCCCGCGAGGCGACGGGCGATGGCCCGACCGGCGGGTTACGCCATCTCGACCTGGCACTGTCGGGGGCACTCACCGGCTTGCGGCGCGAGGGCCGTTTTCTGGCCGCGCCGATGGAAACGCTGTGGATCAGCCATCCGCCCGCGGGCATCGCGGCGCGTGCCTTGTTGCTGGTCGGGCTCGGCGATCCGGCCAGCTGGACGATCGAAAGAACCGCGGATGCCGTCGCCACGGCCGCGCGGACGGCGATCCAGCAGGAAGTCGAAAGCGCGGCCTTTGCGCCGAGCATACTCGACGGCGGGCTGACGACCGTCGCCACCGAAGGCATGCCGCAGGCCATGGTGAAGGCCGTGCTGGCCGCGATCGACACCGGGTATCGGGTCGCGGAGCTGGGTCTTGCCGCGCCCCCCGCGCTGCGCCGCTGGGTGTTCGACGTCGGCGCGGCGCGCTTCGACGGCGCCGTCGAGCATTTCGGCAACGCGCTTGCAGCCGCACGGACCTGACCGACCCTGTCTGGTTGTAGCGTACGGCATCTCGTCACGCCGCATCCGGACAAACCCCTCCTCATCGAAATTCGCCCCAAACCCCCGCCATACAAGCCGCTCCCCGCACGTAGTGGTTTCCACCCATAGTCGCAAATAGTCAAGAACAGGTCGCCGGCGGTCGTCTTGCGGTGAATATGGCTCGTTACTTTTACTCCCACGATGCAGGCCGGGACGCACTCCGCGAATCCGCAGGACATCGGTCCAACCGAAGGGGAGAAACCATGAAGTCGACAAAGATCGCCGCGTTCGTCGCGGCCGTGCTGGCGACCGGCGCGTTCGCGACCGCGGCGCAGGCCGAAACGGATGCCGCGACTTGCCGCAACGTACGCTTCGCGGATATCGGCTGGACCGACATCACGTCCACCACGGCGCTCGCGTCGACGGTGTTCGAAGGGCTCGGCTACAAGCCGACGACGACGATCGCATCGGTGCCGATCTCGTTCGCCGGCCTGAAGAGCAAGCAGCTGGACATCTCGCTCGGCTACTGGTGGCCGGTGCAGCAGAAGCAGCTCCAGCCGTTCCTCGACAGCAAGTCGATCAACGTGGTCGAACCGCCGAACCTGTCGGGCGCGAAGGCGACGCTCGCGGTGCCGAGCTACGAATACCAGGCCGGCCTGAAGACCTTCGAGGACATCGCGAAGCACCGCGCGGAGCTCGACGGCAAGATCTACGGGATCGAGCCGGGCAGCAGCGCGAACGCGACGATCCAGAAGATGATCGACACGAACCAGTACGGCCTCGGCGGCTTCAAGCTGGTCGAATCGAGCGAGGCGGGGATGCTCGTCACGGTCGAGCGCGCGATCCGCGACAAGAAGTGGGTCGTGTTTCTCGGCTGGGAACCGCATCCGATGAACATCCAGATCAGCATGAACTACCTGTCCGGCGGCGATGCGGCGTTCGGCCCGAACTACGGCGAAGCGCGCGTGTACACGCTGACGGCGCCCGACTTCATCTCGCGCTGCCCGAACGCGGGCAAGCTCGTCGAGAACCTGCGCTTCACGACGCAGCTGGAGAACCAGCTGATGCAGTCGGTGATGAACAAGACGAAGCCGGCCGATGCCGCGAAGGCGTACCTGAAGAAGAATCCGCAGGTGCTCGATGCCTGGCTCGCCGGCGTCAAGACGTTCGACGGCAAGGACGGCCTGCCTGCCGTGAAGGCCTATCTCGGCCTGTAACGGCCCGCACGCGCCGCGAGCGGGCGGCGCGCAGCGAAAAATCATCTGCAGTACGACGGAAATCGAGCGACACGAACCGAAGCAAACGAGGGCACTCAGCATGAACCACGAAGTCATCATCACCTGCGCGGTCACCGGCGCGGGCGATACGGTCGGCAAACATCCGGCGATTCCGGTCACGCCGAAGGAAATCGCGGCCGCCGCGATCGAGGCCGCGAAGGCCGGCGCGACGGTGGCGCACTGCCACGTGCGCGATCCGCAGACGGGCCGCGGCAGCCGCGACCCGAACCTGTACCGCGAAGTGGTCGACCGGATTCGCTCGGCGGACGTCGACGTGATCATCAACCTGACGGCCGGCATGGGCGGCGATCTGGAGATCGGTCCGGGCGAAGACCCGATGCGCTTCGGCAAGGGCACCGATCTCGTCGGCGGCCTCACGCGTCTCGCGCACGTCGAGGAACTGCTGCCGGAAATCTGCACGCTCGACTGCGGCACGCTGAATTTCGGCGACGGCGACTACATCTACGTGTCGACGCCCGCGCAACTGCGCGCCGGCGCCAAGCGCATCCAGGAACTCGGCGTGAAGCCGGAGCTGGAAATCTTCGATACGGGCCATCTGTGGTTCGCGAAGCAATTGCTGAAGGAAGGGCTGCTCGACGATCCGCCGCTGTTCCAGCTGTGCCTCGGCATTCCGTGGGGTGCGCCGGCCGACACCGGCACGATGAAGGCGATGGTCGACAACCTGCCGCCGGGCGCGCACTGGACCGGCTTCGGGATCGGCCGCATGCAGATGCCGATGGTCGCGCAGGCGATGCTGCTCGGCGGCCACGTGCGCGTGGGCCTCGAAGACAACATCTGGCTCGATCGCGGCGTGCACGCGACCAACGGCACGCTCGTCGAGCGTGCGCGGGAAATCGTCGAACGGCTCGGCGGCCGCGTGCTGACGCCGGCCGAAGGGCGTCGCAAGCTCGGCCTGCCGGCGCGCGGCGAGCGCCTGCTCGAACGCCGCGCGGTGGCCGAGTTCGCGTGAGTTTCAACGCTGATTCCGATTCAATGCGGCGGCGCGCAGGCGTGCGCCGCCGTCCGATTCTCCTCGATTTGAAGGATGTGTTGACATGGCAGTGAAGACCGACATCAAGACGTTCGCCGCGATCGGCACCGGCGTGATCGGCAGCGGATGGATTTGCCGTGCGCTCGCGCATGGTCTGGACGTGGTCGTGTGGGACCCCGCGCCGGACGCGGAAGCGCGCTTGCGCGCGAGCGTCGCGAATGCATGGCCCGCGCTCGAGCGCGTCGGCCTCGCGCCGGGCGCCGATCCCGCGCGGCTGCGCTTCGAGTCGACGATCGAGGCCTGCGTCGCCGACGCGGACTTCATCCAGGAAAGCGCACCGGAGCGCGAGGCGCTGAAGCTCGAACTGCACGAACAGATCAGCCGCGCGGCGAAGCCGGACGCGATCATCGCATCGTCGACGTCGGGGCTGCTGCCAACCGACTTCTATGCGCGGGCGACGCATCCGGAGCGCTGCGTGGTCGGTCATCCGTTCAATCCGGTCTACCTGCTGCCGCTCGTCGAGGTGCTCGGCGGCGCGCGCACCTCGCCGGAGGCGGTCGAGGCGGCGATGGCGATCTATCGCAAGCTCGGCATGCGGCCGCTGCACGTGCGCAAGGAAGTGCCGGGCTTCATCGCGGACCGGCTGCTCGAAGCGCTGTGGCGCGAGGCGCTGCATCTCGTCAACGAGGGCGTCGCGACGACCGGCGAGATCGACGATGCGATCCGCTTCGGCGCGGGCATCCGCTGGTCGTTCATGGGCACGTTCCTGACCTACACGCTGGCCGGCGGCGACGCGGGCATGCGACACTTCATGCAGCAGTTCGGCCCCGCGCTCGAACTGCCATGGACGAAGCTGGTCGCGCCGAAGCTGACCGATGCACTGATCGACAGCGTCGTCGAAGGCACGAGCGAGCAGCAGGGCACGCGCAGCATCAAGGAACTCGAACGCTATCGCGACGAGTGCATCACCGAGGTGCTGAAGGCGATCGCCGCGGTGAAGGCGCGGCACGGAATGCGATTCGAGGACTGAACGAACATGACAGGCGATACCCCGCTGACGATCTACCGCGACGTCGTGCGGCCCGAATGGGTCGACTACAACGGCCACCTGCGCGACGCGTTCTATCTGCTGATCTTCAGCTTCGCGACCGATGCGTTGCTGGACCGCATCGGTCTCGACGACGCAGCGCGTCGCGAGCGGGGCCGCTCGGTCTACACGCTCGAAGCGCACGTGAACTATCTGCAGGAGATCAAGGAGGGCACGCGCGTGCGCGTCGATGCGCGGGTGCTCGCGCACGACGCGAAGCGGCTGCACCTGTATCTCGAACTGTTCGCCGACGGGCACGACGGCGCGGTGTCGGCGAGCGAGCAGATGCTGCTGCACGTCGACACGCGCGACGGCGCGAAATCGGCGCCGTTCGACGACGACGTCGCCGCGCGCGTGGCTGAACTGCATGCGGTGCAGCGCGATTGCGCGGCCCCTGCGTATGCGGGCCGCGTGATCGGACTGCCGCCGCGCCGCTAGCGTCGACGTTCAACCCTGGACCGCGGAGCGCACACGATGCTCGAACCGGAAATCGCGGCGTTCGTCGCGGCCGTCGACGCGTGGTATCCGGCCGACGCAGCGGCGCGCTCGCCCGACGAGCAACGCCGCGTCTACGATCGCTTCGCGGCCGCATGGACGCCCGCCGAACTGCCGGCCGGCATCGTCCGGCACGATGCGGTGTGGCATGCGCCGGACGGACGCGCGATCGCGCTGCGGCGCTATGCGCCCGCGCACGGTGAGCCGCGCGGCACCGTGCTGTTCTTTCATGGCGGCGGCTTCGTCGTCGGCTCGCTCGACAGTCATGCGTTGATCACCGCGCAACTGGCGGCCGACACGGGGCTTGCCGTGATCGCGGTCGACTACCGGCTCGCGCCCGAGCATCGCGCGCCGGCCGCGCTCGACGATTGCCTGGCCGTCACGCGCGCCGCGCGCGACGCAGCGCGCTGGCCGTTCGACGCGTGCGCGCGACCGCTGACGCTCGCCGGCGACAGTGCCGGCGGCAACCTCGCGGCCGCCGTCGCGACCGCGCTGCGCGATGCGGGCGAAGGCGGCATCGACGGGATCGCGCTCGTCTATCCGATGCTCGGCTTCGAACCGCAATCGCCGGCGCGCGAAACCGAGGCACACGCGCCGATGCTGACGCTCGACGACGTCCATCGCTATCGCGCGTTGTACTGGGGCAGTGAACGCGACGATGCGCCGGGCGATGACGATCCGCTGCTGCGCGCCTCGGTGCCGCTCGCGGCGGCGCGTTTCGACGGCCTGCCGCCCGTGCTCGCGATCGGCGCGGAACACGATCCGCTGCGCGACGATGCGCGCGTCTATGTCGAACACATACTCGCGGCCGGCGGCGCCGCGCGTTACTGGATGGGAGAGGGGCTGGTGCACGGCTGCTGGCGCGCGCTCGGAACGAGCCCGCAGGCCGCGCGGATGCACCGGATGATCGGCGGGTTTCTGCTCGCACCACACGCGTAGCGGGCGTTTTCCGGGAGGCAACGATGCAGGCAGCGCAACACCGTATCGAGGACTGGCGGACCTTTTCCGCCGACGCCGCCATTGCGGCGGCGACGATCGGCGAGGGTGCGGTGAACGTCGAGTGGAGCGACACGCGACGATCGCCGTTTCACTTCGACTGGTTGCGCGACAACTGCGCGTGCTCCGCGTGCGTGCATGCGCTCACGCGCGAACAGGTGTTCGAGATCGCCGATGCGCGCGAGGATCTGTCGGCGCTCGTCGTGCATGTCGAAACCGACGGCGCGCTGCACGTCGAGTGGAACGACGGGCATCGCAGCGCCTGGTCGCCGGGATGGTTGCGCGCGCATGCTTACGACGATGCGTCCCGCGCGGAACGCCAGGCCGCGCACGGGCGGCACGTGTGGACCGGCGACGATGCGACGGCGATCGGCGTGTTCGCGTGGCGTGACGTGATGGAGGACGACGGCGCGTTGCTCGCCTGGCTCGCCGCGTTGCAGCGCACGGGGCTGACGCTCGTCGAGGGCGTGCCGGCCGAACCCGGCCGGGTCGACCAGATCGCGCGGCGTGTCGGCCTGATCCGCGAAAGCAATTTCGGCGTGCTGTTCGATGTCGAATCGAAGCCGCGGCCGGACAGCAATGCCTATACGTCGCTGAACCTGCCGCCGCACACCGACCTGCCGACGCGTGAATTGCAGCCGGGCGTGCAGTTCCTGCACTGCCTGGCGAACGACGCAACGGGCGGAGACAGCGTGTTCCTCGACGGCTTCGCGCTCGCGGATGCGCTGCGGCGCGAATATCCGGACGATTTCACGCAACTTGCGTCGACACCGTTCGAGTTCTGGAACAAGAGTGCGAACAGCGACTACCGCTGCTCGGCGCCGGTGATCGGGCTCGATGCGCGCGGCAACGTGACCGAGGTGCGCGTCGCGAACTTCCTGCGCGGGCCGCTCGATGCGCCGGCCGGCGCCGTCGCGGCCGTCTACCGCGCGTACCGGCGGTTTCTCGCACTCGCGCGCGAGCCGCGTTTTCGCGTGCAGCGCCGGCTGCGGGCGGGCGACATGTGGGCGTTCGACAACCGGCGCGTGCTGCATGCGCGCACCGAGTTCGATCCGTCGACGGGCCGCCGGCATCTGCAGGGCTGCTACGTCGATCGCGACGAACTGCTGTCGCGCTGGCGTGTACTGTCGCGTGCGCTGCCCGCGGCTGCCGCCGGGCGCTGATCGGCGCATTCGACTTCCGCATTCGACTTCGTTACGCATACCTCGCCGGAGAAAAAGCGCCCGGACGCAAGGCGCCCGGGCGAAGCCACCCGCTGCCGGGCGGCGGAGGTATGCGTTTCGCAAAAAAAGACGAGCCCGCGTGAGGGGCTCGTCCGGATCCAGCTTCTTCATCGCGCGATGCGCGGTGCGCCCGCCGGGGGCGCGTCGGCTTACTGGCCGAAGAAGACCGAGTCGCGTGCGTTCGACGACGCTGCGGCAGCCGGGGCGCCCGAGTGGACGACCGGAGCCGGTTGCGCGCCGTAGCCGCTGGCGTCGGCACCATGAACGCGCGCTTCCGCCGACTGGATGTCGTTCGGGTAGTAGGGGCTCGACACGCCCGGCTTGTAGCCGGCTTGTTCGAGCTGAACCAGTTCGTTGCGGACTTGAGCGCGGGTCACGGTGCTTTGTGCGAAAGCGCCGAACGAAGCGGACAGGGCGACAGCGGCAACAACTGCGGAAACGAGCGATTTCATGATGACCTCCGGTGTTTTATTGGGTTCGCTTGCGACACCATGTCTGCAGCGATTGACTAAATCTTAGTCACCGGGTCGTTGAGGGTAAACGCTGATTTTGATGATAGATTGTTTCCAGGGCGGTAACAGTGGGACGCCGGATCAGGCTTTCATCCTGCTTTCGTTTCTGCAAGTGTAATAAGTATGAGGAATGTTGAGGCGACGCGCGCGGGATTCAGCGCGCCTCGGCGGCCGCATCGAACGGCTTGGCGGGCGGCCGGCCGGCGGGCGCGCCCGAACTCAGGAAACGCACGCCCGTCGCGGCTTCGGAAGCCTCCCACAGCAGAGCCGCGAGGGCCACGTCGCGTGCCGCGCGCGGCACGCTCGCCGGTGCCGGCAGGCCGCGCGACTCGAGCCAGCCGGACGGCCCGATGTACGAGCCGCCGGCGAGGTCGGGCGACGTCGCCGCATGAATCGCGGGCAACGCACCCTGCTCGGCCGGTTGCGCGAGATAACGGTTCGCCGCGCGCATCAGCGCGGCGCGCGTGGGCGAACTGTCCATCGCGGGGCCCGCGAACTGCAGGTTGGTTGCCGCGTAGCCGGGATGCGCGGCGACGCTGATTCCCGCGAACCCCGCGCGCTGGAAGCGGCGCTGCAACTCGAGTGCGAACACCAGGTTCGCGAGTTTGCTGTCGCAGTAGGCGAGATAACGGTTGTAACGGTGCTCGGCGCGCAGGTCGTCGACCCGGATCCGGCCGCCGCGGTTGAAGCCGCTCGACATCGTCACGACACGCGCGCGCCGGGCGGCGCGCAGCGCGGGCAGCAGATGGCCGGTCAGCGCGAAATGGCCGAGGTGGTTGGTGCCGAACTGCATCTCGAAGCCGTCGTGCGTGTGCCGCAGCGGCAGGAACATCACGCCGGCGTTGTTGCAGAGGATGTCGACGCGGCCGTGGCGGTCGGCGACGTCGGCGGCGAAGCGCCGGATCGACGCGAGATCGGCGAGGTCGAGCGGATCGACTTCGACCTGTGCGGCGGGATGGAGCCGGCGAATCGCAGCGGCGGCCTGCGCCGCGCGCGCGGCATCGCGGCAGCCCATCACGACCGTCGCGCCCTTGGCGGCCAGCGTTTCCGCGATATGCCAGCCGAGGCCGCTGTTGGCGCCGGTCACGATCGCGACCTTGCCGCCTTGCGCCGGGACGTGGCGCGCGCTCCATGCATGCATGTCTGCCTCCATCGGCGTGGCCGGTACGCCACGATGCGTAATCGTTACATTGGGTGGTGTAACGATAGTCCGCGCAGGCGGGGCAGACAAGCGGGGGAATTAGACCGGCGGTTCTAGGGCGCGCCAGCGCATCAGGCCGCGGGCCCCGGCACGGGTGGCCGGCGGGCGTTACCGGCTCCGGGCCAGCGCGAGCACTTCGGCGGCGGAGATCATCGCCGCCGCGTTCGCGGGTGCCGGGCGCTCGGCCGGGCGGAACACTTCGTCGCCGCGCTGGATGACCTGGCGCGACAGCGCGCAGGTGCCGGTGCGCTGCGCGAAGCGGCGGCGCCAGCGCTGTTCGCCGTAGTGACAGCGGCCGGGTTCGACCCAGCGGACGACGAGCAGCGTATCGGAGCGTTCCAGAATTTCGACGTGGACGTCGGCGGGATCGAGCACAGGCAGGGATTTGGAGGCCTTCATTTGCCGTTTCCTAAAGCTCGTGCGGTTTCGGCCGTGGCAGTGGATGTCACTACCCGAGGGCGAATCCGTAGCGGTTTCCATGAGTGGTGCGCTAAATGTAAGCGTCTGTGACCGGAAAAAACATCCTGTCTGGCTCAAATTACCTTTTGTCGAATTAGAAACAATCGACGCGCATTTTCGTGAAAAAGCCAACGACAAAAGCGCCCCGGACGCGCACGCCCGGGGCGGAAAATCGGCCCGCGCCCCCGTGTCTGCTCGCTCAGTCACGTGGACACCGCGGGGGACGGAGACGCCCGTCAGGGATCGGCGACGGGCGGGGGGCGGTGTCCGGGGAAGCGCGGTCCGGCAACACCATGATCGCGCGCGCCTGCCGTTGACACCCTGACGGGAACATGACTTTTTTGTCAGTTTCGCGGTGCCGACGGCGCGACTCCGATGCCCCGGGGTCGCGGAAACGCCCACCGATATTGGCTTTGCGCGATACGCGGCCGATCGGCGGAACCTGAAAAATACGGTAATCGAAGCCCGCCACAGCGCCTTCCGCCCGATTCTCCCGCTCGGGAAAATACTGAATCACACGAACGTGACAAATCCGGAATCCGTTCCTATGATTGGTTGGACCTTTAGTCCTTTGTGCCAATCAGCCGGCCCGGCCGGCTTCTTCGGGAGAGGTGCTCATGAGATTGCAGGGCAAGCGCGCACTGGTGACGGCGGCGGGGCAGGGTATCGGCCGCGCGACCGCGCTGCGGTTCGCAAGCGAGGGTGCCGACGTGCTGGCGACCGACATCAACGAAGCCGCGCTCGCGCAACTCGCGGCCGACGCCGAACGCGCGGGCGGCCGGCTGGCCACGCGGCGGCTCGACGTGACCGACGCGGGCGACATTGCCGCACTCGCCGCGCAGGAGCGCGCGTTCGACGTGCTGTTCAACTGTGCGGGCTTCGTGCACCACGGCTCGATCCTCGACTGCGACGACGCCGCGTGGGCGTTCTCGCTGAACCTGAACGTCACGTCGATGTACCGGCTGATCCGCGCGCTGCTGCCGGCGATGCTGGCTGCGGGCGGCGCGTCGATCGTCAACATGGCGTCGGCCGCGTCGAGCGTGAAGGGCGTGCCGAACCGCTTCGTCTACGGCACGACCAAGGCGGCCGTGATCGGCCTCACCAAGTCGGTCGCCGCCGATTTCGTCGAGCAGCGCATCCGCTGCAACGCGATCTGCCCGGGCACGATCGAGTCGCCGTCGCTGGAGCAGCGGATCGCCGAGCAGGCGCGCACGCGCCAGGTGTCGACCGATACCGTGCGCCAGGCGTTCGTCGCGCGTCAGCCGATGGGCCGTATCGGCACCGCGGACGAAGTGGCCGCGCTCGCGCTGTATCTCGCGTCCGACGAAGCGTCGTTCACGACCGGCGCGATTCACCTGATCGATGGCGGCTGGTCGAACTGACCGCGTCTAGCCGACCGCGTCGAACTGACCGCTCCCTTCCACTCACTTTCCATTTCCGCTCACACCACATGAAACTGCTGAGATTTGGCGACAAACACCATGAAAAGCCGGGCCTGCTCGATGCGCAGGGCAGGATCCGCGACCTGTCGGGCGTGATCGACGACGTCGCCGGCGACGCGCTCGCACCCGCGTCGCTCGCGCGGCTGCGCGACCTCGACCCGGCGTCGCTGCCGCTCGTCGAAGGCGCGCCGCGGCTCGGCGCGTGCGTCGGCCGCGTCGGCAAGTTCATCTGCATCGGGCTCAACTATTCCGACCACGCGGCCGAATCGGGGATGGACGTCCCGAAGGAGCCGGTCGTGTTCGGCAAGTGGACGAGTGCGATCTCGGGGCCGAACGACGACGTCGAGATCCCGCGCGGCTCGGAGAAGACCGACTGGGAAGTCGAGCTGGGCGTCGTGATCGGCCGGGGCGGCCGCTATATCGACGAAGCCGACGCGCTGTCGCACGTCGCCGGCTACTGCGTGGTGAACGACGTGTCGGAGCGCGAGTACCAGCTCGAACGCGGCGGCACGTGGGACAAGGGCAAGGGCAACGATACGTTCGGCCCGCTCGGCCCGTGGCTCGTGACGGCCGACGAAGTGCCCGATCCGCACGCGCTGCGGCTGTGGCTGGAAGTGGACGGCCACCGCTACCAGAACGGCACGACCGCGACGATGGTGTTCCGCGTGCCGCACCTGATCAGTTACCTGAGCCGCTTCATGAGCCTGCAGCCGGGCGACGTGATCTCGACCGGCACGCCGCCGGGCGTGGGCCTCGGGCAGAAGCCGCCCGTCTATCTGCGCGCCGAGCAGGTGATCACGCTCGGCATCGACGGGCTCGGCGAGCAGCGCCAGCGCACCGTGCAGGCCTGAAACCCTTTCCCGGACGGTTCGCCATGCCTATCATTCGATCGATGCGCGTCCTCGACGTGCGCTTCCCGACCTCGCGCCAGCTCGACGGTTCCGATGCGATGAATCCGGACCCCGATTATTCGGCCGCGTACGTCGTGCTCGAAACCGACCGCGACGGGCTCGAAGGCCACGGGCTCACGTTCACCATCGGGCGCGGCAACGAAATCTGCTGCGCGGCGATCGACGCGATGCGTCACCTCGTCGTCGGCCTCGACCTCGACTGGATTCGCGAGGACATGGGCCGCTTCTGGCGGCACGTGACCTCGGACAGCCAGTTGCGCTGGATCGGCCCCGACAAGGGCGCGATTCATCTGGCGACGGGCGCCGTCGTCAACGCGGTGTGGGACCTGTGGGCGAAGGCCGTCGGCAAACCGCTGTGGCGGCTCGTCGCCGACATGAGCCCCGAGGACATCGTGCGCGCGATCGATTTTCGCTACCTGACCGACTGCCTGACGCCGGACGAAGCGCTCGACCTGCTGCGCCGGCAGGCGCCGGGCAAGGCGGCGCGGATCGCGACGCTCGAGCGCGAAGGCTACCCGTGCTACACGACGTCGGCCGGCTGGCTCGGCTACAGCGACGACAAGCTGCGCCGGTTGTGTCACGAAGCGGTGGACGCCGGGTTCGATTACGTGAAGCTGAAGGTCGGCGCGAACCTGGAGGACGACATCCGCCGCGTGACGATCGCACGCGAGGTGATCGGCCCGGACCGCAAGCTGATGATCGACGCGAACCAGGTGTGGGAAGTCGACGAGGCGATCGACTGGGTGCGCGAGCTGGCGTTCGCGAAACCGTGGTTCATCGAGGAGCCGACGAGCCCCGACGACGTCGAAGGGCATCGCAAGATCCGCGAGGCGATCGCGCCCGTGCAGGTCGCGACCGGCGAGATGTGCCAGAACCGCGTGATGTTCAAGCAGTTCATCGCGCGCGGCGCGATCGACGTCGTGCAGATCGATGCGTGCCGGCTCGGCGGCGTGAACGAGATACTCGCGGTGATGCTGCTGGCCGCGAAGTACGGGCTGCCGGTGTGTCCGCATGCGGGCGGCGTCGGGCTGTGCGAATACGTGCAGCATCTGTCGATGATCGACTACGTGTGCATTGCCGGCACGAAGGAAGGGCGCGTGACCGAATACGTCGATCACCTGCACGAGCATTTCGTCGAGCCCTGTGTCGTGCGCGGCGCGGCGTACCTGCCGCCGACGGCACCCGGCTTCTCGATCGAGATGAAGCCGGCATCGCTCGAGCAGTACCGGTTCCGAGGCTGAAGCGCGCAGCGCGCAGCACGACGGCGCACGATGACCCGCGCATGACCTGCGCGCGGCGACAACATGAACGACGGAGACGCGAAGTGGATTTGAATCTGCAAGACAAGGTCGTGATCGTGACCGGCGGCGCGTCGGGCATCGGCGCCGCGATCTCGATGCGGCTTGCCGACGAAGGCGCGATTCCGGTGGTGTTCGCGCGCCACGCGCCGGACGACGGCTTCTGGCGCGCACTCGCGCAGAAGCAGCCGCGCGCCGCGTGCGTGTCCGTCGAGCTGCAGGACGACGCGCAATGCCGCGACGCAGTCGCGCAGACCGTCGCGCGCTTCGGCCGCATCGACGGCCTCGTCAACAACGCGGGCATCAACGACGGCGTCGGGCTCGATGCCGGGCGCGACGCGTTCGTCGCATCGCTCGAACGCAACCTGATCCACTACTACGTGATGGCGCATTACTGCGTGCCGCACCTGAAGGCGACGCGCGGCGCGATCGTCAACATCTCGTCGAAGACGGCCGTCACCGGCCAGGGCAACACGAGCGGCTATTGCGCATCGAAGGGCGCGCAGCTCGCGCTGACGCGCGAATGGGCGGTCGCACTGCGCGACGACGGCGTGCGCGTGAACGCGGTGATCCCGGCCGAGGTGATGACGCCGCTTTACCAGAACTGGATCGCGGGTTTCGACGACCCGGAAGCGAAGCTCGCGGAAATCGCCGGCAAGGTGCCGCTCGGCAAGCGCTTCACGACCGCCGACGAGATTGCCGACACGGCCGTGTTCCTGCTGTCGGCGCGCGCATCGCACACGACGGGCCAGTGGCTGTTCGTCGATGGCGGCTATACGCATCTCGATCGCGCGATCGGCTGAGGGCGGCGAGCCATGCAACCCGATCCGAACCCGACGACCCCCGCGCCCGCGGCGCTGATCGAGCTGACTGGCGTCAGCAAGCGCTTTCCGGGCGTGCTGGCGCTCGACGATTGCCGCTTCGACCTGCGCGCCGGCGAAGTGCATGCGCTGATGGGCGAGAACGGCGCGGGCAAGTCGACGCTGATGAAGATTCTCGCCGGCGTTTATCAGAAGGACGAAGGCGAGATCCGGATCGACGGCCGCGCGGTGGACATCGACGATCCGCGCGCCGCGCAGGCGCTCGGGATCGGCATCATCCATCAGGAACTGAACCTGATGAACCACCTGAGCGTCGCGCAGAACATCTTCATCGGCCGCGAGCCGCGCGGCCGCTTCGGCATGTTCGTCGACGAAGAGAAGCTCAACCGCGACGCGGCCGCGATCTTCGCGCGGATGCGGCTCGATCTCGACCCGCGCACGCCGGTCGGCCGGCTGACGGTCGCGAAGCAGCAGATGGTCGAGATCGCGAAGGCGCTGTCGTTCGACTCGCGCGTGCTGATCATGGATGAACCGACCGCCGCGCTGAACAACGCGGAAATCGCCGAGTTGTTCCGCATCATCGGTGACCTGCGCGTGCACGGCGTCGGCATCGTCTACATCTCGCACAAGATGGATGAGCTGCGCCAGATCGCCGATCGCGTGACGGTGATGCGCGACGGCAAGTACGTCGCGACCGTGCCGATGGCGGATACGTCGATGGAAGCGATCATCGCGATGATGGTCGGCCGCCAGCTCGATGCGACGTTCCGCACGCCGCCCGATACGTCGGCCAACGCGGTCGCGCTCGAGGTGCGCGGGCTGTCGCGCGGCCGCGCGATCCGCGATGTCGGCTTCACGCTGCGGCGCGGCGAGATCCTCGGCTTTGCCGGGTTGATGGGCGCGGGCCGCACCGAGGTCGCGCGCGCGGTGTTCGGCGCGGACCCGGTCGACGCGGGCGAGATCCGTGTGCACGGCAAGACCGTGACGATCCGCACGCCGGCCGACGCGGTCAGGCACGGGATCGGTTATCTCTCGGAGGACCGCAAGCACTTCGGGCTCGCGATCGGGATGGACGTGCAGAACAACATCGCGCTGTCGAGCATGCGGCGCTTCGTGCGCCGCGGCATGTTCCTCGATGCGCGCGGGATGCGCGACACCGCGCAGTCGTACGTGCGGCAGCTCGCGATCCGCACGCCGTCCGTCGCGCAGCCGGCGCGGCTCCTGTCGGGCGGCAACCAGCAGAAGATCGTGATCGCGAAGTGGCTGCTGCGCGACTGCGACATCCTGTTCTTCGACGAGCCGACCCGCGGCATCGACGTCGGCGCGAAAAGCGAGATCTACAAGCTGCTCGACGCGCTCGCCGCCGACGGTAAGGCGATCGTGATGATCTCGTCGGAGCTGCCCGAGGTGCTGCGCATGAGCCACCGGATCCTCGTGATGTGCGAAGGGCGCGTGACCGGCGAATTGTGCGCGGCCGACGCCACGCAGGAAAAGATCATGCAGCTCGCGACGCAGCGCGAGTCGACCGTATTGTCCTGATTCCGACGCTTACCCGATCATGTCCAACGATACGCATCCCGTTCCGCCTCTTGCCACCGGCGACACGCCGGCCGGCGCAGCGGGCCTCCGTGCCCGCTTCTTCAACCCGGCCGCGCGGCAGAAGCTGCTCGCGTTCGCGAGCCTCGTGCTGCTGATCGTGTTCTTCAGCTTCGCGTCGCCGAACTTCCTCGAAGTCGACAACCTCGTGACGATCCTGCAGGCCACCGCCGTGAACGGTGTGCTGGCCGTCGCGTGCACGTACGTGATCATCACGTCGGGCATCGACCTGTCGGTCGGCACGCTGATGACCTTCTGCGCGGTGATGGCCGGCGTCGTGCTGACGAAGTGGGGTATGCCGCTGCCGCTCGGGATCCTGGCCGCGTTGTTGTTCGGCGCGCTGTCGGGCAGCGTGTCGGGCTTCGTGATCGCGAAGATGAAGGTGCCGCCGTTCATCGCGACGCTCGGCATGATGATGCTGCTCAAGGGGCTGTCGCTCGTGATCTCGGGCACGCGGCCGATCTACTTCAACGACACGCCGGGCTTCACGTCGATCGCGCAGGATTCGCTGATCGGCAGCCTCGTTCCCGCGCTGCCGATCCCGAACGCGGTGCTGATCCTGTTCCTCGTCGCGGTCGGCGCGTCGATCGTGCTGAACCGGACGATCTTCGGCCGCTACACGTTCGCGCTCGGCAGCAACGAGGAAGCGCTGCGGCTGTCCGGCGTGAATGTCGATGCGTGGAAGATCGCCGTCTACACGTTCAGCGGCGCGGTGTGCGGGATCGCCGGGCTGCTGATCGCGTCGCGGCTGAATTCCGCGCAGCCCGCGCTCGGGCAGGGCTACGAGCTCGACGCGATCGCGGCCGTCGTGATCGGCGGCACGTCGCTGTCGGGCGGCGCGGGCAGCATCGTCGGCACCATCATCGGCGCGTTCATCATGAGCGTGCTGACCAACGGCCTGCGCATCATGTCGGTCGCGCAGGAATGGCAGACGGTCGTGACGGGCGTGATCATCATCCTCGCCGTCTACGTGGACATCCTGCGCCGGCGCCGCCGCTGACGCATGCACGCACGAACCCGAACATGCAGGCGCTTCACCGCCGGCCGGGCCGGCATTTCAGTCGATACCAACCAAGGAGACGCGAAGTGATCAGGAGCAAGGTGTTGAACGCGATCGTCGGGCTGACGTTCGCCGTCGGCGCGACGGCCGGCGCGCAGGCGCAGGAATCCTACATCCCGCTGATCTCGAAGGGCTTCCAGCATCAGTTCTGGCAGGCCGTGAAGGCGGGCGCGATGCAGGCCGCGAAGGACTACAAGGTGAAGGTGACATTCGAAGGCCCCGAAACCGAGGCGATGGTCGACAAGCAGATCGACATGCTGTCCGCCGCGATCGCGAAGAAGCCGGCCGCGCTCGGCTTCGCGGCGCTCGACAGCAAGGCCGCGCTGCCGCTCCTGAAGAAGGCGCAGGCCGAGAAGATTCCGGTGATCGCGTTCGACTCGGGCGTCGACAGCGACATCCCGGTGACGACCGCCGCGACCAACAACAAGGCCGCCGCCGCGCTCGCCGCCGACAAGCTCGCCGCGCTGATCGGCGACGAAGGCGAGGTGGCCGTGGTCGCGCACGACCAGACGAGCCGCACGGGCATCGACCGCCGCGACGGCTTTCTCGAACGGATGAAGTCCGCGCACCCGAAGGTGCAGGTCGTGACCGTGCAGTATGGCGAGGGCGATCAGCTGAAGTCCACCGAAGTGACGAAGTCGATCCTGCAGGCGTATCCGAAGCTCAAGGGCTTGTTCGGCACCAACGAAGGCTCGGCGATCGGCGTGGTGAACGGCGTGCGCGAGATGAAGCGCAAGGTCGTGATCATCGGCTACGATTCGGGCAAGCAGCAGAAGGACGCGATCCGCAGCGGGCTGATGGCCGGCGCGATCACGCAGAACCCGGTCGGGATCGGCTACAAGACGGTCGAGGCGGCCGTGAAGTCGGTCAAGGGCGAGAAGCTGCCGAAGGTCATCGATACCGGTTTCTACTGGTACGACAAGACCAATATCGACGACCCGAAAATCACGGCGGTGCTGTACGACTGAGCGCGACGTGACGCGGCGGGCAACGGTGAATCACGAGGACACCATGGGCGCAGTGCGTATCGATTCCCACCAGCACTTCTGGCGTTACCGCGCGGCCGACTATCCGTGGATCGGTCCCGGCATGGGCGTGCTCGCCCGCGACTACCTGCCCGACGCGCTGTGGCCGCAGATGCATGCACAGGCGCTCGGCGCGTCGATCGCGGTGCAGGCGCGCGCCGGGCGCGACGAGACGGCGTTCCTGCTCGATCTCGCCCGCGACGACGCGCACATCGCGGCGGTGGTCGGCTGGGAGGATCTCGGTGCGCCGGAACTCGCCGAGCGCATCGCCGAATGGCGCAGCCCGAAGCTGCGCGGCTTTCGTCACCAGGTGCAGGACGAAGCCGACGTCGGCGCGTTCGTCGCGGATCCCGCGTTCAATCGCGGTGTCGCGTGGCTGCAGGCGAACGGCTATGTGTACGACGTGCTCGTGTTCGAGCGCCAGTTGCCCGACGTGCGCGCGTTCTGCGCGCGGCACGATGCGCACTGGCTCGTGCTCGATCATGCCGGCAAGCCGCCCGTCGCCGAATTCCACCGCGATGGCGCTGCGCTTGCCCGCTGGCGTGCCGGGTTGCGCGAGCTGGGCGCGCTGCCGCACGTCGTGTGCAAGCTGTCCGGGTTCGTGACCGAGACGGACTGGCGGCGCGGCCTGCGCGGGCAGGACATCCGGCACATCGAGCAATGCCTCGACGCGGCGCTCGACGCGTTCGGCCCGCAGCGGCTGATGTTCGGGTCGGACTGGCCCGTGTGCCTGCTTGCGGCGTCGTATGACGAAGTGGCGTCGCTGGTCGAGCGCTGGGCCGAAGCGCGGTTGTCGGCGGCCGAGCGCAACGCGCTGTGGGGCGGCACGGCCGCGCGTTGCTATGCGCTGCCCGGCGATTCGAAGCCCCGCATATAAAATAGGCGCGAACGGCCCGACGCGCGCGCTCCATTCGTCAGACCGTCCGCAATGCAATCGCTTACCTGTATCAACGTATGTCCATCCAGCCGATTCAGAACCGCCGCCTCTACCAGCAGATCGCCGACAAGCTCAGCACGATGATCGAGTCCGGCGACTTCCCGCCGGGCAGCTATTTGCCGCCCGAGCGCGAACTGGCCGAGCAGTTCGGCGTGTCGCGCACGTCGGTGCGCGAGGCGCTGATCGCGCTCGAAGTCAGCGGGCTCGTCAGCGTGCGCGTCGGCGACGGCGTGAAGGTGCGCCAAACCGAGGCGGCGGCCGCGCCGGAGCCGCGGCCCGATACGAAGGTTGCGCCGTTCCCGGTCGTCGAGATCGATCCCGAGCTCGGCATCGCGCTCGACCTCGATACCGAAATCCCGCCGTTCGCGCTGCTGCAGGCGCGCCGGCTGATCGAGCCGGAAGCCGCGTCGCTCGCCGCGAAGCACGGCTCGGACGCGCAGATCGAAGGGATTCACGCGGCGTTCCTGCGCAACCAGGAAGACAACCGCAGCGGCTCGCTCACGCATCCGGGCGACCGGCTGTTCCATATCCGTATCGCGGAAGCGAGCGACAACCCCGCGTATGCGCTGATGATCAAGCAGCTGCTCGCGCACAAGTACGACCTGATGTTCCAGCGGCTGCAGTCGCTGTACATGCCCAACGACATGCCGCACCGCTCGGAGCTCGAACACCGCGCGATCCTCGACGCGATCCGTGCGCGCGACCCGGAGGCCGCGCGCCGTGCGATGGCCGAGCATCTCGACGAGGTGATCCGGATCTTCGGCCGCGCGCTCGACTGAGCGCGGGCGAGCGCAATCAGAAGCGGTCGGCGCGGTAGGGCGTTGGGTCGGTGAACGGCGCTTCGCCCGTCATCATCTCGGCCAGCAGGCGGCCGGAGACGGGGCCGAGCGTGAGCCCGTGATGGTTGTGTCCGAACGAGAACCACAGCCCGCGATGCGCGGGCGCGGGGCCGATCACCGGCCGCATGTCGGGCGTGCACGGCCGGAAGCCGAGCCACGGCTGCGGGTCGAGCCGTTCGCCGAAGCCGAACACCGGGCGCGCGACGCGTTCCGCGCGCTCGAGCTGTACGCCGGTCGGCGGCAGGCCGCGCCGGGCGATCTCGACGCCGGTGGTCAGCCGCAAGCCGCGCCGCATCGGCGCGATCACGTAGCCGTATTCGCGATCGACGATCGGCGCCGACGGCGCGCCGCGTTCGGACGGCGCGTAGTGCATGTGATAGCCGCGCTTCTCGCGCAGCGGGATCTTGTAGCCGAACTTGCCGAACACCGTGTCGGACCACGGGCCGAGCGCGACGACCACGGCCGGCGCGGCGATCTTGCCGTCGTCCGTCGTGACCTGCCAGCCGGGCGACAGCGCGTCGAGGCTCGCCGCGTCGCCGGTGAGCAGCGTGCCGCCGCCTTGCACGAAGAGTTGCGCGTAGGTTTTGACGAGCGCGGACGGATCGACGACGCTTTTCGGATCGAGCCAGTGCAGCGCGCCGCAGAAGCCGGGCGCGAGGCTCGGTTCCTGCGCGCGCAGTGTCGCGGCATCGAGCGGCGTGATGCCGAGCCCGTGGCGGCGCGCGGTGAGTCCCGCATCGGTGACGGCGCGTTCGAACGCGGCCGGCGTGCGGAACGCTTCCATCCAGCCGCTCGCGCGGATCAGCTCGGTGGCGCCGGCGCGTGCGATCAGCGCGTCGTGCTCGACGATGCAGCGCTCGATCAGCGGCAGCATGTCGCGCGAGGCCGCCGCGTGACGCAGCGGCGCCGATTCCCACCAGAACCTCGCGAGCCACGGCGCGAACGCGGGCAGCGACGTGCTGTGCCAGTAGAGATCGGTGGAGCGGTTCAGCGCGTAGCGCATCAGCGTGAACGGGCTGCGCGGGAACGGATACGGCTCGACCGACGAGCGCTCGATCAGCCCCGCGTTGCCGAAGCTCGTGCCTTCGCCGGGCGCGCCGCGGTCGACGAGGGCGACCTTGCGGCCGCGATCCTGCAGGTGCAGCGCGGCGGAGACGCCGACGATGCCCGCGCCCAGAACGATTACGTCGTAGTCCATCGGTGGTGTGACGGCGGTTGGTGTCGGTGATAGGCCGACGTTGTGGACGAGGCCGAATGACGGACAGCTCAGCGACATGCGGCGTTTGTTAGGATACTCGCTATGTCGTTCGATTCGCAAAATCAGGATGCGGCCCGGTGGATCGCACTTCACGATTGGCGACATTGTGTGCGTCACTCCTGCGCGAAGCGTCGGTCGAGAATCGGTGCCTTTGCTCGCGCGTTGCCGCCGATCGAACTTGTAACTCCATGATTTAAAATGGATTCGAAGCGCCTGCGCGGGCGGCAACCCGTGCCCTGGCCGGCGCGAGCGTTTCGTGCACGCTGAGCGTGTCGGTGGCGAGCGACGCATGTATCCATCATGCTGCTGATGTTGGCCTCTTGAATCGATAGAGAAGCAAGGATGAAACGAGAACCCGTCGAAGGCGTTCAGCCCGAGGTGTTGCGTTGGGCGAGAGAAACGGTCGGACTGTCGATCGACGAAGTGGCGACCATGCTTCGCCTTTCGTCGGCCGAGGTTGCCGGTTGGGAGGCGGGCGCGGGAGCGCCGACCTATGCTCAGCTCGAAAAGCTCGCGTATCAGGTCTTCAAGAGGCCGCTTGCGGTCTTCTTTCTTCCGGCTCCGCCCGAGGAGAAAGTGCCCCAACGTGAATTTCGGACGCTGCCGGACGCGGATATGCAGTCGCTTACCCGCGATACTTATCTGCAGATCCGGCAGGCGCAGGCGTTTCAGCTATCGCTCAGGGAGGTGTTCGGCGAGCGCAATCCCGCGGCCGACATGATCTGGAAATCCTTGTCGCTCTCGCTATCGGAGTCCGTATCGCAGCAGGCGGAGCGGATTCGTGGTGCGCTCGGTATCACGCTCGAGGAACAAGCGTCCTGGTGTAATGATGACCTCGCCCTCAAGCAATGGCGAAAAGCCATCGAGGACGCCGGCATTTTCGTCTTCAAGTCGGCATTCAAACAGCGTGAGATTTCAGGCTTTTGCTTGATGGATGATGCATTCCCGATCATTTATCTCAACAACAGCACGACGAAGACGCGTCAGATATTCAGTCTTCTGCACGAACTGGCGCACCTGCTCCTGAGCATGAACGGCCTGAGCAAGCTCGATTCCGGCTATATCGATGCGCTTCCTCAGGCCGAGAGAAAAATCGAGCGATTCTGCAACGCCATAGCTGCGGATGTGTTGATTCCGCACGCGGCATTCGATCGTCTCGCGGCCGAGCTTCCCGCCGACGTTGAATCCGCGTCCGAGGAGGCGTTTGCCGAACTGGCCGGCTATTTTGGGGTGAGTCGAGAAGCCGTGTTGCGGCGCATGCTCGACCAGGGGCGAGTCAGTCAAGCGTTCTACAAGCGCAAGGCGACGATCTGGTCGGCGCAACGCCGAGAGGCGACGGGCGGTAGCTACTACGCGAATCAAGGCGCGTATCTTAGCGACCGCTTTGCGCGAGAAGTCGTCGGTCGTCACTACCGGCATCAGATCACGCTCGAGCAAGCAGCAGACTTTCTTGGTATCAAACCCAAGAGCTTCGCGGGATTTGAAGAGCATGTTCTTCATGGGGCCGGTGCATGATCTATGTGTTCGACACCAGCTCCATTCGCTCGCTGCAACATTTCTATCCGCGTGTGTTCCGAAGTATCTGGGATGGTATCGAAAAGCTCGTAGGTCAGCGTCGACTCATTTCTACGAGAGAAGTATTGAACGAGATCGAGCGACAGGCCGTAAGCGCGGATGTATTGGCTTGGGTGCGGGGCAATCGATCCCTGTTCACCACGCCGAATGCGGATGAACTGCGGTTCGTCGCGGCGATTTTGCAGATCAAGCATTTCCAGGCATTGATCGGGCAGCAGCAGCGTCTCAAGGGCACACCGGTCGCCGATCCGTTCGTCATTGCCTGCGCCAGGGTTCGCCAAGGGACGGTCGTGACCGAAGAGGGATGGCAGCGCGCGGGCGACGGGCTGGTGCCCAAGCCGCATGCAGCGAAGATACCCAACGTATGTGCACATTTCGAGATTCCATGCATTGATCTCGAAGAATTCATGCACCAACAGGATTGGCAGTTCTGATCCGACGAGCATCAACGCATCCTGAACCGCCTCTCTTCCATCGCGCGAGCGGGCGCGTATCGACATCTGCGATCCGTAGCGTCTTCCACACAACTTGACGAGTATTGGTTGCCGCAGCAACTGCTCGCAGTATGTGCGCCCTGACGTGGACGGTCGAACCGCAAGCAGAATTGGCACCCTGGATCACCACAGGGGCATACCGCGCCACGCGGCCGCGAATTGCCGCGCGGCGTCGAAGCAAACCGCGTCGCGTTGCGGCGCGCCGATCAACTGCACGCCCACGGGCAATTCACCCCGCACGAAGCACGGCGCACTGACGACCGGCAGCCCCGCGAACGAAATCGGCTGCGTGAGCAGGCCGAGCGTCTTCGCCGGTTCGAGCGCGACGCCGTTGACCTCGACGGTCGCGTCGCTGAAGAGCGGCGCGGCATAGGGCGTCGCGGCCGCGAGCAGCACGTCGTAGCGCGCGAACAGCGCTTCGACGCGCGCGCGCCACGCGGCCCGGCAGGCAAGCGCTTCCCGATGGGCGGCGCCGGGCGTGGCGAGGCCGGTTGCGATGCGCGACCGCAGGCGTTCTGAGACGTGCGCCGCCGGCGCGTCGAGCAACCCGCGATGGTTGCGGGCCAGCTCCACGTTCGAGATCGTGACCGCGGCTTCCCGCACGCGTGCGACTTCGTCGCTGTCGACCGGCACCGCTTCCCCCGCATCCAGACACGCCGCCGCACGCCGCACCGCGCGTTGCGCATCCGCATCGGCATGTCGTTCGAAGTCACCCGTCAGCACGGCGACGCGAAGCGGCGCGGCCGGATCGCGAGCCGGTTGCGAGGGCGCTGCATGCGCATCGCGCAGCGTGTCATACAGCGCGGCCAGGTCGTCGATATCGTTCGCGAAGCCGCCGACGGTGTCGAGCGATTCGGCATAGGGGAGACACCCGACCGTCGACAATCGCCCGTCGCTCGGGCGAAACCCCCACACGCCGCATAGCGCCGCCGGTGCGCGGATCGAGCCGTTGGTGTCGCTGCCGAGCGCAAGCGGCACGTAGCCGGCCGCGACGGCGGCGGCCGAGCCGCTCGACGAACCGCCCGTCATGCGCGCCGGGTCAGCTGGCAGGCGCACGGCGCCATAGTGCGGATTCACGCCGGTGGCACCGCACGCGAGTTCGTCCATGTGCGTCGCGCCGATCGGCACCGCGCCGGCCGCGCAGAGTCGCGCGACCATCGCGGCATCGGCGACGGCGGGCGGCAACGCGGCGCGCGCCGGCGAGCCGGCGACCGTCGTGTAGCCCGCCACGTCGATATTCCACTTCACGAGAAACGGCACGCCTGCCAGCGGCCCGGGATCGCGTCCGTCACGCACGAGGCGATCGATCCGCAGCGCGTCGCGCAGCGCCCGCTCGTCGAAGGTGCGGGCGCAGGCATGGATCGCGTCGTCGCGCGCGGCGATATCGGCGAGCACGGTTTGCACGAGCGACACGGTACTCACGCGTCCCGCACGAATCCCGGCCGCCAGCGCGAGCGCGCTGCGCATCGAAGGCACCGGGTTCACGTGCGCACCATCAGCCGGCGCGGAATCGACAGGATCAGCGCGGCGGCGGCGAACAGCGTGAAGGCGAGCAGCGCGACGCCGAGTTCGGTGCTGCCCGTCAATCCGGTCGCGTAGCCCATCAGCGTCGGGCCGACGAACCCGGCGACGGCCGCGCCGATGTTGACGAGCCCCGCGCCGCCCGCGGCCGCTTCACCGGCGAGAATCCGCGACGGCAAGCTCCAGAACATCGCGAGCGTGCTCATGATGCCGGCCACGCCGATGGTCAGGCACATGACGGCGAGCACCGGATGTGCGCGCATGCCGAGGCTCGCGAGCAGCGCGACGCCGCCGATCGCGACGGGCAGCGCCGTATGCCAGCGGCGCTCGCCGGTTCGCACCGAGTGCTGTGCGTTCGCGACCATCGCGACCGATGCGACCAGATAAGGGATCGCGCTGACGAGGCCGACGCCGAGATTGCTCAGCGAACCGAGCGCCTTGATCATCGTCGGCATCCAGAACACCAGCCCGTAGTTGCCGACGTTGTAGAGGAACGACGTCGCGAACAGCAGCCACAGCGTCGGTTCGCGCAGCGCGGCGCCGAGCTTCGTGCGCTTGCCGGCCGCTTCCTGCGCCATCTCCGCGCGAATCATCCGTTTCTCGGCGTCGGTCAGCCAGGTCGCGTCGTCGATCCGCTCCGTCACGCGTGCGAGCAGGTACAGCCCGAGCACGATCGCCGGCAGCCCTTCGATCAGGAACATCCACTGCCAGCCGCGCAGCCCGAGGCCGCCATGCGTCGCGTCCATGATCCAGCCCGACAGCGGGCCGCCGACGATCACGCCCAGCGGCATCGCGAGAAACAGGAAGGCCATGACCTTCGCGAGCCGGTGCGACGGAAACCACACGCTGAAGTACGCGATCACGGCCGGAAAGAAGCTGGCCTCGGTCACGCCGAGCAGGAAGCGCAGCGCATAGAAGCTCGCGGTGTCGCGGGTCGCCAGCGTCGCGACCGACACGACGCCCCACGTCAGCATCGAGCCGGCGAGACAGCGCTTCACGCCGATCCGCCGCACGAGCCAGCCGGCCGGCACCTGCAGCAGCAGGTAGCCGACGAAGAACAACCCGGCGCCGACGCCGTAGGCGGCGTCCGTGAGGTGCAGGTCCGTCACCATCTGCAGCTTCGCGAACCCGACGTTGACGCGATCGAGATAGCCGAAGAAATAGCAGACCAGGATCAGCGGAATGATGCGCCGACTCAGGCGCGCGTACAGCGCGTCGAGGCCGGGCGCGGCGGGGTCCGCGTGCGGGGCCGCGCCGGTTTGCATGCCGCGCGGCGTGGGGATGCCGTTGGAATTGGTCATGGTGACTCCGTGCAGGTTGATTCCGGGGCGACGGCCGCGCGGGCGGCGGCCTTCGCGACGACGGACAGGCGTGCCATCGATCGGCCGATGCTAGCGTCCACGGCGCAGCGCCCGGCCGGGGCGCGCGCCGGTGTGCCGGCCGTGTTCGAGCACGGCACACCCGTTGACGAACACGTGCTCGATGCCTTCAGGCCGCAGCGTCGGGCTCGCGAACGTTGCGCGGTCGATCACGCGGGCGGGATCGAACACGACGAGATCCGCGTAATGACCGACCGCGAGCCGCCCGCGCGCCGTGATGCCGAATTGCTCGGCCGTGAGGCCCGTCATCTTGCGCACGGCGGTTTCGAGCGGGAACAGGCCGCGCTCGCGCGAGAATTCGCCGAGCACGCGCGGGAACGTGCCCCACAGCCGCGGGTGCGGGCGCATGTCGTTGGGCAGGCCGTCGGAGCCGATCATCGTCAGTTCGTGGCGCATGATGCGTTCCACGTCCGCCTCGTCCATCACGAAGTAGATCGCGCCGGCGGGGCGCAGCGCGTCGATCGCGGCGTCGATGGAATCGCCGAACAGCGGCAGCAGTTCGTGGAAGTCGCGGCCCGCGAGCTCGGGATGCGGCTTCGACCAAGCGAGGATCACGCGTGACGACTGGCGGATGCGATCCGCGCGCAGCATCGTCGACGTGGCGGGGTATGGATGGCAGTCGATGCACAGCGGTTGCCGTGCGCGCTGCGCGTCGATATGCGCGAGCGTTTCGACCGAGCGGCCGTGGTTGGCCTTGCCGGCCACCTTGTGATGCGACAGCACGACGCGCACGTCGAGCGCGCGTCCGATCGAGAACGCTTCATCGAGCGACGCGATGATCGCGTCGGTTTCGTCGCGCAGGTGCGTCGCGAACACGCCGCCCGTCTCGCGCAGCGGCGCGCACACGTCGATCAGCTCGTCGGTCGTCGCCGCCGCCGCGGGCGGGTAGAAGGTGCCCGACGAGACGCCGAACGCGCCGGCCGTCATCGCTTCGCGCACGTCGGCCGCCATCGCCGCGATCTCCGCCACGTTGGCCGCGCGATCGAGATCGGCCATGTGCCGCACGCGCAGCGTCGAATGGCCGACCAGGGCTGCCGTGTTCACGGCGGCGGGCGTTGCGTCGAGCGCGTCGAGATACGCGCGAAACGACGGGAAGCGAAACGACTGCCAGGCACCCAGCAGGTCGAGCGGCTGCGGCACGTCGCGTTCGGCGAGCAGCGGGGCGAGACTGATCCCGCAATTGCCGGCGATCACCGTCGTGACGCCTTGCGCGACCTTCGGTTCGACGTCGGGATCGGTCAGCACGAACGCGTCGTCGTGCGTGTGGCTGTCGATGAAGCCCGGCGCGACGACCAGGCCGTTCGCGTCGAGCGTGTGTGCCGCCGTCGCGCCGCCCAGGTCGCCGATCGCGGCGATGCGCTCGCCCGTCACGCCGAGATCGGCCTCGAAGCGCGCGGCCCCTGTGCCGTCGATCAGCTCGCCGCGGCGCAGGATCACGTCGAAATGCATGGTGGCTCCTCCGGAATCTGCCCGGACACGGGTGCTGCCCGCGTCCGTCGTTCATGTTCGCCACCATCGTCGCCAGCCATTTTTCAGGCGTCCAATGCCGTTCGGCTCGCGATTCATGCGAAACCGGCATCAATGCGAGCGCCGCCGCGCCCGCCGCGTTACGCGAACGCTGCCTTCACCAGCGCAAGGAGATCGTTCGCGAAGCTCGACATCGAGATGGTGCGATGCCGCACGATGCCGACCGTGCGGTCGATCGTCGGGCTCGCGATCGGCACCGCGCGCACCGCCGGCGAGCCGTACGCGCGCAGCGCGCTTTCGGGCAGGATCGCGCTGCCGACGCCGGCCGCCACCAGCGCGGCGACGCACGAGATGTGCTCGACCTCGTAGAACCAGCGGGTTCGCACCGCCTCCTGGCCCATCAGCATTTCGAGCAGCAGACGATTGCCGCTGTCGCGGCCGCCGATGATCAGCTTCGCGTGCCGCAGTTCGCCGAGCGTGACGGCGTCCGCGCGCGCCAGCGGATCGTCCTCGTGGGTCGCGAGCACGTAGCGGTCGGTGAAGAGCGGTTCGAACACAAGATCGTCGTCGTCGCCGGGATGCAGGCTCACGCCGAACTCGGCGATGCCCGCGCGCACCTGCGACAGCACGAAGTCGTGATTGCCGTCGAGGATCTGCACGGCGACCTGCGGATACCTGGCCGCATAGTGGCGCAGCACGTCGGGCAGCGCCTGTGCGACGACCGTCGGGATCGATGCGAGCCGCACCTTGCCGTAGCGCTTTTGCGCGATCTCCTGGATCGACGACAACATCATCCCGAGCTGCGCGATCTGCTCGCGCGCCATCGGCAGGAACTGGCGGCCGACGCCCGTGAGCGTTACGCTGCGCGTGGTGCGCTGGAACAACTCGACGCCGAGCGTCTGTTCGAGCTTCTGGATGCGGCGCGACAGCCCCGGCTGTGTCAGGTGCAGCTTTTCCGCCGCGCGATGGAACGTGCCGAGTTCCGCAACGGCGACGAAGGCTTCGAGTTCCGAGTTTTCGACTTTCATGGCGCTCCAATGTGCAGGCCGGCTCCCGCATGCCGGCGTGTGGCGGCAGGATTCACACACGGGTATTTTCGTCGATATCGATTCGTGGCCGGCGGTGCCGCTCGCGGGGCGATCGCGACGGGAGAAATGACGTGACCGCTTCTGGCGGAAGATGCGCGTCGGGCGGTGGATGAAGATCCGTCGAAGCCGGGACGAATGTATGAAGGTTGACGCGCCCGCACGCTCAATCCACTGATCAATTTTCGAAGGCGAGGCCCGATCGTCGTCGGCAAACACGTTCACTCGCATCGTCGCGCATCGCACCGATCCGCCCTATTTTCCGATTGCGATTTGGCGGGAGTATCCCACTGGTTCGGGTTGCGAATTTTTACCTAAGATGGAAGCAATCATGTGCGTGACACGGTACCTGCGCACGCACACGGCAGGCAGGAGGCAGGGCCGGGAACGACTGCAACCGATGTTTCCATCATGGATGCGAGTGTGTGCGCGACGGCCGCGAAGCATGCGGCCGCATCGACGCCAGCGGGCGCGGCGGCAATCGCCGCGCGGACGGCGTCCGGCCGGTCGGGCCGAGTCGCGTCGTTGCGTCACGCATTCATCGCAATCGTTTGCGTTCTGAGCGTTGTCCCTTCCGTCCTCGCCGGATCGCTTGCCGACAGGGACGACCCGGTCGACACGATACACGTCGCAGCCACCGCGACGCCCGCCGGCCCGACGGGCCCCGCCTTTTCGTCACACGACTCCAACGTACGCCAGGTCGTGCTCGGCATCGTCAGTTTCACGCGCTGGCCGACGACGCCCGTGCGCCTGCATCTGTGCGTGACGGGCAGGCCCGACTACGCGGGCGACCTCACCGACACGATGCAGGCCGGCTCGACCGTGCTCGACGTGCAGCGCGTCCGCTTCGACGATCCCTCGCTCGGCATCGCCTGCGACGTCGTGTATCTCGGCGCGCTCGGCAACGACGAGCGAATGCGGGTGAGAACCGCGCTCGTCGGCCATCCGGTGCTGACCATCGCCGAACACGATCCGTCGTGCACCGCGGGCAGCATGTTCTGTCTGACGGTCGAAGGCGAGCACGTGACGTTCGACATCAATCTCGACGCCGTCGCGCGCAGTGGCGTGCGTGTGCATCCGAACGTGCTCAACCTCGCGCGGCGGACGCTGACGCCATGACACGTTCAGCGCCCCCCATCGCGTCCTCACGCGTGCCGCGCCCGACGCTGCAAAGCGTGTTGCGCCGCGCGCACCTGCGCCTGGCGTTCGTCGCGGTGACGATGGCGGCCGTGTCGCTGATCGTCGTCGCCGTGATCGCGTTGCGTGCGTATGCCGGCAACAACCTCAACCTGCTGGCCCGCTCGCTCGGTTACACGGTCGAGGCGGCGCTCGTGTTCGGCGACCGTGCCGCGGCGAGCGAAGCGATCGCGACGATCGCCAGCGATGAGGACGTCGCGCAGGTGGTGGTCACGGACAACAAGGGGCAGTTGTTCGCGACCTGGAAGCTGCCTGCCGGCGGCCGGATCGCCGGGCTCGAGCGCGTCGTCGCCGCTCTCGCGTTGCCGGGCGCCGTGACCGTTCCGGTGATGCACGACGGCATCGTCGTCGGTCAGGTGATCGTGCGTGGCCGCGGGCATCAGTTCTTCGGATTCCTGCTCGGCGGCATCGGCGGCATTCTCGGCTGTCTCGTCGTCAGCGTGTTCGGCGCTTACATCAGCTCGAAGCGTCTGCTGCGCAATATCGTCGCGCCGCTGCGCGCGCTTGCCGCCGTCGCGCACGCCGTGCGGCGCGAGCGTGCGTTCGCGCGGCGCGTCGAGCCCGTGGCGATCGCCGAACTGAACCAGCTCGGCGACGACTTCAATGCGCTGCTCGATGAACTCGAGGAATGGCAGAACACGCTGCGTGACGAGAACGCGTCGCTCGAATACAAGGCGACGCACGATGCGCTCACGGGTTTGCCCAACCGCGTGCAGTTCGAGTCGCGTCTGTCGCTTGCACTCTGCGACGCCGTGTTGACGGGACAGCGGGTCGCCATCCTGTATCTCGACTGCGACCGCTTCAAGGAAATCAACGACTGCCTTGGCCACGATGCCGGCGATGCGGTGCTGGTCGGCGTCGCGGCACGGTTGCGCGCGCAGGTGCGCGAAACCGATCTCGTCGCTCGCCTGGGCGGCGATGAATTCGCGGTGATGCTGACGGGTGTGCGCGACACGGACAGCGTGTGCCTGATCGCCGACCAGATTTTGTCCGGCATGGTGTCGTCGATCGAGTTGCCCGACGGACGCATGGTGGCCACCATGATGAGTGCCGGCGTTGCGCTGTATCCCGACCATGCGTCCGACGCGAGCGGCTTGCTGCGCGCGGCGGATGCCGCGATGTACCGCGCCAAGCGTGCGCGGCCGGGGTCGTGGCAGTTGTCGGAAGGCGTAGCCGGGCCGGTTTGACGTCGATCGTTTCGCGCTGCGGGCGAGGCCGCGGCGGCGGGATAAGAAGCGCACGCGATGCGGGCGCATGCGAAGGAAGGGGACTGTGATGAAAAACGCGTTATCTGTGAGCATGGGGAGGATGTGCGTCGCGAGCGCGGTGCTGCTGTGCCTGCTGCTCGGCGGGTGCAAGACGCCGCCGCTTCATCGTGGGCTCACGCAGACGCAAGTCACGGCGCTGAAGTCGGCCGGGTTTCAGGAGACCGAGCAGGGGTTCGAGTTCGGGTCGACGGGGCCGATTTTGTTTGACTTTGATCGGTATAACCTCAAGCCGGTCGTCAGGCGGATCGTCGAGCGGATCGGGAGGACGTTGAGGTCGGCCGGGATCAACGGTGTGCGGGTTTATGGGTACTCGGACGAGGAAGGGGAGACGGCTTACGATCTCGAGTTGTCCCGGCGGCGGGCGGAGGTGGTGGCGATCGAGCTGGTGGATGTGGGGCTGGACGGCAAGCAGATCGCGGTGGTCGGGAAGGGGAAGAGCGATCCGGTGGGGGATAACCGGACACCCGCCGGGCGGGCGCAGAACCGGAGGGCGGCGATTGTGGTGTCGCCGCGGTGAGGGGAGCGCATGCGTTGGGCTGTAACAGTTTGCCACCATTGCCATGCAGAAGCCCGAACGTCCATTCGCGAGCGGCGAACCTTGATGATCACGGCAACCGGGCCGGATCGGCGGCACGAAACGGACACGCGTGACTGGAAGTTTCCCGGAAAATCTGAAACGAAGTTTTCAACTGCCTGAATAAAATCGTTCCGCCTTTTTTGAACGCTGCATGGCCAAGCGGCGAGTGCAGCGGCTACCGGAACGTGTATGGCCCTAGAACCCAACGACCTGCTTCGACATTTCGAACGTGAGCTTGCGCTGCTGCGCCGTTCGATGCAGACGTTCGCGCAGCGCTTTCCCAAGATCGCCGCGCGCCTTGCGATCACTGGCGAGCATTCGGACGACCCGCATGTCGAACGCTTGTTGCAGTCGTTCGCGTTGCTGGCGGCGTCTCACGACATCCGTCTCGAGGATGACGTGCCTGCGTTTTCACACAGCCTTCTCGAATCGCTGCACGGCACATTCCTGCGCCCGTTTCCTTCCTGCGCGATTGCGCAATTTCGTTGCGGCCAGACCGACAAGCAGACCGCACCTCGCGTCATCCCCCGCGGTGACCGATTGATCGCGCCGGCCGGCCGCGAAGTATTTCGGATGACAGATGACGTCACGATCGTGCCGTTGACCGTCGCGGCCGTGCGTTACACGACGTCGGCGATCGCACCGCGAGACGCGGCGTTGCCCGCCGAAACGTCCGGCTTCCTGAGCATCACGTTCGAGCTGACTGCATCGGAAGCCACATTTGCGATCGTGCCCGACAGGCTGCGCCTGCACTTCACCGGTGCGCGCGAGGTTGTCGCTGCACTCACGGACGCCGCGCTGCTGCTTGCCGTACGAAGTTTCGCCGAAGTGGGCGAGTCCGGTCGCTGGAAGCGCCTGCCGGGCGTGGCGATCACGGCCGTCGGCGTCGAGCCGGCCGATGCGCTGCTCGCCCCGCCGCCCGACGACACCCTCGGGCCGTTTCACCTGCTGATGACGTACTGCGCCGCGCCGGAGCGTTTCGACTTTGTCGACGTCGACATGAGGCCGCTCAAGCGTGCCGCCGGCGACGGTCGTCGCGTCGCGCTGCACCTCGCGATCGCCGGCGTGCATCGGGACTCGCATCGCGCCCAGCGTCTGGCCGCCGCGACGGCGGACCATGTGCGCTTGTTCTGTACGCCCGTGATCAACCTGTTCCAGGACGATGCTGCGCCGATCGAGACGCGTGCCGGTTGCGCGTATTACCCGGTGAAGGCGCTGGCTCAGGCCGGTGCGCCGCGCACGGACATCTGGTCGATCGACGCCGTGCGTGAGATTTCCGACGCGGGGACATCGGCTCTGGCGCCATTCCATTCCCTGCGGCACGGCATGGACGGCCGTCCCGGGTTGTTCTGGACGGTATTGCGCGATGAGGCGAGGCGGGCACCGAAGCGGAAGCCAGTCGACCCCGACGCCAAACAGGCGGACAAAGCGCCGACACCGACACCGGCCCCGGACGAGACGCCAGAGCCGCTCCACGGCGTCGAACTCCAGATCACCGACCGGGACGGCCAACCTGCCGATCCGGGCAAGCGCAATCTGGCGATCCGGCTTTCCTGTACCCAGGGCGACCTGTCCGGGATGCAGGCGTGCGAACTGGCGCCGGCGGAAGGCGACCCGGTGGGAACGATCATGTTGCTGAACCGGCCGACCCGGTGCCGGGCGCGGGCTTTCCGCCGCGGGGAGCTGTGGGATCTGCTGTCGCTTCTCGTGCCCCAGGCGATCCGGCTGGACAAAGGCGGCCTGGCTCAGCTCAGGCGGCTTTGCGCACGCTGGGCGGAGGATTCGGTCGATGCCGGCCGGCGCTTCGATGCGCTCGTCTCGTTGTCGACCGCGCGCGTGCGGTGCTGGCTGCCCGGCAAGCCGGCCTCGGCGTTCGTGCAAGGGCTGGAAGTGCGGCTGGTCGTGGACGAGCAGCGCTTCGCCGGGTTCAGCCTGGGCGGGTTCGCGCACGTGATGGACCGGTTTTTCGCGCCGTACGTTCCGGTCACCAGCTTCGTGCAGATCGTGCTGTTTTCAGCCCATACCGGTGCGGTGCTTCGGCGTGGGCAACCTTGTCCCGGCACCCAGCCTTTGATCTAGTTCCCGATTATTGGGGCGATAACGAAAACGTTTGCGAAGGCGTCTTTCGCGCCCCCGGGTTTTGACCTACATTATCGAGGCTTCGGCCCGGCGAACCGGCCGACAGAACCTGAGAACACAAGCAAGGAACAAGAATGAGTTTCGCTCCGAACGGGGGTATTCCCAACGGTTTGGGCGGCAGTGCGCTCGGCTCCCTGAGCGCGCTCGGCGGCCTCGCAGGTCCGATCGCATCGAGTGTTGCCGGAAGCGTCGGCCCGCTCGCCGGCCTGGCCGGGCACGTCGACACCGTCCAGCGTGCGATGCAGCTCGCGCAAACCGGTTTCTCGCTGATGGACAAGACGCCCGGCGCGATTGCCGAGGCGATCAACGGCGCCGCCAACCCCGCGCGCCTGACCCAGCTCAATCGCTACGTGACGCTCGATACGCCGCTCGGCCCGGACGTGCTGCTGGTCAGCGCGGCCGTCGTCGACGAGTACGTGAACCGGTTGCCGGAGATTCACCTCGACCTGCTGTCGCATCGCCACGACCTTCGCCCGGACGACCTGATCGGCCAGCAGGTCAAGATCCGCTTCGACCAGCAGGCGCGCCTGTCGACGCTCGAACGCTTCGTCGCAACCGGCACCGGCGATACCGACCGCTACTTCGACGGCTACGTCGCATCGTTCGACCGCGCCGGCAATCCCGGGAACGTCACGCAGTATCACCTGACGGCCGTGCCGTGGTTCTGGTTCCTGACGCGCTCCACCGACTGCCGGATCTTCCAGAACAAGACCGCGCAGGACATCCTCACCGAGATTTTCCAGGAGCACGGGTTTTCCGATTTCGTGTTCGATATCCGGACGAGCCAGAAGCCGCTCGAGTACGTCGTGATGTATCAGGAGACTTACTACAACTTTTGCGCGCGGCTGATGGAACAGGAAGGGCTGGTCTGGACGCATCGCTACGAGAAGGACAAGCATTTCCTCGTGATCGGCGACACGAACCTGCTGTTCCGTCCGATCGACGGGCTGGCCACCGTGCCGTTCGCCGCGACCGAGGCGAGTGAGGACAGCGGTATCGACCAGTTGCACGAGGGCCGGCGCTTCGGGGTCGGCAAGGTCACGTTTCGCGACTTCAATTACCAGAATCCGTCGTCGCCGCTGATGCTGGTCGAGGCCGAGCCGCAGAACCTCAAGCATGCGCGGCTCGACGCGACCGAGCGGTTCGAGCACCAGTCGCTGTACGACCATGGCGACGACGGCAACCGCTATGCGCGTTTCGCTATGGAGGCCGAAGAGGCGCAGGCGCATCGCTATACCGGCGGCGGCTATGCGTGGCGCATGACGACGGCCGGTGCCGTCACGGTGGCGAATCATCCCGTCCTCGAGAACAACCAGGAATACGTGATCCTGCACGTGCGGCACGAAGCGGTGAACGACTACACGCAGCACAGCGCGAAGCTGCCGTACCGCAATTCGTTCGCGCTGCTGCCGAAGAAGATTCCGTACCGTGCGCCGCGCGCGACGCCGAAGCCGGTGATTCACGGCACGCAGTCGGCGATCGTCGTCGGGCCGAAGGGCGAGGAAATCTATACGAACGGCAGCGCCGTGAAAGTGCACTTTCCGTGGGACCGGCGCGGCAAGAAGGACGGCTCCGATTCGATGTGGGTGCGCGTGTCGCAACCGTGGGCGGGCGACGGCTGGGGCGCGGCCGCGATTCCGCGGATCAAGCAGGAAGTGCTGGTCGCGTTCAACCAGGGCGATCCCGACAACCCGGTGATCGTCGGTCGCGTGTTCAACGGCGAGCAAGGTAATCCGTACCACGGCGCGGCTGGCCAGACGATGGGGATCAAGAGCCAGACGCACAAGGGGCAGGGGTCGAACGAAATCCGCATGACCGATACGAACGGCATGCAGGAGTTCTTCATGCACGCGCAGAAGGACATGAACACCGTCGTCGAGAACAACGAGACGCACAAGGTGCTGGGCCCGATGCGTACCGTGCTGGTGGCGACAGGTAGCGAAGAGAAGCAGATTCCGCAGGGCAACCTGACCGAGACGATCGCCGAGAAGCGCAGCACGACCGCGACCGTCGTCGAGGTGACGACGCCGGCCAAGGACGGCGGCGGCACGCAGATGTACGTGGCCGAGCGCGGCATCCTGCTGAAGGTGCAGGACAGCTCGATCTCGCTCGCGCCGGAAGGCATCCGCCTCGAACACAAGGGTTCCGTGATCCTGATGACCGACGACGGCGTGATGGTCAACGGCAAGCGCATCGATCTCAACAAATAACTCGAACGACACCAGCCATGCACTACGCAATCCACGAAGGCACCTTCGAACTGCCGGACGCGGCGCTCGACCGCACCGTCAACATCCTGATGATGAACGTCGGCCCCGGCGGCCTCAATCTCGTGATCGCCCGCGGGCGGTTTCGCGACGGCGAGAATCTCGACGCGTTCGTCGCGCGCGAATGGGAAGTGGCGTCGCGCGATGCGCGGATGCTCACCGAGAAGGCGCGCCGGCCGATCACCGTCGGCGGGCGCGCGGGCATTCAGATCGACTCCACGCACGAACGGGACGGCCGGCTCTGGCATCAGATGCAGACCATGTTCCCGTCGGACGACGCCGGCCGCGTGCTCGTGATGACGCTGACCAGCGCGGCGCCGCTGACCGACGAGCAGCAGGCGATCGCCGACCGCATGCTCGCCAGTTTCCAGCCGCGCGCGGCTCGGCCGACCCTGCTCGGGCCGGGTGACGCGTCGTGAGCGCGGAACACTTCGCCGCCGCCCGCTTCGAAGACCCGATCCAGCACACGTCGTTCTGGGGCGAGCTTGCCGGCACGGTCGGGTCGGTGATCGGCGGTGCCGTCGTCGGCGCGTTGGTGGCCGAGGCGATGGAGGGGCTGGTGTTCGTCGGCCTCGCCGCGCTCGAAATCGGCACGGCCGGGTTGGCGACGCCGCTCGTGATTGCGATCGGCGTGGGCGTCGCGGTGGGATCCGGCGCGCTGATGGAAGCGAGCGGCATGAACGAAGCCATCGACGATGGCGCGAAGGCGCTGGCCGATTCGATCGCGCCGCCCGAGATCAAGGGCAAGATCGCGAGCGGCTCCGGCAACGTGTACGTCAACGACAAGCCGGCGGCGCGGGCCGCGCAGCCGGGGGATCTCGACACCGTCGCGTGCACGGATCATCCCGGGCCGCAGATGATTGCCGATGGGTCGGGGAGCGTTTATATCAACGACCAGCCGGCGGCGCGCGTCGGCGACAAGACGACCTGCGACGGGACGATCGCCGAAGGTTCCGATAACGTTTTCATCGGCGGCGGCACGCAGCGCGTGCGGGACGTCAAGTCGGCGACGCGGCTCGGCTGGCTCGGCGCCGCGCTGGGGATTGCGCTGGCGGTTTGCGGCCGCGGCAAGATGAGCTGGGGGCAGTTCCTGAAGAGCAAGGTGCCGTGTATCGCGATGAATTTCGCGGCGAGCGCTTTCGGGACGTGGCTCGGCAGTCTGGCGAGACCTTCGGCCGGCCATCCGGTGAACGTCATCACCGGCGGCAAGGTTCTCGACGGCACGGACGACACCGACTTCGCATTGCCCGGGCCGCTGCCGATCGTGTGGCGGCGTTTTTACAGCAGCCATGACGATCGTGCGGACAGCCTGTTCGGCACCGGCTGGAGCGTGCCGATCAGCGTCGAGCTGCGGATTGCGCGCGAGCACGGCGAGGTCACGTCGATCACGTATTGGGACGAGCAGGGGCGCGATATCGAGTTTCCGGCCGTGCCGCCGGGTGAGAGTCATTTCAGCGTGCCTGAAGGCATCTATCTGATCTGTACCGCCGGCGGTCACTATGTGGTCGAAACGGTCGACGGTCTGTATCGCGATTTCGGTCGTGCGCGCAGCGAAGCCGACAGCGAGACGCTCAAGCTGTGGCGTCTCGAGGATCGCAACGGCAACTGGATCGAGGTCGAGCAGGAAGCGGCCGATGACGTCGTGCGGCCCGGGCTGCTGCGTGATAGCGCCGGTCGTTTGTTGACGCTTGTCTACGATTCGTCGCACCCCCGACGCATCGCCGCGATCGAGCTGACGCGTGGTGTGGACGGCGAACATCCCGATACGCTGGTGTGTTACACGTACAACGACGCCGGCGAACTGGTGGCCGTGACCGATCGCAGTGGTCACGTCGGGCGACGGTTCGCGTACGAGCGCGGACTGATGGTGCAGCACACGTTGCGCGGCGGCTTGACGTGCTTTTATGCGTGGCAGGGCGTCGGCCGCGACGCGCGTGTCGTGCGCCACTGGACCGACGACGGCGAAGCGTACACGTTCGATGCGGATCTCGTTCAGCGTTCGGTGACGATCACCGATCAGATCGGGCGCGTCACGCAATGGACGTGGAACGAGGATCGGCAGCCGACGAGCCATACCGACGCCGAAGGCCATGTGTGGCGGCTCGAGTGGAACGCGATGCGGCAATTGGTCAGTACGACCGATCCGGCCGGAAACACGACGCGCTTCGAATATGACGAGCGCGGGCGGCAGACGCAGCGTATCGATGCGCTCGGCCAGGTCGAGCGGACCGAGTGGAACGGGCACTACGATCTGCCCGTCGCTGAAACCGATCCGGCCAATGCGCGCTGGATCTATCGCTACGACGATCGCGGCAACCTGACGATGACGCGCGACCCGGCGGGTTTCGCGACCGAGTATTACCGGGACGATCGCGGGCTCGTTCATACGATTCGCGATGCGCGTGGCGGGTACAAGTTCCTCGAATGGAATGGTCGGGCGCAGTTGACGTCGTATACCGATTGTTCCGGAAAGGTCACGCGGTTCGCGTATGACGCACGTGGTGCGCTCGCGCGGGTGACGGATGCGGCCGGGCAGGCCACCGTGTATGAAACGGATGCGATGGGGCGCGTTACCGGGATCGGGACGGCGGACGGTGCGCGTCAGACGTTTCGATACGATGCGGCCGGGCGGCTCGTCGAGGTCGTTGATGCGAATCAGCGTAGTACGCGGTATGAACTCGATCCGCGTGGGTTGCTGTTGTCTCGCACGGATGCGGCGGATCGCGTGGTGCGGTTCGGTTACGACGATGCTTTCAGGCTTGCTAGCCTTACCAACGAAAATCGCGAGACATACCGTTTTCAGTATGACCGGCGCGATCTGGTTTCCGCGCAGATCGGGCTCGATGGCCACAAGCGTACCTACGAGTACGACGTGTGCGGCCAGGGCACGATTGTCCGCGATGGACAGATCGAGACGCGATACGAGCGCGATGCGATCGGGCAGCTGACGGCGAAGCAAGCTCCGCATGAGCGTTGTGAATACCTGTATGACAAGGCCGGGCGAATCACGTCGGCGGAGGTGTACGCGCTTGCCGCGCGTGGGCCGTCGCTGAAGAACCGGGTCAGCTTGAAATACGACGTGCGCGGTGAGGTCGTCGAGGAGTACACGCCGACTGGCTGGCTCGCACACACCTACGATGAGCTTGGCAATCGCGTAAGCACGACGATTTCCGGCGAGCGCACGATCGATTGGCTGCATTACGGGTCGGGGCATGTGCATCAGATCCGGTTCGATGGTGCCACGGTGGCCGATATCGAACGGGATGACCTGCATCGCGAGATTCTGCGAACGCAGGGCAAGCTGACGAGTCATTTCGGGTATGACGCGGTGGGGCGTCGGGCGCGGCACGCTGCGCAGCGAGGCAGGGCCGCCGATGCGTTGCTCGCGAAGCAGTGGCAATACGATGCAGCAGGCGACGTGATCCAGAAGCGCGATCAGCGCTACGGCACGACGAGCTATCGGTATGACCCGACGGGGCGTATCGAGCAGGCCGTGGGGCCGGGATTACCGTCGGAAGTGTTTCGCTGGGATGCGGCGGCTAACCTGGTGTCGAGCGATCACCCGGGCGGCTTTGTCGAGCACAACCGGCTCAAGATGTTCGAGGACAAGCGCTTCGAGTACGACTCGTATGGGCGGTTGGTTCGCAAGCTGAGCGGGCATGGGCCGGCCAAAGAGCTGGTTCTCGAATACGACGATTGGAACCAGTTGAAGTCGGTCGTGACGAAGGACCGGCTTGGCATCGCGACGACGCACTTCGAATACGACGCGTTCGGGCGGCGGATCCGGAAGCTCAACGGCAGTTACGCGAGTACGGATTTCCTGTGGGATGGCATGCGGTTGGTGCAGGAGACGTATCACGATCGTCGCGGTGAGGAAGCGCTGACTTATTTGTACGAGTCCAATAGCTATGTGCCGCTGGCTCGGATTGATCAAGGGAAGGCGGCGGCTAATGATGCGGATGCACGGGATGCCGTTTACTACTTCCACAACGACGTTTCGGGGCTGCCGGAGGAACTGACTGACGCGGATGGCGAGCTGGTCTGGCAGGCACGCTACAAGGTGTGGGGCAATGCGGTGCAGGAGGAGTGGATTGCGCGGGTGCCGGAGCGACCGATGCCGGAATGGGGCGAAATTCAGCTAGCCACACAGGGACCTGAAAACGTTCCACGACCGCAAAACTTGCGCGCTCAAGGTCAGTATCTGGATCGTGAAACTGGGTTGCACTACAACACGTTCCGGTTCTACGATCCGGATATTGGTCGATTTATTACACAAGACCCTATTGGTCTGAATGGTGGCGTAAATTTATATCAGTACGCACCTAATCCGCTGGCATGGATTGACCCTCTCGGGTTAATGGTTTTGTATCGGTCCATGAGTTTGGATGAGTATAGTGGGCTTGCGGAATCCGGTAAGTGGACTATTAATGGCAATATGGAAGGAAAATGGTTTGCTGAGTCTTATCAGGATGCCGTCAAGTGGGGTAATACAATGGGGCATGGGGAAGGTGCGTTCAGAGTGGTGCAAGTAGACGTGCCGGATGATATAGCAGGAAAAATGCATAAGGATCCGCATCTCGATGGTATTGGGCCTGCTCGATATGCTGAATTAGAAGATCTTAATAATCCGAGATCGAGGATCACTTGGAGTAAAGAGGTTAATTATTCGGGCTGTAGATGAGGATGGGAGGTGTCAAGTGCATTCCGTTAGAGTGGTTTGGATTTCGGCGGCGAAAGGAGGGAGGAAAAAGCCTCCCGCGGCAGGAAGATATTATTCTGTGTCCCGGTTTCCTGAGGATGTTAATTGGCAAAATAATGCATGGAGTGTTGTTTTTGATTTGCGTGATCCTTTTGAATCAAATGGGGAAATGGTGAGCTTGGGAGAGGTTGATTTTCTTGTAAGTAATGCTCCTAAGGAGAGGATGTTGAATCATAAAGTATTTGATATTTATGAGGGCCCGAAGAAAGTCGCAGAGGTAACTATACTTGATTAATGTGAATTAAGAAGGATGCATCGTGTGGGCACAGCGGCAGATGACCCTGGCTTGGGATCACATGTCGGCTGCCACGCCCATTCTTGGGAGTGTTGCGAGTAATCCGATTCGGAATGCCGTGAGGATAGCGACAAGTCCCGGTAAAAATCGAGCCGTTACGTCGTTACATCGTTTCCGAAGTGAGGATTTTTTGGAAATTAAATATTATGTTGTTTCGGTCAGCGATGCTGGGTTTGGTCACGGTGATGAAATTCATCTTATTAAGATTGGCGATGGCCGTGTGATAGGTTATTCATCAGAATTCGACACTTGTACTGCGGATATTGCTGATGCATGTGTTGCGGAAAGAACCGATCGCGCCAAATGGTTTGCCTGGAATGAGGGCTGGGAGTGGCGTGCTGCAAATCTAGAAGAAATAAGAAATCTGGGACTGGCTGGATATCTTGTTGGTTCAAAGAAGGATATGAAAGTCACCACGAAGATTGATCCGCTGTAAGTGCTGCAAGTGGGATTGGTAAGGATCATGCCCCGTCTATTTATAGACCAATAAGTATAAATGATTTCGATGTCGATGGATTTCCAAGAGCCATGAATTGGATGCTCTCGCAAGGCAAGGGGATGGGTAGGTGAAAATCGGAGGGTGTTTTAAATGATTTCTAAGCGCAGTCGTTGCTTGAGCGTTGTTCTTCTGGAGGATGTTGATTTCCTTGGTTTGGTTGGGAAAATCGAAAGTGCATTTGGTGTGCGCCTTTCGGTGAAGGATGAAAAAGGGCGCTATATCGCAGATTGGGATGGCAATGATTTTTCCATCGAGGTCGTTGATAGAGTCGATCGCCTTGGTGATTTTTTGTCTGATGAAAATCATGTTGTGGATGTTTTTATCGAGTCGGATGAGAATTTCAATGAAAAATTTGAGGGTAAAATAAAATCCATCTTTAGAAATGGTGGGGTTGCGTGGAGTCGTGCAGTGTGGTCGCAAGTTAGTCGAGACGAAAGTTTGCGAGAGATATATCCTGATTCGGATTGATTTTAAACGGTGAGTGGTGGCGGGGTTTTGTATTGGTTACTCGGAATTTGAGCATAGAGACGTTATTTGTTGATGCAGAGACTGCTTTTGGTGCGACAGTTGTGACCTGATTTCCGTGCAGATCGTGACGAAGGACCGATTTGATGGGACTGAGGAACTCTGCTGGCAATCTGCTCGGCTCGACTACCAGATTTACTTGCCGGGGGAAGCTTGGTGCGTTCGATATAACAACTCCCGGGCAAGGACGAAGATCGATAAGTACGTTGCCGATCTCTGTCCGGGCTAATATATTTTACTGATATGAGTGACGCAAAAACGAATCAACTGAGGTGGGATGAGAGTCTATCCAAATCGACAAACCAAGAGATAAGCCTCATGGTGAAACGGATGGGCACTCTTCCAGCGTCACCTTTCCATAAGACGGAAGATGGGCTTGCGGACTTTCGTGGTTTCCCCCTAAAGGTTCAGCTTTCGAGGATGGCGATAAATGACGTTGATTTTTCTTATTCTATATGTCTCCTGGCGGGATCATTGAATAATTGCAATGTCAGGCGGAGTAAATTTTTCGGCGCCAACTTCGATGGAAGATTTTTTGGAGTTTTGTTTGAGGATTGTGATTTTGAAAAGTCATCACTGAAAAGCGCTGCGCTTGGATCGGCGTCTTTTTTAAATTGCAGTTTTTCTGGCGCGAAATTGATTGATGCGATGGCTCGGGGGGCTACCTTCGAAAAGTGTTCATTTGACCGGACAAATATGAAAAAAGCTGCCCTCCTTGGCTGTACGTTCAATGAGTGTACGTTCGAGGGTGCAGAGTTTCACAATGGGTCTTTGGTGGGTTGCAAATTTATAGGGAATCGCCCGAGTGATACTCAATTGGGTAACACAATGATTTAGCATGGTAATCGTCGGATTTGAATGAAATGAGTGACAATCTCGGCCAAACAGTCGATCTATTGATTTCCCATAGTCAGATTCTAGTTAGGTCTAGACCGTATGACGAAGGTTTGAGCCAATGGGGAACGGGCAACCTTGATCAAGGTGCGGTACTTCACGACGACTACGTCATTTTTGATCCGCTTCCGGACGACGCCTTTGGCGCAAAGGTGAATTTGCGAGTAGCGGATAAATTTGAGATAGACGAGCGGGCGGCGCGATGCATTGTTGCCCCGTTTCGTATCACTGATCCCGGCGCGTTGGAAGTTGCCTCGGCAACTGAAAAATTCAAGATTGTGCTGCCGTTACCGCTTGCTTCTTACGATGTGTATTACGAGGTCTGTGAGGGAGAGGAAGTCTTCTATAAGTTTACATTTACTTCGGATGCCATGCATCGACAAGCAATGTATTTGCGCGATGACCCATGGGGTGGAAAGAAAGGAAAGCTGCTGTTGGGTGGACGATTTGATAGGTAAAATATTTGCCTCTCTAATACTCGGAAGGGATGTGCTTGAATAGTTGCTAACGAGGGCGGTGGGCTGGTTTCTCCGGTTCGCCGCCCATCCGAAGTGCTTGTGGGTGAAAGGGGTGTGATAGTTTGGTGTGCGCATGAAAATTTATAATTCTCTGTTGGAGCTAACTGAAAATATCCGGTCGTTGCCAGAAAAAGACTGGATTTACGCAAACGTTGATTCGTGGCGGCGTGATCCAGAGGGGACGAGGTTTTTCTACATCCCGTGGAATTACATTCAAGATCTGGATGATGATGAAATTTATCTGGACAACGAGGGCATGGAGGTGCCGAAATCAGTCGAGAAGTATAACTTGAGATGTTGGATGTTGGTGAATCAGCTGAGCTATATTTTAAAAGGCAAGGTTGGTGAAAATGATAATGTCAAATGGTTTATCGATGAGGTAAATTATTATCGTGAAAACGATGAATTTAGGACTTAATTTTTAATGTCAAGAAATTTGCGATATTGCTTGATTATTCGATTCGATCAGCTATATGGCATTCCCTCGCATTGATAAGTCGCGAGCAGAGATCGATTCAATTGCAGAGTTGATCAGCCGGTCTCGGTAAGTTGGTTTAAATGGCTTGTATTACTGGGGCGACGAGGCTTGTGCATACGATTCCCTGGCTCGTTGCATACGATCCAACTGGGTTGTGCAATGGTTGAATTTTATCGCTGCCGCCATGTTCGGGATGTCACGACAACATGAATGTACCTGCTGGTCGACGACTCTAACGGTGAAATAGTCGTCGGGGATATCTCTTTGGGGGGCAACGAAATGCATCGTGTCCGTCATGCCAGCATCACGTGGATCAAGCTGGTGGGGTTTTTGATTAGGAGACGGGTATGTTCGATATAGAGGCACATAAAAAATATCTCAAATCGATCCTCGCTTCAGGGAAGTTGGATACCCTTGCTCGTTTCGGTGTTTGGTGCTGCATTGGGCTTGCGCACGATGACTCAATATTCGAGTTCCTCGCTACCTATGCGGGGAGTACGAGCATTCAGATCAGGCAGCGAGTTGACGACTATCTGGAACATGTGTGGAACGGAAACATAAACCCCAATCCACTAAGCGATTTAGAGCAAGTCAACTGGGATCCTGATGCAGTCGAAATGGATGACGATGCAGCAGCCCAAGGTGCGACTGATTTGCTGGCAGGGCTTTCTTTTTTGGATAAATGGTGTGCCGAACACAAAGTAGAACTAGTGGTGGCGTGTGCTGAGGTTTTGGTAAATCGGATTGACTATTTGGAAGGTTTTGATTTAATCGGTGGGAATGTCGATAACCCGGTTGAAAATGAAATGAAATTTCAGAGAGAATTCGCACGAGATCTTGTCGGTGGGGGAGTGTCTGATCGGGATAAGAGGAAATATCATGAGTGGTTATTCAATCTCGGATCTCCTTAATCAAGAAAGGCTGGGGTCTTGAATGCGACGATTGGAATAAGTTAGCATCGATCGTACCCAAAGAAGTGGCTTGGCATTGGGACGACGCTTTGTCAAAGAAGTGGGGCGCGCAATTTAAGAATTGGACGGACGACTTGCCGGGAGACAAAGATCCGACGTTTCCCTGTCGGGAATACCGCGGCGCGCCATTGCCAGGCGTTACCGGTGCGGACACTAATCGCATTGTGGTGAACAACAAAACGGGAGATGTGTATTACATATGGACGCGTTATGGCGATACAGGAAATCCTGCTTTTGTTCAGATCGGTTGATTTATGATGCTGCGTAAGCCAGGACTTTATGTGGTCGATTCGAGCGAAGCGGAACGCATTGCCGAAGAGTGCAGGCGCAGCGGTTGGCTAGTCATGTGTTTGCCTGACGAAGTTGCATCCAAGGATCAGTTTTTTGATGCGATTCGTAGCGCATGCCCGCTAGATCCGCCGTTACACAGCAATCGGAGCTGGGATGCGTTGTCCGATTCTATGTGGTCAGGTTTGGATGAAGTTGAGGAGGGGGAAGTCGCTATCTTTTGGCCCAATTCCGACCGGATGAAAATAGCAGAGCCCGAATCTTTCGCTATCGCGACAGATATACTCGTCGATTTGTGTATTTCGTTGGCTGCCCCGAGCGTCACGGCGTCCAGAACGAAGACGTTATTGGTTTTTCAAACTCCACATTGAGTGTGGGTAAGGGCATTGGCTTATACAGAAGTGTCAGGGTCACCGCGGCCACGTAGTGCTCGTAGAGTCTTAGCAGCGACATGAACCTCTTTCAGTCCAAGCCAGATGGCCTTCGCGCCGGGTTCGCTGAACTTACGGTCCAAACATCAGCCGCTTCATCAATCCCGATCCCGCCAAGTCGCGTCTGCATGACCAACGACGTCAACTGCGCCGAGCGTCCGTCGCAGCACAGCAGCACCGCAAGCCTGCCATCGGTAAGATATATGGCGAAGCGCGAGTTTGTTAGAAATAGGAGAAATAAAATTGGATGCTGACATACTTCGTGACATGTTGTTCGGAGAGCGATTCTTTTATGCTGACTGTGTCGTCAATGGAAAATCTGATGTGGTTGGTTATAGAATAAAAGATGGGCAGCCGGAAATGGATCGGTCTATTCGTGTCGCAGAATATGATTTAACTGGCGTGTTTAAGAATTTCACTACGGATATCGCGGGATCACTCTACGTTGGTGGTGAGGCGTCTACACACGGATCATGTGGCTTTTTTTATAAAACAACTAATAACGTTCTCGATTGGGCTTTGATGTCTCTGGATTCTGAACCTTTTGTGTATGTGGAGAAAATTCACGGGGGAGTCGCGTTTGTGTCAAGCGCGGGCCGTAAGTGGGTGGTGTGCGGAGATAATATAGAGAATGTGAAAATCGCATAATTTGTGCGTGGAGATGGGGCGTGATGGAAGCAGCCGTCTTGGCGTCAGGGTGGTCTCTGAACGTGGAGAATTTGGCTAGAGAGCTAGTCGTATCCCGGGCTCCATTTGTATCTATCTGGAAGTCGCGGATCCCAGAACTGGACGCAGTATTTCTTTTCCGAGCGGCATATCAATCCCGATCCCGCCAAGTCACGTCTGCATGACCAGCGACGTCAACTGCGCCGCCCGCGTTACTTCCGTCTTCGCATAGATCGACTTGATCTGCGAGCGGATCGTGCCGATCGACACGCCGCGCAGCTCGGCGCATTCCTGTGGCGAGCGTCCGTCGCAGCCCAGCAGCACCGCGAGATCGGCTTCGGCCGACGACAGACCGTAGAACACGCGCAGCCGCTGCGCGCGTGCCGCCGGCGAACGCAGGTCGGCTGCCGTCATCAATGCCACGACGCCGGGCCGCTCGCGCACGAGGCGTGACTGTTCGGGCACCGGTATCAGCGCGAGCGGTAGCGGTTCACCCGTCACACGGCGCAGCAACAGCCCACCGCGCGCGAACGCGTGCCGCCATTGCGCATCGTCGACGCAGCCTTCCGGCGCGAAGCGCCCGTTCACGATTCGCAGTGCAGGTTCCGCCGCGATAAGTTGATCGGCTGCGCGATTCGTATAGCGGAGTTCGCGTTGCGCGCCGAGTAAGAACACCGGCACCGGAAGCGCATCGAGCGCCGATTCCGCGGCGGCTACGCGTGCTTCGAGTTCGCCGATGCGTGCCTCGATCCGCAACGCGCGGCTGATGTGTGCGCCCATGCTTTCGATCGCGACGCGCTGTGCGTCCGACAGGCCCTGCGATTCGGGGCCGCTCTGTACGCTGAGGAATGCGCCGGTGTGCTCGCCGCGATGGATATACAGGCCGGCGATGCTGCCGATTCCGTATGGCCTCAGGAATTCCTGGTAGAACACGCAGTGTTCGCGCTGCGGGCGGGACAGTTGCTTGACGTCCTCGAACCAGCGACCAGTCGGCCAGTTGCCGGCGATCGGTACGACCGGGTCATACAGATAGAACTCGGTGTTGTATGCGCGGCGGCAATCGGCAACCCACGGCTCGTCGTCGCCCGCAGCCCGGTCGATGACTGGCAGTCCCGCAGCATCGTCGAACGACAGCAGCGTGGCCATGCGCACGCCGACCGACGATCGCAAGCCGTCGAGCGCGACTTCCCATCTCTGATCGCCCAGTGCTGCAGCGTAGATGTCATCGAGCAATGCCGATGGAATCAACTCGTTCCGTTGCATTTGGCTACCCCGCGCGATGCGTTCTTTTTGACAGCCTTTCGCGCATCTTACTCATTCTTGTGCGGGGTTCAATATGCGTGGGGGCTTTCGGTCGGAAACGTGTTGTTTTGGGGGTGTTTCTTGTCAGCCGTAATGGCGGTTTTCAATATTCTTTCGGGACTTTTCTGCATACAGGACAAGGGTTGCAGTATCGTCAGATGATTCCAGCATTGAACTTTTCATTTCCAAGGTATCGTCGCGCAACGCCTGTCGGGAAGGTTTAGTGGTCGTCAACTGTCCGTACGCGTTCCGCGTCGTTCAGTAAGCGCACTAGTTTGCGTATTCAGATTCGGATACTGGATGTCTCGGTACGTCCAAGAGCCGTCTGTCGCAGACATCTCGGGTGAACGTGTAGCTGACGCCTGTCGCCGCGGTCGCCAGGAACAAAATCAACACGCCACCCTAGATCTGAAGCTAAAATGGCCGGCAAACGTCAGACTGGAGTTGCGCGTGCCGTCCCTTACTGATTTGGCCAAGAAATTTGACCTTCGTGCATTGCGTCCCGAAGGAGACTGGGTCTACACATGGTCTTGCATTAAAACACGAGATGAGCCTATCTCAGCAGAGCAGTATCTTAAATTCGCTGAGAATGACCTGTCGGATGGTGAGTCGGAGCGTCATCTGGTCAACGCGCTGACAAATGCGAAAAGGGCATTGCATTTGCGCATGGAGGATGTGTGCTTAGGTTTCGGCTTCGCTAGTTACGGCGGCGCACGCTCATTCCCGCGTATGGTTAAGTACATATCTGACATAGGAGTCACAGCGCCACGCATCCTGAATCGGCTGAATCAACTCAGAAATCAGGTGGAGCACGAATATCTGGCTCCCAGTCGATCGGATGTTGAGACATTTATCGACGTGACGAGCTTGTTTTCCTCCTCAACGCAACGATGGATAAATCGCCAGCCACGTGATATCGAAATCCATCAGGACGTAGTCGTAGATGGAGAAACGATCATCCTTAATGCGATGACGTTCTCTTGGGATAACGGGGTGGCCTACCTACATTTCAGCAATGCTAACGATAGCTTTAGATCGAAGCGCGAGACGGTTGAATTTCAATGCTCTACTGAAGAGTTTTTCCTCTGCGCCCGACTTGCGTTGGAAAATGAGTGGTAATTTAAAATCCGAGAATATTCGGTTGATGAGTTGTGTTTCTGAACGCGTAGTGTGTCGTGCGCGGTGCGCGCAGATTCGATTGCCGCACAAGTGTTCAAGTCGTGCTTCATGTAGATCACGCCGGGATCGTTCGAATACCGATATGTTGGGTGACTTTGAATTTAGAGATATTTATGCACAAAATTATTTGCTTATTTAACCACAAAGGTGGCGTCAGCAAGACTACGACGGCATTTAATCTCGGCTGGATGTTGGCAAAAAAAGGCAAGCGAGTGTTGCTTGTGGATTTTGACCCTCAGTGCAACCTGACTGGGATGGTTATGGGGTTTAAGGGAGTCGATGATCTCGAGGGTATTTATAGTGCGAATCCACCGAACAATGTGAAGGATGGCTTGGCGCCAGCATTTGAGGCGCAGCCACGCGCCATACAAGCCTGCGAATGTATGGAGGTGAAGGGAAATGCTAACCTGTTCTTGCTGCCTGGGCATATTGCAATTTCTGAATATGAAACGACGCTCGGCGTTGCCCAGGAATTGAGTGGCTCGTTGCTGCCGTTGCGAAATCTTCCGGGTGCTATTCGCTACTTAATTGATGCGACTGCCGAGAAGTTGAATGCCGATCTTGTTCTGGTAGATATGAGTCCAAGCCTGGGCCCATTGAATCAAAATATCCTGACGACATCGGACTTTTTCGTCGTCCCACTGCATCCGGATTATTTTTCATCAATGGCGCTCAGCTCTCTGGCAAAGGCGCTCCCGCGCTGGCAAGCGTGGGCCAAGATGGCTCGGTCAATCGACGTTTTAGTGAACGCTGATTATCCGTTCCCGGAACCACATGTGCAATTTGCAGGCGGTATTGTGCAAAAATATCGTCCTCGACTGGGAAAGGCCTCTAAGGCATTCCAAAATTGGATCGACAAATTGGAAGAAGGCGTTAAGAACGCACTCGTTCCGGCTCTGGAGGGAGCAGGCATGCTCGATGCCACCGCGTTCAAGGAAAAAAGCGGCTTTCAGCCTTGGCAATGGCTGCTCGAAGTTGCCGATTTTAATAGTCTCATTGCACGCTCCCAAGATCATCAGGTGCCGGTGTACGAATTGACACCGGCCCAGCTTGACGGGCAGAAGGGAGCCGTTTGGATTCAGACGAAGGCCGACATGGCAATCTTCGAGGAGAAATTCGATGCGGCGGCTGACAAGCTGATCTCGATTGTCGCATGAGTGTTTGAATGACTCCACTGAATCACTTTGAGGCCGTATGGGACCGATGTTCGCATTTATCGGCCATGCAAGCTTACCTTGCGGCAAATTCGGTTGGTGCATTGAAGCCAGACGAACTGCTGCGTGCTGAGTGGGTGGCTCGCGTAAGTGCCCTGGATCTTTACGTGCATGAGTTGGTCGCTCAGAGGATGCTGTCGGTTTTTGATGGATTGCTGCCGAAGACTGCGGCATATAACGCGTTCATGTTGACATCGGAAACAGTCGATCGCATTCGACAAGCGGCGACCCTAAATGAAGGCAGCGCTGCATTTGACTTGGAGATACGCCGACAACTCGGATTCTTAAGCTATCAGTATCCAGACAAGATAGCGGATGGCATTCGGATGTGTTCTCCGGTCGAACTCTGGAATGACGTCGCGTTGCATCAAGGTGCTACTCAGCAGAGCAAAGTGGTCCAAGCCAAGCAGATCAAGCGTCAGTTGACAACGATAGTCGACCGGAGAAATAAGATTGCGCACGAAGGAGACTTGCAACCCAAGGCGTTGCCGATTTCACCCTGGCCTATTTCCCAAGGGGATTTGATAGTCGTTTCAGGGTTCATCGAAAAACTTGTGAGGTCGATTGACGCATGTGTCCATGCGCAGACATGACGAGCGATCGTCCGCAAATCGCGGCATCGCTGTCACGCACGGCAATAATGCGAGAGACAGCCTAGGTGCGGTATCCGAGGTGCCGTGCAAGGGCAAGGCGAGTCGTGGTTTGCTCGTCGACACCTTTGCTAACGCCCGCCGCGGGCCGCTAGCGAACGCTCATTCAACAACTGAGCTCACCCTCTCAATGGTGGAGTTCGGGCCCTCGACGGCCGCTCCGCGCTCCAAATCGGACGTGCGCTACCGGACACCGAGCTTCTGCTGGGGCCTATATGCCGGAAATACCCGGCTCCTTTATGCCGGAAGGTGACACGCAGCAAGGCGGACGTTGCTCAACGAAACCGGAACGGCAGCAATGGGTCGAGCGCGGCTGGTTGCGCGTCACTGGGCGGTGACCCGGCCACCGGCCGAGTTCGGCGGCGGATTCAACCGGTCGATCCAACACACTAGACGCTGCGTAAGCAGTGGAGGTGTTTGCATCGACCGGTTGAATCCGTCATCGATTGCAGCCTGTGGAAGCTATAGAAAACGAACGTTCCAGCGAGCAACTTCTTCATGTCGAGATGTCGGAAGAGACGGAGCAGCAGTCACTTCTATATCGAACTGTGCTCGTGCCGTGAGTGAAGTCAATTCATTCGAACTGTTTCGAATGATCGCGTACCGAGGCCGATTGACGTCTGCGTCGATTTGCTTTTCCTTCCGCATCTGCGCATGCAATGGCGCGGCGCACGCGGGCAAAATTGCGTGCCTATGCCTAACGGCTAACGTTCGCGCGAGCCGCAAATATTGAGCGTTAGCGATGGTCTAATAGGCAATGTCCAGTGATGATCGCGCGTGCATCGCGCGCGCGAATGGACGCAACGTAACCGGTAGGCCCTATCGAAACATTGCTTTCATCGGGGCAAAAACAAAGGAGGAATCCAGACCAAAAAACGCCGCAGTAAACGAGCGCGGGCCGCAAGTGCTAGGAACACTCACGACCCGCTAACCACAGCCAACTAAGCAGGAGTTGCCCATGGCTAAGCCGAATCATAAAGCACGACCGCCGAAGACGGAACGTTTCGTCACGATCCAGGAAATGTGGGGTACCCCGAAAACGGACATCAAGCCGGAGAAGTTCTACCCGTACATGAAGATTGGTGGAATGTGGCTGATTGAAGATGCGTGTTTCGTACCCGGCCAGAAGGCGCGGATTGATATTGAGCCTGGCAGGCTGATCATCACGAAACTGTAAAAGGCAACGCCGCAAGACGCGGCCGCGCTGCGCGACGTCGCGCAGCGCGCCGGGCAGGGTAGCCGCCATCGGCCACCCCCAATGCATCACCAGGCGATATTGCACGACGACCGCGACGTTCCCGCGCCACCTGTAGCCGTGCAATGCGTACCGGCGCCGTTGTCGTAGAACGTCCGGGTCTCCGGTTGCGGCACCGATGGATCAAACGGATTCGGCGTACCGTGCGGCCCGCGCGAGGCATCGTAAGTCCGCGTTGGCGCATACGAACCGCCGCTGCCGACAGATCGCGAGCCATTTGCCCGCAGGTATTCGTTCCAGTTCTGCGCGCGCTGTTCATATCCGGGCAAAGCGCGCCCGAGGCTGTCGCTCCCGCCCGCGCCGAGTGCAACGCGATTCGCGGGCAATACGAAATCGGATTCGTGTATGGACGAAGTGTGCAATTCGAGCGTATTGCCTGACACACGCACCGGCCGCGTATCAGGCGTATCGAACGGGCTGCGTTCAGCCGGCGCAGCGTACTTTACGCGTCGGGTTGCGCGTGCCGAGCGCTCATCATCGCGAGCCACGGCCTGACGTTCCGAACGAAACACGTTGGCACCGCCCGAACGATCGACCAGCGAATCGCGGCCCGAGGCGTCGACGGTAGAAACAGAAAGCGCACAAGCAAGCGCGGCAGCGGAAGAAAGACGGAAGGGATGATTCATATGCGATCCGAAGCAGGTGATGTGCATTGAAAAAACGGCAGATCACTGGCTGGCGAGACTGAACGACGGACGGGCGTTGAAGCGGCCCTGAAGCGACGGCGAAGCGCGGCGGGCGCGGTTCGCAGGGAGGCTGGCTGGATTGCAGAGGCGAGTTCGCATTATTTCATAAAAATAACAACCAGCTTTCGTGATTTCCGTAAACGTCAGCATATGGAAGGATTAACCGATCCAACCCGCTGCCCCGCGTTGGTGCACGGCCACGTAATCCTCAGTCGATTGATTTAAAACACACCGACCCCCAAAAACAAAAAATCCCACAATCCACGACCACCAATCGCCGCAAATCCCCACCCATCAAGGCACAACGCTACGAACGCACCCAAAATAGCAACCCAATTGCACCCACCGCAAACGTTCTCCACCCGCCCGAGTTGCTCCCAAATCGCCACCTCTCCCCCGCCCAGTTTCTCCGTGTTTTCCCTCATAGAAGCGGCATTTTTGACAGACGATTTAAAAACCCCCATATAATTTCGACTGCCTTGCCAACGGCTGTCGGACCATCCCTCCGAACAAGCAGTTGGCAAGCGGGGCAGGCGAAACGCTTGCGCAATGCAAGACGCATCACGATGTCTTTCCGAACCAGACGTCCCCCTTGGGGGACTGCAAGAGCCGGGCCCCGCTACGCAACATTCATCCGCAGGTCCGTCTTCATGTGTCTCGGGCGTGTCCCATGTCCTCGCCCCGGGTGCTGTTCGATTGCGCAAGTCATGCCGCCTTTGCCCGTATGACTAAACAACATCGAGGAGCTCCCAGATGACGCTGTCCCGTCTTACGTCCATTTCCGTCGCCGCCGTGCTGTTCGCCGCCGGCGCCGCCGCCGCGCAAGCGGAAACCGTGAAGATCGCCATCGCTGGTCCGATGAGCGGCTCGGTCGCCCAATACGGCGACATGGTGAAGGCCGGCGCGCTGACCGCGATCGAACAGATCAACGCGGCAGGCGGCGCGGGCGGCAACAAGTTCGAAGTCGTGCAGATGGACGACGCATGCGAACCGAAGCAGGCCGTCGCCGTCGCCAACAAGATCGTCAGCCAGAAGATCAAGTACGTGATCGGCCACGTGTGCTCGGGTTCGACGATTCCCGCCTCCGACATCTACGAGAACGAAGGCATCGTGATGGTCACGCCGTCGGCCACCGCGCCGCAGCTGACGGAAGGCAAGAAGCGCCACTTCATCTTCCGCACGATCGGCCGTGACGACCAGCAAGGCCCGGCCGCCGCGCACTACATCATCAACAACGTGAAGCCGAAGAAGGTCGCGATCCTGCACGACAAGCAGTCGTACGGCCAGGGCATCGCGTCGTCGGTGAAGAAGGACCTCGAAGGCGCGAAGATCCCGGTCGTGCTGTTCGAAGGCATCAACGCCGGCGATTCGGACTACTCGGCGATCATCACGAAGCTGAAGTCGCAAGGCGTCGACTTCGTCTACTTCGGCGGCTATCACCCGGAAATGGGCTTGCTGATGCGCCAGGCGCGCGAGCAGGGCGTGAAGGCGACGTTCATGGGCCCTGAAGGCGTGGGCAACAAGGACGTGACGGCGATCGCCGGCCCGGCTTCGGAAGGCATGCTCGTCACGCTGCCGGCCGACTTCTCGGCCGATCCGGCCAACGCGGCGCTCGTGAAGGCGTTCGCGGACAAGAAGCGCGACCCGAACGGCCCGTTCCAGATGCCGTCGTACGCAGCGGTGAAGATCATCGCCGACGCGATCGCCGGCGCGAAGACGACCGACCCGACGAAGGTCGCCGCGTACATGCACAAGACGACGTTCGACACGCCGATCGGCAAGGTCGCGTATGACGCCCAGGGCGACCTGAAGGCGTTCAAGTTCGTCGTCTACACGTGGCACAAGGACGCGACGAAGACCGCCGCCAAGTAATCCGGCGTACCCGCCCGCGCGCCCGCCCTGTCCGAGCCCGGACGGGGCGGGCGTGCATTCGCGCCGCGCATGACCCCATTGCGCGGCCGACGGGCGGCCCGAGACGACACCGTGCGTTGCACGCGGCCGACCGCCGTGATCCGGCGACGGCACGCGACCCAGCGCCAACGGGAGCTTCCCGCACATGACTGACTTCTTTCCTCAATTCGCCCAGCAGCTGGTCAACGGCCTGACGCTGGGTGCGATCTATGCGTTGATCGCCATCGGCTACTCGATGGTCTACGGCATCATCGGCATGATCAACTTCGCCCACGGCGAGATCTACATGATCGGCGCATACGTGGGCCTCGTGACCCTCACCGCCATCGGCATCTCCGCCGGTTATCCGCTGCCGCTCGTGCTCGGCGCCGCGCTGATCGTGTCGGTGCTCGTCACCGGCCTGTACGGCTTCGCGGTCGAGCGCGTTGCCTATCGCCCGCTGCGCGGCGGCCCGCGCCTCGTGCCGCTGATCTCCGCGATCGGCATGTCGATCTTCCTGCAGAACTACGTGCAGATCGGCCAGGGCGCGCGCGACGTGTCCGTGCCGGTGCTGATCTCCGGCGCATTCGACATCCATCTCGGCGGCGATTACGACGTGACGATTCCGTATGCGCGTCTGCTGATCGTCTGCGTGACGGTCGTGCTGATGATCGCGCTCACGCTGTTCATCTCGCATTCGCGGATGGGCCGCGCGTGCCGCGCGTGCGCCGAAGACATGAAGATGGCGAACCTGCTCGGCATCGACACGAACCGCGTGATCTCGTTCACGTTCGTGCTCGGCGCGATGCTCGCGGCCGTCGGCGGCGTGCTGATCGGGCTGACGATCGGCAAGCTGAATCCGTACATCGGCTTCGTCGCGGGCATCAAGGCGTTCACCGCCGCGGTGCTGGGCGGCATCGGCAGCATCCCGGGCGCGATGCTCGGCGGCGTGCTGCTGGGCCTCGCCGAAACCTTCGCCGCAGGCTACATGCCGGCCGAGTACAAGGACGTGGTCGCGTTCGGCCTGCTCGTGCTGATCCTGCTCTTCCGCCCGACCGGCCTGCTAGGCAAGTCGGACATCGAAAAGGTCTGAGGGAGACGCAGATGAGTCAAGTCATTTCCGTTCGCCGCCCGGCCGCCGACGCGTCGGTCGGCCAGGCGCTGAAGAACGCCGCGGCCGCCGCGCTGCTGACGGCGATCCTCACGATTCCGGTGCTCGGCCTGCAGCTGAAGCTCGACGGCTATCAGGTGGTGCTCACGCCGCACTGGCGTCCGGTGTGGATCGCGGTCGCGGCCGTGTTCCTGTTCCAGCTGTTCAAGCCGTGGCTCGTGCGCGCGAAATCGGCGGTGAAGCTGCCGGCGATGCCCGCGATGGGCGCGCAGCAGCAGCGCGCGATCATCTGGGTGCTACTCGCGGTCGGCCTCGTGTGGCCGTTCTTCGGTTCGCGCGGCGCGGTAGACGTCGCGACGCTCGCGCTGATCTACGTGATCCTCGGCCTCGGGCTGAACATCGTGGTCGGTTTCGCGGGGCTGCTGGATCTCGGCTATGTCGGGTTCTACGCGGTCGGCGGCTATACGTACGCGATGCTGAACCAGTATTTCGGGCTGTCGTTCTGGGAGTGCCTGCCGATCGCGGCGATCGCCGCGGCGACGTTCGGCTTCCTGCTCGGCTTCCCGGTGCTGCGCCTGCGCGGCGACTATCTCGCGATCGTCACGCTCGGCTTCGGCGAAATCATCCGCCTGCTCGCGAACAACCTGACGAGCCTCACCGGCGGCCCGGACGGCATCTCGAGCATTCCGAAGCCGACGGTGTTCGGCTTCGAGATGGCGCGCTCGGCAAGCGTCGAAGGCGCGAAGACCTTCCATGAACTGATCGGGCTGGAATACAGCGGCGAACACATGGTGATCTTCCTGTACCTGATCGCGCTGGTGCTGGTCGGCTTCACGCTGTTCGTGACGAGCCGCCTGATCCGCATGCCGATGGGCCGCGCGTGGGAAGCGCTGCGCGACGACGAGATCGCCTGCCGCTCGCTGGGTCTCAACCCGACGCGCATCAAGCTGTCGGCGTTCACGCTCGGCGCGGCGTTCGCGGGCATCGGCGGCGCGTTCTTCGCGGCGCGTCAGGGCCTCGTGAATCCTGAATCGTTCACCTTTATCGAATCGGCGCTGATCCTCGCGATCGTCGTGCTCGGCGGGATGGGCTCGCAGCTCGGCGTGATTCTCGCGGCGATCCTGCTGACCGTGCTGCCGGAAGTCGCGCGCGGCTTCGCCGAGTACCGGATGCTGATCTTCGGTCTCGTGATGGTGTTGATGATGATGTGGCGTCCGCAGGGCCTGCTGCCCGCGAGCCGTCCCCACGTGGAGCTGCCGCAATGAGCGCGAATACGGAACTGTTGAAGGTCGCCGGGCTGCAGATGCGCTTCGGCGGGTTGCTCGCGGTGGACGGCATCGATTTCGACGTGCGCCGCAACGAGGTGTTCGCGATCATCGGGCCGAACGGCGCGGGCAAGACCACGGTGTTCAACTGCGTCGGCGGCTTCTACAAGCCGACCGGCGGCGACGTCGTGCTCGACGGCCACGCGATCGCCGGGCTGCCGAGCCACCAGATCGCGTTGAAGGGCCTCGTGCGCACGTTCCAGAACATCCGCCTGTTCAAGTCGCTGACGGTGGTCGAGAACCTGCTCGTCGCGCAGCACCGCAAGGTGAAGTCGGGGCTGTTGCCGGGCCTGTTCTCGACGCCCGCGTATCGTCGCGCCGAGAAGGAAGCGCTCGAACGCGCGGCCGTGTGGCTCGATCGGATGGGGCTGAAGTCGGTCGCCAACCGGCAGGCGGGCACGCTGTCGTACGGGCACCAGCGGCGTCTGGAGATCGCGCGCTGCATGATCACCGAGCCGCGCCTGTTGATGCTGGACGAACCGGCGGCCGGTCTCAACCCGCAGGAGAAGATCGAGCTGCAGCACCTGATCGACAAGCTGCGCCACGAGTTCGGCGTGTCGGTGCTGCTGATCGAACACGACATGAGCCTCGTGATGGGCGTGTCGGACCGCATCCTCGTGATGGAGCACGGCCGGCCGATCGTGATCGGCACGCCGGAAGCGGTCCGCAACGACCCGCGCGTGATCAAGGCGTATCTGGGGGAAGAGTGATGCTGAAGCTGGAACAGGTCCATACGCACTATGGCGCGGTCGAGGCGCTCGCGGGCGTGTCGATCGAGGTGAAGAAGGGCGAGATCGTCACGCTGATCGGCAGCAACGGCGCCGGCAAGACGACGCTGATGATGACCGTGTGCGGCACGCCGCGCGCGTCGTCGGGCCGCGTGCTGTTCGAGGGCAACGACATCACCGCGATGTCGACGCACCAGATCATGCGGCAGGGGATGGCAATCTCGCCGGAAGGACGGCGCGTGTTCCCGAGCCTGACGGTGCTCGAGAACCTGAAGATGGGCGGGTTCTTCGCGAGCCGTCATGAGATCGACGACGGCATCGAGCACGTGTTCAAGCTGTTTCCGCGCCTGAAGGAACGCGCGGCGCAGCGGGCCGGCACGATGTCGGGCGGCGAGCAGCAGATGCTGGCGATCGGCCGCGCGCTGATGAGCAAGCCGCGCCTGCTGCTGCTCGACGAGCCGACGCTCGGCCTCGCACCGCTCGTGATCGCGCAGATCTTCGACATCATCCGGACGATTCGCGACGAGGGTGTCACGGTGTTCCTGGTCGAGCAGAACGCGAACAAGGCGCTGGGTGTGGCCGATCGCGGCTACGTGCTCGAAACGGGGCGCGTGGTACTCGCCGACACGGGCGCGAACCTGCTCGCGAACGACCGCATCAAGCAGGCGTATCTCGGCGGTTGACGAGAGAAAGCCGCCGGCCTGCAATGGGCCGGCGGTTTACGGGAATTGTGTAGCCGATTCGGCTTCGATCGTAGCAAATTTGGCTACATGTGGACTCGGTGGTGAACGAGTGCTTTGTCAGTGCAACATCGTTGATGACCGACGTGAAGGCATGGCTAGTGGCGAACAAGCCCGAGCTACTGGAAATTCAATAGCAGTTGCCGTCAAATCGCATTCGTCTTCCTGGCGAATTCGATGAAGATCAAACGAACCGTCGCGAACGTCGACACGCTGATGTTCGACGACGCGAGACACCTCTATCAGCAGCGGTTCGGCCTCGACCTGCTGATGACTCTTCTACCCTAGCTGATCCTGAACGTGCTTTTCAGCACGTCGCGCAAATGCAGCGCGGCGCGATTGCTGTCGTCCGTGAGGATCGTGATCAGGTGCGGTGGCAGATCCGGCAGCGCGATCCCCGCGACGTTGCTCGTCAGGTTGCCGGACACGCGGTCGTGCTCGATGATGCCGACCGCCAGGCCATTCGCGATGCACGCCTCGACCGCCGGCGAGCTCGCGCTCTCGAGCAGCATCCGGTGCGCGATCTTCGCCTTCTTCAGCGCGTTCAGCGCGGTGTCACGGTACGGACATCCCTGCAGCTGCACGGCGATCGGCAGCGGCGCGTCGGGATTGAACTTGAACGTGCGCGCGGCGACCCACACCGGATGGGTCTTGCTGAGCAGTTCCGCGTGCGGCAGCGCTTTCGGCACGACGGCAATCGTGATGTCGAGCTGGCCGCGGGAAAACAGCTGCTGCAGTTCCTCGCTGGAGCGCGCTTCGACGGTCAGTTCGAGCAACGGCCGGTCGGCGGCGAAGCGCGGCAGGAATTCCGCCATGAAATGCGCGGCATACGAATCGGGGATGCCGAGCCGCAACTTGCCGGTCAGGATCTGCGGCGACAGCGATTCGACCAGGCGGTCGTGGCTCGACAGGAACTCGGTGGTGTCGCCGAGCAGCTTGTGGCCGAACTGCGTGAGCTCGACGGCCTGGTTGTTTCGCGTAAACAGCCGCTGCGCGACCATCTCCTCGAGCTTCTGGATCTGTGCCGTGACCGACGACGGGCTGCGATTCACATACGCGGCCGCATCCTTGAAGCGGCCGAGCTTCGCGACGGCGTGGAAGGTACGCAACAGGTCGACGTCCAGGGTGCGCGGCATGATTTTGATTTTCCGAATCAGTGATTCAGGTAATGTCGATTGACGGAATTATTGCGCCTCCCTATCCTCGGGTCAACAGGCGGACGACGGCAGGCATTCGATCGAGCGTGACACGTATCCCGGGGAACGATTCATGTCTATCAATGATTTTGTAGTGGATGCATTGGTGCGGGACAGGAAGCTGAAGGCGGAGTCGGTATGGACGGTCGAGAATCACGAGAAGTATTCGACGTTGCAGCGCACGGACGATGCCGCGCGGCAACGCGAGGCGGGGCGTGAAGTCTTCTCCTTGATGCGGAACCTGAACGAATTGGGGGTTCGGAGTCCTGCATTATGTGCGGATCGCAACGGAAAAGGATCGTTGCGGGAAGCGATCGGTGCGTTGAGCGAGCGTCTCGCCACGTTGTCGCGCGGCCGCCATGTTCACTACATCGAACTCGGGCCCGAGCCGGTCAAGACGACCGAACTGATGAAGGGCGTCAGCGGCGGCGGGCCGGACCATCTGCGCTACACGGCGGTCGACATCAACGAGTCGTCGGAACACGCGATGCGCGACGCGATCATGCCGTTCCTGAAGACGCCCGGCTGTTTCAACTACATCGCCGACGACTACCGGAACGTGCAATGGAACCACATCGATCTGGGCCAGGACATGACTTTCATCACGATGCTCGGGTTCCAGGAAGGCAACGAGTTGCCGGTGACGATCGGCCGGCTGATCCGCAATCTCGGCGGCAAGTCGACCTACGTGGTGTCGGAGATGCAACTGTTCGTGGAAGGCCGCGAAGCGCACATCTACGACTTCTACCGCAACGAGAACATGGTGCGGTTCTCCGAAGTCGTCAGCCGGCAGCAGGGCTTCGAGCCGCACGGCGAGCATGACGTGTCGATCGTCCGGCTGAACCTGCTGGGCGATCAGTTCCACGTCGCGGTTACGCTGCAGCCGGTGTCGAAGGCTGGCGTCCACGGGCATCTGATCACCAACGTCTGCCTGAAATACACGCCCGAGCAATTCCGCCACGTGCGCAGCAGTCACGGCAACTGTCGGGTGATCGACGAGCTGCGCAGCGGGGACGGCAGCGTCGTGTACCAGATTGCGCAGTTCAAGGGCTAGCGCCCCGGGGCCGCAACGACGAGAGCGAGGCACGCGATGAACAAGGGAAATGCACTGCCGGTGTTTGCGCGCGGGTTCGATCGGGTGAGGCTTGCGCTGCGGACCTCGCTGGCCGGCGACGCGAATGTCGTGGACGACACGGTTACCATTGCGGAACGGATGCGCTGGACGAGCGGCTTCCTGCGCGACGGCTATCAGGTGCGGTATCGCCGCAACCTCGACGATCTCGGCTATCGCGACGTGCCGATGCGCGGCACGCAGTCGAACGCGCTCAACGCGGTGTGCAGCCTGCGCGGGTTGTTCTCCGACGAAGCGGTTCACGCGTTGCGCGAGATCGGCCGCACGCTGGAACGCAGCGCGTCGCACAGCAACTGGATCATCTCGAAGCGGGTGCGTGCGGTGACGAACCGCTCGCGCTTCATCGACGCCATGATGCACGACCGCGCGTTCCTGCTGCGGCTGTCGCGTCTGGCCGGCGCGCCGTTGATCCCGTATCCGATGATCAATGCGCGCTCGCAGTTCAACTATTACTACCCGACGCGCGAGCGCGACGACAAGGAACAGGTCGGCATGTGGCACACCGACGGCACCAGTTTCGTGCTGAACATCGTGCTGTCGGATCGATCCGAATACGAGGGTGGAAACTTTCTGTTTTACGAATCGACTGCCGAGACGTTCGATCGGCACGATCGCGAACGCGCGCATGTGAAGACGGCGGATTTGAGCCAGGCGGGCGACGCGCTGCTGATCTACGGCAGCAAGCTGTTTCACGGCGTCGAACCGGTCGAGGCAGGGCGGCGCATGTCGCTGGTGCTGTCGTTTCATTGCCCGTATACACGCGAAGACGACAACGGCTTCTGGCATCTCGCTTCGGACGACGGCATCCCGCGCACGGTCGTCAACTGGCTGGCACTGCAACGCAGCCTTCGCGACGACGCGGCGATGCAGTACCTTCGCCTCGGTCTCGAACCGATCCGGTTCGAAGAGCTGGGCGACGCGCACACATCCACGGTCACGTTCTGAGGGGCGCAGTTCCGATGCAGCTTTTCCTGATCCAGCTCGTGTTCGTGTTGTCGTGGAGTTCCGGCTTCATCGGCGCCAAGCTCGGCGCGGAGACGGCCGGTGCGTTCAACCTGCTGTTCTGGCGTTTTCTGCTCGTCACGCTCTGTCTGGCGATCGTCCTCAACAGGCGGCTCGGGCGCCTGACGCTGGAGAAGATTCGCTATCACGCGGTGATCGGCTTTCTGTCGCAGTTTCTCTACCTGGCCTGCGTCTACGTCGCGATCCAGCATGGGCTGCCGCCGGGCATCGCGGCGATCGTCGCGGCGTTGCAGCCGCTCATCACGGCGGCGATGACGACGTTCGAAGGCAGCGAGCGCAGCGGCGCGCGCCAGTGGGCCGGGCTCGTGCTCGGATTCATCGGCGTCGGCATCGTGATCGGCGGGCAATACGCGCTGCCGACCGAATCGGTCGGCATCGTCATGTACCTGCTGCCGCTGGTGTCCGCGCTGGGGCTGTCGATCGCGACGATCTATCAGCGGCGGCGCGCGCTCACGACGGTGCGCAGCAACGAGGACGGGTTGTTTCTGCCGCTGTTCGTGCAGGGGTGCGTGAGCCTCGTGCTGTTCGCGGCATGCGGGCTCGTCACCGGCGATCTGCATGTGCCGACGCAGCCGAACGTCTGGTTGTCCGTCGTGTGGCTGACGGTGTTCTCGACGTTCATGGCTTACCTGACGTTATGGGCGCTGCTCAAGCGCATGCCCGCGACGCGCGTGGCGACGCTCGTCTATCTCGAACCGCCCGTGACGCTGACCTGGGCCGCGTGGATGTTCGGCGACCGGATTCCGGTGACGACCTATCTCGGCATCGTCGTCGTCGCGCTCGGCGTGTGGCTCGCCAGCAAGCACGGCGAACGGTTCGGCCGGACGCGGCGGGCAGGCATGGAAGCGGCCCGCGGCAGCGAGCCGGACGCCGGGTTCACGCGTGCAACGCCAGACCCTTCACGGCTTTATCCACGGCCTTCTTCGGCCCGTGCAATGCAAGGCCGACCAGATCGAGATTCGTCGCGTCCCCGGCGCGAAACACTTCGCGATTGGCCGCGTCGTGCCCGGTCGAGAACATCGCGCGCACGTACGGCACGATCCTGACTTCGCGCGACAGCGCGTGCCGATGCGCGGCCTGCAGGCCGTCGAGATCGGCCGCGAACACCAGCATCGGCTGGCCGAACATGCGGCCGTAGCGATTCCCGGCCGCATCCTCGTAAGGCTCGCCGAGCGCTTCGGGCGCGCCGGCCGCGACGCCCGTCGCGAGAAATGCGACCACGTTGAGTTTCTGCCACGCCGCGAGATCGTCGCGCACGATCAATGCCACTTTCGTATCGAACATGAGTGCTCCTCGTTGAAGCGCTCATGATCGGACGGCCGGCGCGATCAGTCTGGAACGTTTGTGCACATCCGCCGATAGGCGGCCGGCGTCATCCGGTACGCGCGGCGGAACCAGCGGCCGAGGTGACTCTGGTCGGCGAAGCCGACGTCCGCGGCGGCCTGCGCCGGCGTGCGGCCCGCCGCGAGCAGCCGGCGCGCCGCGCGCAGGCGCAGGCGAACCAGGTACGCGTGCGGCGACGTTCCGTACGCGCGCTGGAACAGCCGTGTGAGCCGGAAGCGATCGATGCCGGCCCGCTCGGCGAGTTCGTCGAGGCCGAGATTGCCGTCCAGATGCGCGTGCAGCAGGTCGCGCACGCGCACGATCGCCGGCGGCACGGTGCCCGTGCTCGCGTCGGCGCTTGCCGCGACCGAATCGCGCAACTGACCGCCGAGGCGCATGAGGAGACGGTCGAGCGTCTGGTCGCGCGCGAGCTTGCCTTCGTTGCCGTGGATCGCGAGAAACGCGTGGCGGATCGCGTCGACGAGGCTGCGATCGTCGACGAGCGTATGGCCGAACGCGGCTTCGACGCAGCTCAGGCCGGGAAGATCGATTCGGCGGGCCGCACGTTCGACCCACGCCTGTGGCAGGTACAGCATCGAGTAGGTGAAGCCGCCGGCTTCCGGCGCATGGCCGTCGTGCAGCGCGCCCGGTTCGATCAGGATCGCGCGGCCCGGCACGCTCGTGTGCAGCGACCGATGACACTGGAAACGCTGTACGCCTTGTTCCGTGAAGCCGATCAGCATGTCGTCGTGATCGTGCGGATCGTACGCATGCCCGCTGAAATGCGCGCGCAGGCTTTCGATCCCCGTTTCCGGATCGCGGCGCGCGACGAGCCAGTGTTCGTTCGTGCCGTTGTCGTTTGCCGCGCTTGCCATCGCTCGCCTCGCTGCCCGTCGTCGTTGCCTGCCGGATAGTGTACGCAGATCGTACGCGCTTCGCGCGGCAGCGACGGGCGGCGGGGTTACAGCACGCGTGCGATCGCCTGTTCCAGCAGCGACAGCCCGAGATCGATTTCCGCTTCGCTGACGGTCAGCGGCGGCGCGATCCGGAACACGCCGCCCATTCCGGGCAACTGCACGATGTTCATGCTGAGCCCGAGGTTCATGCATTCGCGCGTGATCTTCGCGCCAAGGCCGTCCGCCGGCTCCTTCGTCCGCCGGTCCTTGACGATCTCGACGCCGAGCAGCAGGCCGCGCCCGCGCACGTCGCCGATGCAGTCGAAGCGCTCCATCAGGTCGAGCAGCCCGCGCCGCAGCCGGTCGCCCATCACGTTCGCCCGCTGGACGAGGCCGTCGCGCTGCACCACGTCGAGCACGCGCAGGCCGACCGCTGCCGGCAGCGGGTCCGACACGTGGGTCGTGTAGAACAGGTAGCCGAGTTCGTGCGCGCGTTCCTCGATCCGTGCGGACGTGACGACCGCCGCGAGCGGCAGCCCCGCACCGAGCGTCTTCGACAGCGTGAGGAGGTCGGGCGTCACGCCGTCGCGCTGGCACGCGAACATCGTGCCGGTGCGCCCGACGCCGGTTTGCGCTTCGTCGAGGATCAGCAGCATCCCGCGCTCCTCGCACTTGCGCTTGAGCGCCGCCATGTAGCCTTCGGGCAATTCGATGATGCCGCCCGAACTGAGGATCGGCTCCGCGATGAACGCGGCGAGGTTGCCGCTCGACTGGCGATCGATCAGGTCGAATGCGTAGTCGAGTTCGGCGAGATAGTCATAAGTGCCGTTGCGCTCGAAGCGCGGACGGTACGTGAACGGCGCCGGAATCGCGAACGAGCCGACGGCGGCCGGGCCGACGCCCTTGCGGCCGGCGCTGTACGTGGCGGATGCCGCCGCGCCCGTCATCCCGTGCCACGACTGCGCGAAGCCGACGATCTCGTACTTGCCGGTGACGAGCTTCGCCATCCGGATCGCCGCTTCGTTCGATTCCGCGCCGGTGCTCAGCAGCAGCGCGCGATCGAGCCCGGGCGGCGTGAGGTCGGCGAGGCGCGTCGCGAGGTCGACGACGGGGCGCGACAGCATCCCGCTGAACAGGTGATCGAGCTTGCCCGCGTATTCGTTGATGACGGAGACGATCTCCGGATGGCTGTGCCCGAGCACCGCGCTCATCTGGCCCGACGTGAAATCGAGGATCGCGCGGCCGTCCGCGTCGTAGACGAAGCTGCCTTGTGCGCGCTCGATGATCATCGGCTCGAACGTGCCGCCGTAGCGGATCAGGTGCTGCCTGGCGTTGTGCCAGAAGGTTGCGTCGTCGTTCAGGGACATCGGGCTTCTCCGGACAAGAGCCAAGGATCGCTTGCAGTCTAGGCGCCGGTCTGGTTTTATGGAAACGAATAGTTCTTATGCAAGGTAGAAAAGGAGCTAATACCTTGGCACGTTCGCTCGAAATCGACCTGCTGCGCTCGTTCGTCGTCATCGCCGAAGTGCGCTCGCTCAGCCGCGCGGCGGCGCGGGTCGGCCGCACGCAGTCCGCGCTCAGCCAGCAGATGCGGCGGCTCGAGGAAAGCGTCGACCAGCCGCTGTTCCAGCGCACCGGGCGCGGCGTGCTGCTCACGCATCCCGGCGAGCGGCTGCTCGTACATGCGCAGCGCATCCTGCGGCAGCACGACGAGGCGATGGCCGATCTGTGCGGCACGGGGTTGTCGGGCACGATCCGGTTCGGCTGCCCGGACGATTACGCGGGCGTGTTCCTGCCTTCGCTGCTGCGGCAGTTCTCGAGCCAGCATCCGCAGGCGATCGTCGAAGTCGTATGCGGGCCGACGCCGCGCTTGCTCGAACAGCTCGACAAGCGGGCGGTCGATCTGGCGATGGTGTCCGTGCCGGACGATGGTTCGGACGGCGACTTCATCCGCCGCGAGCAACTGGTGTGGATCGGCTATCCGGGGCTCGATGCCGCGCGGTTCGATCCGTTGCCGCTCGCGCTGTCCGATCCCGATACGCTCGATCACATCGCGGCCTGTGAGGCACTGCATCGCGCGGGCCGCGATTATCGCGTCGCGTATGCGAGCAGCAGCCTCGCGGGGCTGACCGCGCTGGTGCGTTCGGGGCAGGCGTTCGCGGTGATGACGCAGACGGCGGTGCCGGCGGATCTGGCCATCCTCGCCGGCGATCGCGGATTGCCGCCGCTGCCGGCGGTCGGCATTACGCTGCGGTTCGACCGGAAGCGGCCGTCGCATCTGACGGCGGCGTTTGCGGAGCATATTCGGTTGACGCTGCCGTTGTTGTGAGGCATGGCGTGTGGTTGCCATGACCTCATGCTCCGATACTGATTGGCTAAACCGAATGTCGAGTCCGGCGCGCTTCGCGATTACATGCACGTGCCGCACGATGTCTCGCGCCGGCATGACGAATCGTAAGCCGGTCTGTATCACCGATACAACTTCGGCCCGCGACCCGTCCTACGATGTCCTCAGGGCTTCTGTCCGATTTACGCGCACCGACGGCGAAATAGACGTCCAAGCGAGCGAAATGATCGTCGGGGTCCCAACACGAAGCCGGCCGCCCCACCTTGCTCGCGCAAGATGACGCAGTGTCCGGCGCCGCGACCTCGAATGCGGCATTGCCAGTGCGTTCCGGATCCACGGGATGCCGTTCGGGCGATGTTGCCGGCGCCTTGACGGGAAGTCGTCGCTCAGGATGATGCTGCCGCCGCCGTCAATCGTCCGGCATCAACGATGTTCGACGCGAAGCCTGCGGCGGAAGTCGGCGCGCGTCACGTTGCTGGTCCGCGGGATGCGGCGCGACACGATACTTCGACACGCGTCGAAACGAGACGCGGCGGGACTCCGATATAGTCGGGCATCGAACACGATGCTGGCCGTCATGCGCAGGTCGACCCTGCCTGGAGATTCCGATGAATGATTCCGTCGATGCCGACATGAACCGTATTTTCACCGCGTGGCACGACACGGTGCGCAAGCGCGACCTTGCGGGAACGGCTGCGCTTTATGCCGAGCGCGCGGTACTCGAAACGCCGCTCGCGCTGGCTGTTTATCCGGAGCGGAACAGCGGGTTGGTGGTCGGGCGCGACGCGATCCTGACGTTCTTCGAGGACAGCATCCGCAAGTTTCCGGGCGACCTCGCACAGTGGTACCGCACGGGTGTCTATTTCGTCAACGGAAAGCAGCTCACGTGGGAATATCCGCGCGTCGCGCCGGCCGGTGATCAGGTCGATCTTATGGAGATGATGGACATCGATGACGGTCAGATCGTCAGCCACCGCGTGTACTGGGGCTGGTACGGCGTCAGATTGCTCGGCGGCGCGCTGGCCGCGGCGAACGCCGGTGTATCGCGATAGACGAGACTGATGTAACCCATGGAAAACGCACGAGTAGCGAGCGATGTGCGCGGGCGGCGCCGGCTGGTCATCGTCGGAGGGGGCGCGAGCGGCGTCGCCGCGTTCGCGGCAGCGGTCCGATTCGGCGTCGCGCAGTCGATCGACATCGTCGATCCGCTCGGAATCGGGCAGGGCGTTGCGTTCTCCGCGCTCGATCCGGCGCTGCTGTGCAATACGTCGGTCGAGACGATGTCGATGCTCGACGACGATCCGGACGATTTCCGCGCCTATTTGCTATCCATCGGCGTGTCCGTGTCGCGCGACGCGTTCGTCCCGCGTCGCTATGTGTCGGGCTATCTGGTTGCGTGCCATGCGCGCTTCAGCCAGCAGGCCCGCGACGCGGGTATCGATCACCGTCTGGTGAGAGCCGGCGCGCGGCATGTCGAAAGAATGGCGGCGGGCGGCTACCGTTGCTGGCTGGACGACGATACGGCGCTCGACGCGACTGACGTGCTCGTGTGTACGGGTAACGGCGAATCGGCCATACCGGAGCCCGTGAAGGCGCACGTCGGCGCGCCGCGAATTTTCGCGCGGTTTTATCCGGAAAGGGCGGTGCTCGCGCAGCTCGCGCCGCAATCGCGCGTGCTCGTGCTGGGCAGCCGGCTGACGGCGGTCGACGCGGCGTTGCTGCTGTGCCGGAGCGGTCATTCGGTCGTCATCGCGTCGCCGTCGGGCCGATTGCCGGCGGTGCGCACGGCGACGACGCGCGTGGCACCGATACCGGTCGACACCGCCGCGTACGCCCGTCTCGACCTGAACTCGAGCGCATTGTCGTGGCGTCTGATGCGCATCATCGCGCGGTCGGCGCGCGCGGTGCGCGGGCGCGCGCTGCGCGACCAGGTGGTGCGGCTGCGCGATCCGGTCGAACGACTGCGGCGCGAAGTGACGCTGGCACGCGACGGCGCGACGGACTGGCAACACATTCTGGTGGCGAACATGGACGCGGCGGAAGCGCGCCTGCGCAGCGAACCGCCGGCGCATCAGAAGCTGGCGATCGACGCGTGCTCGCGCGCGATGGGCCGATATCTGTTCGCATGCCCGCTCGGGAATGGCGAGAAACTGCTCGGCTTTGTGGAGCAAGGGCGGCTGCGCGTCCAGGCTGGCGTGCCGGCGGCGCTGCACGAGGTCGGCGGGCGCTGGCGGATCGACTGGCAGGATGGTGCGTCGGAAACATACGACGCGGTGGTGTGCGCGACCGGCTTCCAGAAGGCGCCTCTGCGCGCGAGCGAACACGCGCTGGCGTTGTCGGCCGATGCGGATGTCACGGGCGGCGTGCCGCGCGTGTCGCACGACCTCCGGGTCTGGCTCGCGGGCGCCGCGCGGCCGGAGCGAATCTGGACGCTCGGCGTCGCGTCTTATGCCGGCGCACCGCTGATCAACGCGGTTTATCAGGCTGCGCGACAGGCGGGCGAGCTGTGCCGGCGCTGGCGCGCCGACGACCAACGCCTTGATGAACGAAATGCCGTTGCAACGGAGGCAGGATGAAACTGTATGGCGACCGCGGGTCGAGCAACACGCGGCGGGTATTGACCGTCGTGATGCACGAGTCGCTCGACGTCGAATTCACGCCGATCAACTTGTTCGCCGGCGAGAATCGCACGGAGGCCTATCTCGCACTCAATCCGAACGGAACCATTCCGACTCTGACCGACGGTGATGTCGCGCTGTTCGAGGCGTCGGCGATTGCCATTTACCTGGCCGAACGGTCTGGCTCGTCATTATGGCCGGCAGGCACGGCACGCGTCGACGTGCTCAAATGGATGTTCTGGGCCGCCGAGCATTTCCGGCGCGGGCCCTCGGTGCTGATCGACGAGCGCTTCATCCACCGGCTGCAGGGACGAGAGGAAGACCCGGTGCTGGTGGCCGACGCACTGCGATCGATTCGCCGGTATGCGCAGGTGCTCGACGACCATCTCCGCGATCGCACGTTCGTGGTCGGCGACGTGCCGACGCTGGCCGACATCGATCTCGCCGCGCCATTCAGCCACGTGCCGCGTACTCGCGCGCCGTTCGGCGACTACCCGCATCTGTCCGCGTGGCATGCTCGGTTGCTGGACGCGATACCCGCGTGGCGCCGGACAGGTGAGGATCTGGAGCAGCGCATCGTGGAAATCGAGGCGGCTTTCGTGTCCGGCGCTTACCGCCGCCAGCCGGCGTTGCAGGCGGCCGACGCGTCTGCGTGATGCCGCCGGTGCGGCCTGCCGGTCAGGCCGTCTCGCGATATTCGGCGAACCGCGGCGCACCCCGCTGTGCCTGCGCGTCAAGTTCGGTGTTGCGCTCGATGCCGAAGTGTTCACGCAGCGCGTCCCAGCCGGCCGGCGTCACGGCGACGACGCGGGTCTCATGACCGCGGGTCATCCATCCCCACGTGCAGAATGCGTTCATCAAATGGGCGCCGAGCGCGCCGGCAATATGATATTGCCGCTCGGTCCAGTCGAGGCAACGGTGCGCGTGTCCTGCCTGATTGGCGAACGGGCCGCCGACGTCGAGGCCGAGTTGCTGCAGCCACGAATGCCCGCTCGGTGTGAGTTCGTACGCGTATTCGCCGTGCTCGACGAGGTAGCCGCGCTCGAGCATGCGCTGCGTGACGGCAACGCCGATCTGGCCGGCGAGATGATCGTAGCAGCACCGCGCAAAGCGCAATTCCCGTGCGGAACGATTCGGCGTCGTGCGCCATGCCCGTGAGACGGGGCCGACGGACGCGAGGCTCTCGAGCACGCGGGGAACGTGCGGGCCGGCCAGGCTGTAGTAGCGGTGCCGGCCCTTGCTTTCCACCTTCAGCAGGCCGCCGTCAAGCAGTTTTGCGAGGTGCGAGCTCGCCGTCTGTGCGGTGACGCCGGCGGCTTCCGCAAGCGCGCTCGCCGAGCGGGCACAACCGTCCGTCAGCGTGATGAGGATTACTGCACGAACGGGCTCCGCGATCAAATGGGCCACGGTTGAAATATTGTGCTGACTCACTGTTTCTCTCCGGTTCTATTTATTGTCTTCTTCGTATCGCGAACCGACGTTCGATCCGGCACACTTCGATACGCTCCGAAGCATTGTCGATGGCCCCACGCTTATAGTCAACACGCTATTCCGTAGGGGGCCTCATTCACGTGAATGAAACAATCGCATACAAGAAAAGCGTGCTGTTGGCAACGAGCCTCAGCTATGTCGTCGTCATACTCGACACGTCGATCGTCAACGTTGCGCTCGCGCGGATCGCGGCAACACTCGGCTCCGATGTATCGGGGCTGCAGTGGGTCGTCAATGCCTACACGCTGACGTTCGCGAGCCTGCTGCTGACGGGAGGCTTGCTCGGCGATCGTCTCGGCGCGAAGAACGTGTACCTGACCGGCTTGCTGGTGTTTGCAGCCGCGTCGGCGTTGTGCGGCGCCGCGCCCGATCTCGCGACGCTGGTCATTGCGCGCGTGCTGCAGGGTGTCGGCGCCGCGCTGCTCGTGCCGTGTTCGCTGACGCTGATCACCTCGGCGTATCCGGACGCGCAGGAGCGGGCCGGGGCGATCAGCGTCTGGGCCGGTTGCGGCGGCATCGCGATGGCGGCCGGCCCGCTCGCGGGCGGTCTGCTGATTCACTGGTTCGGATGGCGAAGCATCTTTTTCGTGAACGTTCCGCTCGCCGTTTGCGGTGCGTGGCTGACGACGCGCGTTCCTCGCGCATCGCATCGCCAGGGGGGGGCGCATATGGATTTTGCCGGCCAGGTGGCGGCGATCGTCGCGCTCGGGAGTTCGGTTGCGATCCTGATCGAGGGCGCGAAACTGGGATGGGGATCGACGCCGATTCTCGGCGGCATCGTGCTGGCCGTCGCGGCCTGGGCCGGCTTCGTCACGATCGAGCGCCGCCGCGCGCAGCCGATGCTTCCGCTCGGCCTGTTTCGTCTTCCGGTGTTTTCCGCGTCGGTGTTCGTCTCACTGGTGTCGGCGTTGATTTTCTACGGATTGCTGTTCCTGCTCAGCCTGTATTTCCAGGAGAACCGCGGCTGGCCGCCGTTGCAGACCGGTCTCGCATTTCTGCCGCTCACCGTGCTGGTGACGGCCGGCAGTTTCTCGGCAGGCCGGTTGTGCCGGTCGTTCGGCGCGCGCCGGGTCGTGGTCGCGGGATTCCTGCTCTACGCAGCGGGTTTCGCGGGGTTGCTGGCGTTGGCGAGCGATGCGCCGTACTGGCGCGTGGCGTTGTGTTTTCCCGCGGTCGGATTCGGCTCGGGCGTGATCACGCCGGCCGTCACGGCCGCGATGATGGGCGCCGTCGAGAAGAGTCGTGCGGGCATCGCGGCTGGCGTGCTCAATGCGAGCAGGCAAAGCGGCTCCGCATTCGGCGTGGCGATCTTCGGCGCACTGATGAGCACCGCACAGACCCCGGGCGCAGGCGTGCGTGTCGCGATCTTCGTGGCGATCGGGCTGTCGCTGGCGGCGGCTGGATGCTGGCGTGTCACGCTCGTGCGAGCAGTCCGCGAGCCGAAACCCGCAATCTGATTCCATTCACTCGAGCAATTCAACCGGATCGCCGTCGGACGCGGTCTGCGACGCCGTGTCGGCGCGCATTGCGTGTCCGGGCCGCCGTTTCGCTGTCGCTTTGATTATCTAAGGACTTTAACCATGCGCTACTCGCTTACGGAAGCACCGATGGATGTCGTGGGGATCGGGATCGGGCCGGCCAATCTCAGCCTCGCCGCGCTCCTCAAGCCGCACCCGACGATTCGCAGCCGCTTTTTCGACCGGCGTGCCGAATTTCAGTGGCACGCGGGGCTGATGCTGCCGAACGCCGCGCTGCAGGTCTCGTTCCTGAAGGATCTCGTCAGCCTGGTCGATCCGACCAGCGCGCTGTCGTTCCTGCAGTTTCTGGCGAGCCAGAAGCGGCTGCTCTGTTTCATCAACGCGAATTTCCCGCAGGTCATGCGGCGCGAATTCAACCAGTACTATCGCTGGGCCTGCGAACAACTGCCGAATCTCGAGTTCAACCGCGAAGTCGAGGCGGTCGAGACCGACGGCGACCTGATCGTCGTGCACGGGCCGGACTGGACGCAGGCCACGCGCCATCTCGTGCTCGGCACGGGGCAGCAGCCCAGCGTTCCCGACTGCGCGAAGCCGTATCTCGGCACGACGCTGCTGCATGCGTCGCAGTACCTGACCAACAACAATCCGGTAGAGGGCAAGCGCGTCGTCGTGATCGGCGGCGGGCAGACCGGGGCGGAGGTGTTCCAGCATCTGATTTCCGACGCGAGTGCGATGCCGGCGAGTGTCACGTGGGCGTCGCGTCGCTGGAATTTCGCGCCGCTCGACGAATCGTCGTTCACCAACGAACTCTATACGCCCGGCTATGCGGACTACTTCTACGATCTGCCGGCAACGCGTCGCGCGTCGCTGCTGGCTGAGCAGAAACTCGCGAGCGACGGGGTATCGTCCGCGCTGCTCGAGGCGATCTACCGGCGCGTATACGAATTGCGCCACGTGACGGGCCTGCCGTGCGATCTGCAGTTGCGCCCGGCGCGCGAGCTGGTTTCGGTCGCCCGCAACGGAAGCGGCTGGTCGCTGACGCTCAGGCACGCGCAGCGCGACGTGCACGAAGCGCTCGAGGCCGACATCGTCGTGCTGTGCACGGGCTACACATATGGCATGCCCGCATGCCTCGACCCGATCGCCGACCGGATCGAGTGGCGCGACGACGGCTTCGTCGTCGACCACGACTATGCAATCCGCTGGAACGGCCCGTCGGGTAGCCGCATCTATGTGCAGAACGCTGCCCGGCACCAGCGCGGCATCGCCGACCCGAATCTCGGCCTGATTCCTTGGCGTTGCGCGCGCATCATCAACAGCATCGCCGGGGCGCAGTGCTACGACCTGGATGAGCGCGCGCCGTTCGTCCACTGGGAAGCGCAGGACCGCGTCATCCAGCGCGGCTTGCAGGACCTGGAGGTGATCTCGTGACCCGGATCGCAGAAGGTACGCCCGGAGACGATCGGGCGGCGTGCCAGGCGCCGGGCGCCCCCGCGTCGCTCGAACCTCTCGTCGTCGAAGCCGAGGAGGCGGTCGGTCTCGCCGGCGTGAGGCTGTTCATGCACACGTTCCGCGAGCGGATGGCGCAGGCCCCGCTGCGCAGTTCCCGTTTCACGATCGAACCCGGATGCGGCACGCAGGAAGACCGTCATGCGGTGCATGAGATCTGGTTCGTGTCGAACGGGAAGCTCGATGTCTGCTACGACGGTGCGTGGCATCGCGTCGACGCGGGACAGGCCGTGTTCTTCGAACCGTGGCGGCCACATTTCGCGCGCAATGTCGGCGAAGTGGACGCGCAAATCTTTTCGATATGGTGGCAATGAGCATGGCGCTTGAATATGATCTCGCGATCGTCGGCGGCGGCATCGTTGGTGCGTGGACTCTCCATCTTGCACAGCGCCGCTTTCCTCAATGGCGCATCTGTCTCGTGGAGCGATTCCGCGTCGGTGACGGCGCGACCGCGCATTCCGCCGGCGTGCTGCTGGCGACGGGCAGCACGCCGAGGGAGCGGAAGCTGGCAGCGCTGAGCGCCGAACTCTACCGCGACATCCGGGGCCCGCTCGGGCTGCGTACGACTGCCGCCGACGTGTTCTGGGTGACGCAAGCTGCGCGCGCGAGCGAACTGCAGCAGGTTGCGGTGGATTTCACGATCGGGGATGCGTACGTGCCTCCCGACGTCCTGCGCGACAAGCTCGTCGGACCGCTCGTACTGGGCGATACCGAGGTGTTGCTGCGAGGCGGGACGGCGGTCAGCCACGATCCTGCGCAGATCGCGCGTGGCTTGATCGCCGCAAGCATGCGGTCGTCGAACGTGAGTTGTGTGGAAGGCGCGGGTGTGCGCGAATTGAATGCAGGGACATCGGGCGTCGAGCTCCGGCTCGACGACGGCACGACGATGCGTGCCGTGCGCGCGGTGGTGGCAGCCGGGCCGTGGCTTGCCGGCGATCCGTTCAAAGCATTCGCCACGGCCGCGTCGGTACGCGTGAAGAAGGTCGTCGCGCTGCATGTAGATCGCGTTCCCCCACAGGACGCCGCCGCCGTGTTCTTTCCGCAATCGGACGCCTATCTCATGCCGTTACCGGCACGCAACCAGTGGCTGTTCAGCTTCCGCGCCGACGAGTGGGACTGCCGGCCGCTCAAGCACGCGCTCGAAATCTCCGCGCAGGACCGGTCGCTCGCGATGCGCGTCGTCGAGCGCTACCTGCCGGGCTCGAGCGATGCGTTCGTGGGCGGGCGCGTGTTTTGCGACGCCTATACGCCGAGCGGCGAGCCGCTCGTCGAACGTGTGCCGGGGATTCCCGTGGTGATCGCCGGCGCGGGTAGCGGCGCCGGTTTCCGGCTGTCCCCCGGCCTCGCCGACGAGGCGTTGCGTTGTTTCGAGGCGTGATGTGGTCACGCCGGTCAGTGCCAGCTCATTCGAATTCGTGAAATCGACCATGAAAACCGAATCCCGGAAATTCTTCCTGATGCCGATTCCGCCGACGCCGAACGGGCGTCTGCATCTCGGCCACATCGCCGGCCCGTACCTGCGCATGGACATGCTGGGCCGCCATCTTCGCAGCCACGGTCATCACGTCGACATCGTGTCGGCGGTCGATGGCTTCGATTCCTACGTGCTGTGGAAGGCGCTACAGGAATCGCGCACACCACAAGCGGTTTGCCGCGACTATCACAGCCGGATCGCGCGCGATCTGGCGGCACTCGATGTCGAAGTCGACGCGTTCGTCGATCTCGTGCAGGGCCCGCATGCGGATCGTCATGCGGCGAATGCGCGCCGCGCCGTCGAGCAACTGATCGAGCGCGGCCTGACCGAAACCGTGATCGAAAAGGTGCTGTACAGCCGTGCGACGGACCGTTATCTGGCGGGCGCGTGGCTCGTCGGCCGGTGTCCACAGTGCGACGCGCCGAGCGGCGGCTACTTCTGCGAGGCATGCGGCGCGCATTTCCGCCCGGAGGCGATGCGCGATCCGGAGCCGCGTGTCGGCGATGCGGAACTCGAATGGCGCGAGGTCGAAAGCCTGTTCCTGCGGATTCCAGACGAGGCCGCGCTCGTGCGCCGTCTCGCGTCTTCGGGCGCACCGCCGCAATTCATCGACGTGATTCGGCGGTTCCTTGAGCAGGAGCGCGGCCTCGTGCGGCTGACGGCGCCCGGTGACTGGGGCGTCTCGTGGCCCGCGGATCGCCTGGGCAATCCGCGCGTGCTGTTCGAATCGGGTTGGGAGTACGCGCTGACCTGCGGCGACCTGTGCGCGGACGGCACGGAAGCAGTGCATCCGATGCAGCGCGACGGCGACGTGACGACGTTCGTCAGTTTCGGCATTGACAATGCGGTGCTGTTGCTCGCAGGCAGCGCGGCCGTGATGAGCGCGTTGCCGGGTCGCAAACCGTTCGATCACGTGCTGACGAACTACTTCTACAACCTGCAGGGCGCGAAATTCTCGACGAGCCGCCTGCACGTTGTGTGGGCTGCCGACATCGTCGAGGCGACGCCCGCGTCGAGCGACGCGGTCCGCTACTTCCTCGCGCGCGAGAGCCCCGAAACGGGCACGGCGAACTTCGACGTCGACGCCTTCATCGGGTTCGTCAACGACGAACTCGCAACGACACTGCAGGCGCGCATGCACATCGCTGCAGCGGCGCTGGAGGCGATCGTCGGCGAACCGGTCGACATCGCGGCGCCGTTGCGCGAGCAGCTGACCGCGTCGCTGCATCTGCTCGATGCGTCGTTCCGGTTCGACGCGGTGAGCGTGCGATCCGCATCCGCGGTGCTGCGATCGTGGATCGCGCTGCCGAACGTCGATCTGAACGACGCGGCGCAGGCGTATGGGTGGTTGAAGGGGCTCGCGTGCATCGCCGCGCCGCTGATGCCACGGTTGGCGAACGACCTGTGGCACGCGATCGGGCATGACGGCGCGCCGCGCCGCAGCGAATGGTCGACGGCATCCCGGCCGCGTGGCGGAATCGCCGCGCGCGTGTGGTTCTCGCCGCTGCCGCGCGACGCGCTCGATCCGTGTCTGCCGCCTGCGCTGGTCCGCGAAAGGAGCGCCGCGCATGCGTGAAACGGCGGACGTCGTCGTGGTGGGGGGCGGCACCACCGGGTGCGGCATCGCATGGCATCTCGCGCAGGCCGGTACGCGGGTGCGGTTGCTCGAACGAGCGGATATCGCGGCCGGTTCCTCCGGTGCTTCGCCGGGTATCGTGCGGCAGTACTACGCGGATCCGGCGCTTGTCGCGCTTGCGTCGGACGGATCGCATGCGTACCGCCACTGGCGCGAGACCGTCGGCGGCGATTGCCGGTTCAGGCGCACGGGTTTCGTGACCGCGGTGGCACCTGAGGACTGGGATGCGACGCAAGCATATGTCGAATCGCTGCGGTCGAAGGGTGTCGCGCTGTCGCTGCTGTCGACGGGCGACCTACGCGGCCTGTGCGCGGATATCGATGTCGGAGGCCTGGCCGGCGCCGTGTACGAAGCCGACGCGGGCTACTGCGATGCGCGCGCGACTGCGCTGGCGTTCGCGCAGGGCGCGCGCACGCACGGTGCGCTGATCGAAACGCGGTGTGCGGTCCGGGGAATTCGCGCGCGGAGCGGCCGCGTCGTGGGTGTCGATACGGACCGCGGCAGTATCGACTGCGCGATCGTCGTCAATGCGGCGGGGCCGTGGGCGGCGCGGCTCGCGGCGAGCGGCGGCGTTGAACTGCCGATCACGGCGTCGCGCCAGTGCGTCGCAATCGTCCGGGCCGACGACGGCGAGCGAGCGCCGTTGCCGGGATTTTCGGATCGCGGCGCCGGGTTTTACCTGCGTCCCGACTTGCCCCGGCAATACTTCATTGGATCATTGCAGGCGGGCGACAGCGGTGCGATCGATGTGGACGGGTTCGAGCGGCGCATGGGCGACGCGGAGCAGACGCGCTTCCGCATTCGCGCGGCGCGGCGCTTCGCGCGCCTCGACGGCGCGACGCCCGCCGGCAGCCGCGTATCGTTCTTCGACGACACGCCGGACGGCAATCCGCTGTTCGGCCCGGATCCAAGGTTGCCAGGGTTGTTCGTTGCAGCCGGATTGTCGGGGCATGGCTTCAAGTTCGCGCCGGTGTTCGGGCAGGCGGTTGCCGACTGGCTGAGGACTGGTCGACTTCGGCCGGAGTTGCGGGCATTCGACGTCGAGCGCTTCGAGCAACGTGCGTTGCGATAGAGGATCGCAGGTCAGCCGATGTCACCTGAGCCGCGATCACGTTCCGTCAGCGGCCCACGCGTTGCCCCGGCTTGCTGACGCAACAAAAAACCCGCGAAGCCATGCGCTGTCGCGGGTTCTGCAAATGCACGAAACACGGAAAAACCGTATCTGGTGCCGACGGCGAGACTCGAACTCGCACAGCTTTCGCCACTACCCCCTCAAGATAGCGTGTCTACCAATTTCACCACGTCGGCACTTCAGTACTGCAAGGGGCGCAATTCTAGCGCCACATTGCGCGTTTGTGAAGGGGGTGTGACGCGATCGCGGGGCGGGCGAGGGGGAACCCGGTAAAATTCGCCGGATCGATCCGACGATCCTCGCAACCGCAACCCGTTTTCTCCCCGTGACGACGACCCTCGAACAACTGCAGGCCGGCCAGCTATCGGGCGCCCGGCAACTGAAGCTCGCGTGCGGGCTGACCGAATTCCCGCGCGAGATCTTCGATCTGGCGGATACGCTCGAAGTGCTCGACCTGTCCGGCAATGCGCTGTCCGCGCTGCCGGACGACCTGTCGCGGCTGCATCGCCTGCGCATCCTGTTCGCGTCCGGCAATCGCTTCACCGAATTCCCTGAAGTGCTCGGCACGTGCGCGCAGCTCGACATGATCGGCTTCAAGGCGAACCGGATCCGCACGGTGCCGCGCGATTCGCTGCCGCGCGCACTGCGCTGGCTGATCCTGACCGACAACGAAATCGACGCGCTGCCCGCCGAGATCGGCGATTGCGCACGCCTGCAGAAGCTGATGCTCGCGGGCAACCGATTGCGTGCGTTGCCGCCCGAAATGGCCGCCTGCCGTGCGCTGGAGCTGGTGCGGCTGTCGGCGAACCGGCTCGACGCGCTGCCGGACTGGCTGTTGCGCCTGCCGCGCCTCGCGTGGCTCGCATCGGCGGGCAATCCGTTCGGCGCCGCGCCGGAAGCTGCAGCTTCGGCCGAGCCGGGCGTCGCGGACATCGACTGGACGTCGCTGACCTGCGACGAGAAGCTCGGCGAAGGCGCGTCGGGCGTAATCTACCGCGCGCAATGGCGTGTGGACGGCGCCGCGCCGCGAGCGGTCGCGGTCAAGCTGTTCAAGGGGGCGGTGACGAGCGACGGCCTGCCCGATTGCGAAATGGCCGCCTGCCTGCACGCCGGGCGCCACCCGAACATGATTCCGGTGATCGGCAAGGTGCGCGGTCATCCGGACGGCACGCACGGCCTCGTGATGGCGCTGGTCGATCCGGCGCTGACCAATCTCGCCGGGCCGCCGAGCTTCGCGTCCTGCACGCGCGACGTGTATGCGGCCGATGCGCGATTCGCGCCGGCCGACGCGTCGCGGATCGCGCTCGGCATCGCGTCGGTCGCCGCGCATCTGCACGCGCGCGGCATCATGCACGGCGACCTGTACGCGCACAACATCCTGCACGACGGCAAGGGCGGCGCGCTGCTCGGCGATTTCGGCGCGGCGTCGGTCTACGACGTGAACGACCGCGAGCGCGCGGCGCGGCTCGAACGGCTGGAGGTCAGGGCGTTCGGTCATCTGCTCGGCGAGTTGCTGGCGCGCTGCGAGCCGCGTGCGTGGGAAGGCTCGCACGCACTCGACGCGCTGGCGGCCGCGTGCCTGAACGAGGATATCGACGCGCGGCCGTCGTTCGGCGAGATTGCGGCAGCGCTGGCCGCATCGAAGGACTGACGATTCCGCCCGCGCCGCGGCGCGGGCCGTCGCCGTGCGGATGCTTACGCCTGCCGCGCGGTCAGCAGCTTGATCCCGAGCCCGACGAACAGCAGCCCGCTCGCGCGCTTGGCCGCGCGTACCCACGGGCTGATGCCGAGGCCACGATGGAGCCGGCGCACGCCGAACGAATAGACGCTGTGCACGATGACGACGGTGCACGCGATCGTCGCGTACATCGCGACGAACTGCATCGCGAGCGGGCGATCGTGCGCGATGAACTGCGGCATGAATGCCGACAGGAAGATCATCGTCTTCGGATTGCTGCCCGACACGAACAGCGCTTCGCGGAACAGTTTCCTGCGGTCGGGCTCGACGATCGCGGCCTCGCCGTCCGGCGAACGGCGGTTGCGCCCGCCGCGCAGTTGCCGTATGCCCAGATAGATCAGATACCCGGCGCCGACGACCTTCATCGCGATGAACAGCGGCGGCATCTCGGCCAGCACGGCGCCGACGCCGAACGCGACGAGCATGACCAGCGCGCCTTGCGCGACGAGGTTGCCCGCGATCGTCGCGGCGGTGCCGCGCGAGCCGTAGCGCACCGTGTTGCGGATGACGAGCAGCACGTTGGGGCCCGGCGACAGCGTGGTGGCGAGATAGGCTGCGGCAAACAGCAGCCAGGTCTGAATGGACATGCGGCGCTCCGAAAGGCGGGTTCTGCGGTCGGCGTGAATCCGTGCATGATGCCACGGCGGCGCGGTTCACCCCGACACACGGCGTCAACGCGCGCCGCGCACGCAGTAGGCGGCGATCGACGACGGCGAATCGATCGCGGACGGCCGCGTCATCCATGCGATCCATCCCGCCCATAACCCGCAGACGATCAGCACGGCGACATTCAACGGCGTCCGGTAGCGGACGATCAGGTTGGCCAGCGGCAGGCGTTCCTTGCTCATGTGCATCTCCTTCGGTCGTTGCGCAGGCGGCGTTACTGGCCGGTGTAGGACGGCGCCTTCGCGTCGCAGGTCACGGACGCCGTCGCGCCGTCGGCGAAATGCAGCCGCAACGGCACCTTCGCGCCGGGCGCGACGGGCTGGCGCGGCTCCTCGAGCATCACGTGATAGCCCTTCGGCCTGAACGTCACCGTGCCGTGCGCGGGCACGTCGACCGCTTCGACGTGAACCATCTTCGCGGTGCTGCCGGCCGTCTGCGTTTCGTGCATCATCGCCATCCCGAACGCGGGCGTATCGATGCCAGTGAGGGTGACGGGCTTGTCGCCGTCGTTCTTCAGCGTGAAATAGCCGGATGACGGCACCGTCGCCGGCATCGTGCGGATCCAGCATGCATCGGCCTGGACGGCCGACGCGGCGAACGTGGCGGGCGCCTGCAGCGCCAGCAGGGCGAACAGCAGGCTGGTCGGAATCGAGGGTTTCATTGTTGGTGTTCCTGATCGGGTAGGGAAGCGGTCAGCGTCTGCGTTACTTCAGCGTGAACGCGTAGCGGCCCTGCGTGCGATGGCCGTCGCTCGCCACCGCGACCCATGCGACCGTGTACGTGCCGGGCGTCAGGTTCGCCAGTGCGACATGCATCCGCTTCCGGTTGCCGGCGTCGACCGCGGATTTCCCGTCGGCGACCGACTGGCCGTGGCTGTCGGTGACGGCGATCGAACTGAATGCGGGTTCGAGCGTTTCGCTGAAGTCGATCGTGACCGCGTGCGGCGCGCTCGACAGCGTGGCGTCGGCGGCCGGTTCCAGGGTTTTCGGGTGCGCGTGCGCGTGTGCGGCCTGGGCGACGACGAAGCCGAGAGCGACGAGTGCGCCGCGGAGGAATGCAGTGGTTTTCATGACGGGATGATCCGGTTGGAAATGATAAGGAAAACGATGTATTCGAATTCGGCGTGCGGCCGCGCGTTCGCGCACGCGAAACCAGCGAGCGAGCGCACGCACGGCACGGCGCCGCGAGCAATACGGTCGAACATGATCGTCCTTCGAAACGTGACACGGCGTGCACGCGCGGGCGCGTGCGGACGGCGCGATGCGCTGCGGCATCACGCGCGGTGACGACGAATCAGGACGCGAGCGGCGGGGCGCGCGGCTGCGCGGCCGTGAGCGGCAGCGCGCGGCGCAGGCTTTCGAAGCGGGTTGCTTCGCGGTGCTGGAGCGGGTGGACGTTGGCCGCGAACGTCAGTTCGGGCGCGGGCAGGGCCGGCGTATGGGCGAGCAGGCTGCAATAGCCGCAGGCCTGCAGATGCGCCTGCAGGCTTTTCGACGACGCATCGCCGGCGTGGCCGCCGTCAGCCGGCGCGACCGTGCAGTGGCCGGCAAGCAGTGCGTCGACGCGGCCTTGCGTCGTCAGCGCCTGCGAAATCGTCGGCGCGAGCGCCGTCATCAGGATGGCGAGCATCCCGATCAGACTGACGATCTTCCGGAAACGACGACTCAGCATGCGATGCGCGGGGCGGCGTAGGGTAACGATGGAGCGGATTATGCCATGCACCCGCGGCTAGGGCATGCGGGCACGTGGATACCGGGAATGACGCGCGGCGCGCTCACGCGTGCTTCGCCAGATATTTCGTGATCAGCATCATCTGCGCGGCCCAGCCGTGATCGTTCATCTCGCGCGCCTTCGCACGGCGCGCTTCGATCAGCTGGTCGAAACCCGTCTCGGTGACCGTCAGCAGCGTGCCGCCGTCCTTTTCCGCGAGCGCGAACGTGACGAGCGTCATCGGCTCGGACGTGTAATCGAAGTCCGGGTCGATCGCGAACGGGTGCCAGCGAAAGGAGAACAGTTGTTTCGGCTCGACGCGATCGACGACGATTTCGAACACAGTGCCCGCATACGGCTCCTGTGCCTTGGCGATGTCGTCGTCGACGCGCGTCGGCGTGATGCGGCCGAACAGCGGCTGGTCGGGCACGAACGGCCCGTCGAACGACACGCCGAACCAGATGCCGAATTCGCCGGCATTGCTGACGGCTTCCCAGACGCGCGCCAGCGGCGCGGCGAGCAAGGCTTGTTTCTCGATGCGATCGGTGGACTGGGTCATCATCTTCTCCAGGCAGGCATCATCGTTGCGGGACGGCGCGCGGCCGCGCGCCGCGTTCAGTCGATCATGACCGCATCGGGCACGTCGAGCACGACATCCGAAGTCGCGACGGCCACGCACGGCAGCGTATAGCCGTCGGCCTTTTCCTCGCGGCTCAGGCCCGGCCATTCGATCGTATAGCGTACGCTGCCGCTGACGATCCTGCACAGGCAGCTTCGGCACGTGCCGTTGCGGCACGAGCGCGGCAGCCTGACGTGCGCGAACGCGGCGGCCTCGAGCAGCGTCAGCGAATCGGGCGCGTCGAACGTCGCGCCGAGCGGCTCGATGCGCACGAGAGGCGGGTGGTCGGGATCGGTCATGGGTGAAAGCGGGCGGCGAATCGGCAGCGAAGCGAGGAAAGGCAGCGCGATGCCGGAAGGCAACGCAAGCGCCAAGCATACCCGAAGCCGCCTGCGGCCGGCGCCCGTCGGGCGGGCAACCGGCCCGGAACGTGTCAGTGCCGGCGCAGGTAGCGGTACACGGTATTGCGCGCGAGCCCGAGCTCCCGCGCGGCGGCCGATACGTTGCCGCCGTGCCGTGCGAGCACGGCATCGATCACCGCGGCCTGGTGGCTCTGCAGCGTCGTCGCTTCGCGCACGTCGGCCGGTGCGGCTTGCGCAGCGGGTGCGTCGTCGCAGTCGAGCCAGAAATCGTCGGGCAGGTGCGCGAGCGTGATTTCGGCTTCGTCTTCGGCGAGCATGCCGGCCGTGCGCAGGACGTTGGTCATTTGCCGCAGGTTGCCGGGCCAGCGGTGCCGCATGAACGCGTCGAGCACGTCGGCCGCGAGGCGGCCCGGCATCGGCTCGCTGCGCGCCAGCCGCGCGAGGATCCGCTCGACCAGCGCGGGCAGGTCGGTGCGCGCGGCGAGCGGCGGCAGCGTGACCGCGAGCCCGTTGATCCGGTAGAACAGGTCTTCGCGGAAGGTGCCTGCGGCGATCATCGCGCGCAGGTCGCGGTGGGTCGCGCAGACCACGCGCACGTCGACCGGCACCGCGCGTGCGCCGCCGAGCGGCATCACCGCGCGCTCCTGCAGCACGCGCATCAGCCTGACCTGCTGCGCGAGCGGCATGTCGCCGATTTCGTCGAGAAACAGCGTGCCGCCGTCGGCCTGCACGATCTTGCCGGGGCTGCCGCGCTTGCGCGCGCCGGTGAACGCACCGTCCTCATAGCCGAACAGTTCGGCCTCGATCAGCGAATCCGGCAGCGCCGCGCAGTTGACCGCGACGAACGGGCCGTCCGCGCGCGGCGATGCCTGGTGCAGCGCACGCGCGAGCCATTCCTTGCCGGTGCCGGTCTGGCCGAGGATCAGCAACGGCAGGTCGCGTCCGCGGATCTTCGCGACGCGTTCGAGCACGGCGGCCATCCGCGCATCGCCGGTGTCGAGCGTCGCGAACGTGATCGCGTCGGGGTCCGGCGCCCGCGTGCGCACGGCGGGGGCGGGCGGCGTGACGGCGACGGTCGTCTTGTGCGCTTCCGCGAATTCGCAGCGGGCGAGCACGCGCACGCCGGTCGACAGCGTGAGGCGGAACGGTGCGCCGGCCGCGCGGGCCGCCTGCTGCGCGAGCTGGCCGAAGTGCATGCCGAACAGCGCGTCGCAGCCTTGATGCTGCAATGCATCGAACGTCGCGCCGAGCTGGAATTGCGCGCTCCGGTTCGCGGCGATCAGCCCGCCGTCGGGGCCGAACGCGACGAGCCCGGCGAACAGCGAGTCGACGCAATCCTCGTGGGCGTGGAAGCGCAGCCGCAGCGCCTCCGCGCACTGGTTCGCGAACAGGTGGTTCTCGATCAGCTGCGCGGACATCCGCACCAGCGCGAGCGTATGGGGGCTGAAGCCGCGCGGGTCGCCGCTCACGTCGAGCGTGCCGAGGGTGCGGCCGAACGGATCGATGATCGGCGCGCACGAGCAGGTGAGGATATGGTTCGCGCGCAGGAAGTGTTCCGACCCGTGCACGGCGACTGCTTGGCCCGATGCGAGCGCGGTGCCGATCGCGTTGGTGCCGCGCGCGCCTTCGGCCCATGACACGCCGGTGCACAGCGCGACGCGGTTCGCCTTCTCGATGAAGTCCGCGTCGCCGATGCTGTGCAGGATCACGCCGTCGGCATCGGTGAGCAGCACGAGGCTTTGCGTGTCGGCGATTTGCGCGTGGAGGTCTTCCATCACCGGGCGCGCGTGCGCGAACAATGCGTGGTTCGTGTCGAGCAGTTCGCGCAGCGCGAGCCGCGACAGCGGCGAGAAATCGGGGCGCTCGTTCGCGCGCAGGCCGACCGCGGTCGAACGGGCATGCGCCTGCGCGAGCAGGTCGGTGCGGCCCGCGGTGGCGGGCAGCACGAAAGATTGAGGCATGTCTTGTCTCCTGTCGGCCCAAGTTAGCGCTTCAGCGCTTACTTGGGCCCCATGCTTCGCGGTCGGCCCAAGTTGGCGCTTCAGCGCTTACTCTGGTCCCATGCTTCGCGGTCGGTCCGAGTTGGCGCTTCAGCGCTTACTTGGGCCCCATGCTTCGCAGTCGGCCAGAGTTGGCGCTTCAGCGCTTGCTCCGGTCTCGTGCTTCGCGATCTACCCGAGCCCGCACATCAGCGCGTTCCGAGGCCCCCGCTTCGCAGTCGAACCCTTTGACGCCCTGCACCGCACCATCCGCCACCCGGGCCGCCGCCGTCGATATCGCCTCATCATACAAGCGCCGCGCACGTTGTGCGACTGCGTACAAAAACCCCTTGCTTTTAAGCGCCCGCCTGCAATGATGGAAATGGAACATGCACGCGCCGTGTTCCGCATCGCAACATGCATGCGACGCGACATGCATCCGTTCGGGAGACGCATCATGGTTCGGACGGAACTGAGAGTCGTGCTGGCGGCCATCGCCACCTTCATCATGCTGGGCGGCATCGCCGTGGCGATCCACGGGCTGCTGTTCGACCTGAGCGACGCGGTGCAATACGGAGCGGCCGCGATCGCGGTGGGCGCCACGACCGCCGCGATCGCGCTGAACGTCTGGCCCACCGATCCTCACTGACGCCGTTCGGCAAAACGGTGCCGGATGTCGCGCTGGTCAGAGGAAATGCGCGTCGGAACGACGCACATCGCAAATTTTGCCTCCTGCGCGAAACCGTCTAAAGTGGAATGCAACCGGCATGCATTAGTCCGCGCCATACCCCCGTGGATCGTGCCTCTGCCGGCGAGCCCGCGTAAATTTTCGTCCGGCCGGTAGCGGACGACGGACGCGGTCATTTGCTTTCTACCGGTCGAGGCGGCTCCCATGCAGATCCATTTCACGAATGAGAAGCCCGAATATTCGGGGCGCGACCTGATGCTGGGTTTCACGGCGCTGGTCAATGGCGAGCGCGTCCAATGTCAGATCACCGCCGAGGCGCTGGAGGATCATTTCGGTGCGGCATCGCCGCGCTTCGAGGACATGGTCGGTGCGTACGATCAGCACCGCGAGCGGATCGAGGCAGCCGCACGGCGGTTGCTGTCCGAGACGCGCGCGCAATGCGTGACGCTGCGCAGCGGCTACGTGCGCTTCTACGAAGCGAACTGGCGCTGAGCCGGACGACCGGGCAGCGACGGAGCGGGCGCCGGATACCGGCGCCCGTGTCATATCGGCGCTGGCTCGTCCGGTAGATCGATCGCTTGTGCGGGACGATGCGCTGCACGGTCCGGGCATCGTGTGGCGCGATGGCGTGCCCGCGTTCCGTTTCGCTTGATCCCGTTTCGCTCAATCTGAGTCGATCAGCGCGTACGCGCCGCCCGTTGCGTCGTGCGTGCGCGCGATGCGTGCGAAGCCTGCGTCGGCGAGGTGCATGCCTGCAATCAGCAAGCGATCCGAAGCGACTTCGGCGAGCGTGGCCGCGCGGGTCGCCGATGCCTGCGACGGATCGTGATCGAACGCGATCGACACGTCGGGGCGAGCAACCTGGATCGGCGCGAAATGCACGAGATCGCCCCAGATCAGCAGGCGCTCGCCCTGCGATTCGACGCGATAGCCGGTGTGGCCGGGCGTGTGCCCCGGCAGCGGCACGGCGGCGATACCGGGCAGCACGTCGCCTGCCTCGATGGTGCGCAGTTGCGCCGCGCAGGCGTCGAACGCGCGCCGCGCGATTCGGACATTGATGCGCGCTCGCTCGCTGGCTCTCTCGTACATATCGTCGTCCAGCCAGAACATGCGTTCCCGTTCGTCGATGAGCACCTCCGCTTGCGGAAAGGCCGGGCGCCCGTCTGCGTCGAGCAGGCCGCCGATGTGGTCCGGATGCGCGTGCGTCAGCAGGACCGTGTCGATCTCGCGTGCATCGATGCCGGCTTGCGACAGCGACGGACGCAGCAGGCCGCCCCAGTTCCGGATGCCGCCGGCACCGGTGTCGACGAGCACGGTGCGGCCGTTGCCGCGTATCACGTAGCAGTTGATGTTGACCGCCGACGGCGTATGCATGCCGGCCCGGTGCATGATACGGGCCGCGTCGTCGACGTCGATGTTCGACAGCAGGTCGAGGCCGGCCGTCAGCGTGCCGTCGCTGATCGCGGTCACCGTGAAATCGCCGACTTGGCGGCGCGGGAAAGAAGGGCGTGGAATGAGTGCGCTCATGGGGTCAATGTCGGGCGTGAAGGTGGGTGGTGTCGTAGCCGAAGCAGCGGATGCGTGCGATGAATCCGGTGTGGCGGAGAATCTCGCGATCCAGTTCGGCCATGAACCGGTTCATCAATTCAGTGGTGCGAAATGACGCGATGCGAAAGCGGATCTCCGCGCTGACCGGATGTCCGCGGCCGAGCCGGATCGGCACGTACGCGACGTGGATCGTGCCGGGTGCGGCGCGCAACACCTCGGTGCAGAGCGTCTCGCAGGCTGACGACAGTGCATCGAGTGCCGCGCTGGACGGCATGCTCGTCCCGGGGATGAAAATCGTGACGCTGGGCATGGCCGGGCTCCCGTCAGCGTGCGGCCGACGTCGTCGTCGCGCTGACGAGCCGGTCGCCCATCGGCGCATAGCACCGGATCGCGGCGCCCGACGCATCGGACGCGAGCCGCGCCTGATCGTGATCGAGGACCGCCAGCCAGCGAGCGGCCGGCTGGCGGTCCAGCGCGACCGCATGCATGGCGGTGGCTGCGATACCTGCTCGCGCGAACGGGGCGGCGTCGTCGCACACGGCCAGCCATTGATGGCCGGAGACGGCCGGCGCAGGTGCCGCGCTGTCGTACACGTTACGGCGCCATTCGACGATGTGCGGCTGCCAGCGCGCGAAATTGCCGCCGCCCTTGTCGCGATACTCGGCCGACGTCAGCACGTCCGGGCCGTCGATCGTATGCAGCGCGAGGTAGACGGGGCCGTCGCCGCCGAGGGCGCGAAAGCGTTGAGACGTGCGGAAGCCGGATACCGAGATCAGCGCCGGCAGTTTGACGCGGCTGTAGAAGTCGTTCCACCCGGCTTCGACGGCGGGCTCGGCGATGCTGCATTCAACGGCATAGATCATGACATCTCCACGGGTGGCGAGCGGCCTTCTGAGCGATCGGCCGGCTCGACTGGTTGAGTTTTTGTCATGATAATGAGCGGAAGAATGGGCGGAAAACGATGATTCGTCACCATTCAATGACATTTGATCAAGCCATGACCGACGGCGGTCGGACCGGGAGCAATCGTGACGCGACGCAGGATTCCGAGCAATTCGGCATTGATGGCATTCGAGGCCGCGGCGCGGCATGGGAGCTTCGCGCGCGCCGCCGACGAGCTGGCGTTGACGGAAGGCGCGATCAGCCGGCAGATCGGCCGGCTGGAGACGTTCCTGGGCGTCGCGCTGTTCGAACGGGTCGGCAACCGCGTGCGGGTGGCGCCGAACGGCGCGCGCTACGCGGCGCAGGTTCGCGAAGTGCTGGACCGGCTCGAGCGCGACAGCCAGTACATGATGGGGCAGCCCGGTGACGGCGGCAGCGTCGACATCGCCGTGACGCCGACGTTTGCAACGCGCTGGCTGATTCCGCGGCTCAAGGGATTCCAGACGCAGCATCCGAACATCACGGTGCATTTCGCCGATCGCGCCGAGCCGTTCGTACTGGCCGGCAGCGGCTTCGACGCGGCGATTCACTTCGAGCATCCGGCCTGGGCCGGCATGCATACGTACCGGTTGTGCGAGGAGGTGCTGGTGCCGGTCTGCCATCCGTCGCTGCTCGCGGGCGGGCAGCCGGACACCTTGCTGGGCACGCTGCCGCGCCTGCACAAGCGCCAGACGCCCGATGCGTGGTCGGCTTACGTGCAGGAGACGGGGTTGCCCGTGAACAATCCGGCCGCCGGCGCCCGCTATGATCTTTACTCGATGCTGATCGCCGCGGCGCTGGCCGGGCTCGGCGTCGCGCTGGTGCCGCGCCTCTATGTCGACGCCGAAATCGCGCAGGGGCTGCTCGCGGCGCCTTGGCCGGACGGGCGGGGCGTGGTCAAGCGCTTCTGTCTCGTGTTGCCGGAGGCGCTGGAACTGGGCGAGGGGCCGTTGCAGGCCTTCGCGCGCTGGGTGCTCCGGCAGGCGGACGCGTGACCTGATGTCGCCCGCACCAGGCGGCTACCCGAACGAACACGCGGTCCTGCGGCGTCATGCCGTTCAGTTCTTCACGGAAAGGAAAGGCATCAGGCTTTCGGGCCGCTTTGGTCCGCCGCTTCACGAACCGCCTGTCTGCAAATCCGTCCATCGCGGTTTCGGCTTGTCCATGCCGCGAAGCGACAAGCCGAAACCGGTCATTCAGTCGAACCCGGACTGCCGCACCCGGTTATCGAGCCGGGTTGGTCGCCGTGATGAACGGGTCGAACGACATATGGACGTTACCCTCCAGCAGCAGGTTGATCGAGTATTGAACGTTGGTTCCCGCGCTGTTGACCCGCCCGCCCCACACGGCGCCGTCGAATTGCGGATATTGTTGCGGGTTGACCATGTTGGGAATCGCGCTCCCCCAGAAGCCGAGAATCGCGATGGATTCACCCGGGTCGAGGGAAACGGCGGACCAGACGATCGTGTCGCCGTTTTCGCATTTCGTCCGCAATTCATTGCTGCCTTCCGAACCGTCCCCGCTGTAGCCCGTCGAATCCACCATGAATACATATTTCGGCAGATTGTTTTCGGCAATGGCTTTCGCGACATTGACAATCACGTTTACGTAGATCGTTGCCATGACGACTCCTGATTATGAAACAGGCAATGTTTTTTCGGCCCCATGCCCATTCGCGTGGAGGATACCCCGTGCGTGCTTGATATATTGAATCACGCCGACCCGAATAAAACCGAAAGAATCACTCCTTTTGATGAGCGGGAAGAGCGCGCGACCGCAGAGATTTTCGGCCGTGCAAGCGGAATATAGCAGCCGGATTTTATAAATCAACCCGATAATTCCGGGGATAATTGCGGGCGTCATCAAAGTCATGCGTCGTATCGATTTGCGAAAATATCGATAGAAAATGGTGCTGTGCGACGATTAAGTGATGTCTTGTATTTTTAATATGTCGGTCGCCAATATTTCGATTGGATATTTGGGGTAAATTCAATGCTTTTTGATACGCCGAAACGCATTGTTTCGCGTAATACAACCATCAATCCCGCCCGGGGAAATGCCCCCCGGGCATGCAGCTACGCGGGTGCCCGCCGATACAGGGTGCCCATGTGAAACGACCCGGCCGTAAATGCGACCGGGTCGTCAGGGGCCGTCATTCTCGCCATGCCGTTCGGTTCCGCGACAGGAACCGGGCGGCACTACACCTGAAGGTGGCGTCTTTTGATCATGCCGCGCACCGGGGCGCGTGCGTCACTCGCTGCCGAGATAGAAGAAGCGGAACAGGAACACGGCCGCGATGATCCACACGATCGGCTTGACCGTGCGGGCCTGGCCCGTCAGCAGCTTCAGGCCGCCGTAAGCGATGAAACCGAACGCGACGCCGTTCGCGATCGAGTACGTGAACGGCATCAGCAGCGCGGTCAGCGCGGCCGGCACGGCTTCGGTCGCGTCGTCCCACGGCACGTCGACCATCTCGCGCAGCATCAGGCACGACACGTACAGCAGTGCCGGTGCCGTTGCGTAGCCCGGCACGACCCCGGCGAGCGGCGCGATGAACAGGCACGCGAGGAACAGCACGGCGACGGTGATCGCCGTCACGCCGGTGCGGCCGCCGGCCTGCACGCCCGATGCGCTCTCGATATACGCGGTGGTCGACGACGTGCCGAGCACCGAGCCCGCGACGATCGCGGTGCTGTCGGCGAGCAGCGCCTTGTTCAGGCGGTTCATCTTGCCTTCGACGAGCAGGCCCGCGCGGTTCGCGACGCCCATCAGCGTGCCGGTCGCATCGAACAGCTCGACGAGGAAGAACACGAGGATCACGTTGATGATGCCGGTCGACAGCGCGGCGCCGATGTCGAGCTTGAACAGCGTCGCGTCGATCGACGGCGGAGCGGAGAACACGCCGTGGAACTGGTTGCCGCCGAAGAAGAACGACAGGACGGTGACACCGATGATGCCGATCAGGATCGCGCCGCGCACGCGCAGGTGGTCGAGCGTGACGATCGTGAAGAAGCCGATGATCGCGAGGATCGTCGTGGGCTTGTGCAGGTCGCCGAGCGTGACGAGCGTGGCCGGGCTGCCGACGATCACGCCCGAGGTCTTCAGCGAGATGATGCCGAGGAACAGGCCGATGCCGGCGGTGATCGAGATGCGCAGCGATTTCGGAATGCCGTTGACGATCGCCTCGCGCACGCGGAACAGCGTGACGAGCAGGAACAGGCAGCCGGAGATGAACACCGCGCCGAGCGCGGCCTGCCACGTGAAGCCCATTCCCTTGACGACCGTATACGCGAAATACGCGTTCAGGCCCATGCCGGGCGCGCACGCGATCGGATAGTTTGCGTACAGCCCCATGATGATCGATGCCAGCGCCGCGACGAGGCAGGTCGCGACGAACACGGATTCCTTCGGCATGCCGGCATCGCCGAGGATCGCGGGGTTGACGAAGATGATGTAGGCCATCGTCAGGAACGTGGTGACGCCCGCGAGTATTTCGGTGCGGAAGTCGGTGCCGGCTTCAGCGAAGCCGAAATACCGCTTGATGGATTCCATGAAGGCGTTTTCTCCGGTCGGGTTGTCGTGTTGCTTGTTGTTCGTGCCGAATTGTTGTAAGGCAGCGCGAGGCCGGCCTACTGTAACCAGCCACTATTGCCGCGCTATCGGCGGATTGTAATAGCGCGGATAGCTCGGACGATATAGTTGCGGGGCACGATCGGCCGCGTTCGCGCGAACGGTCGGACAGGCCGGCCGCGCGAGGAAGGCGCGCATTTTACCGGTTCGGACGAGGCGGGCAGGTAGAAACGATGGAAACGATTCGATGAGGGGCGGCGGGCCGGGCCGGCCGATGCGGGCGCAACGACATGGCCGGCATGCGGCGCGCGGCCGCCGCGCGATGACATGTGATGACATGCGACTGCAATCGCGCACCCGCATGCTGGCCGAACGCAGGACGGTCGCAATGCATGCGCGAACGCGCGCGGCATGACCGGCGCGGGTGCGCAGCGGCGTGCAGCGGCCATTCATCAGTCCAGGCGGTTGCAGATATCGGGCTATCCTGCGCCGAACCCGTTCCGTCCGCAACTGTCATTTCGCGACGCGGGCGCGACTGTGGTTTCTGTGTAAAAGATTGCAAGACGTCATCGCGTTAACCGGCAAGTCTTTCTAGGATAGATACACCGCGCACACACGCCGGCCAGTCGTTGCCGACGCGGGGGAGTCGCAGTCCGTGCAGGGCAGGCGGTGAAGTGCGGTGACGGTCGTTGCGCATTCGGGCAGGCGCGACCGGTTGCGATTGCCCGATGCGGGTTCGTCCGTCATCCCGGAGGTGAGCATGTTGAACTGGATCAGCCGTTGGGCGATGCGGCACGCCCCCACGCCGGAAAAAACCGCTGCGTCGATGCTCGTGACGGCGCGCATGGAACTGTTCGCAGCCGAACAGCGCGTCATCGATGCGAAATTACAGGCGGATTACTGGCGTACGCGGGTGTCATTTCTCGAGGAGGTGCAAAAGCAAGGCATCGACCCGTGGGTGACCTCGCAGGCGGCGCAACGCCCCGACCTCGATGCCACTCCCCGCAGCACGGGCCCGCGTCTCGCCGCCAGCACCTGAGCACGCGATGCATGCAAGGGTTGCGCACGGCGCGCGATCGCTCGCGGCACGCACGCGCGTGCCGCGTCATTCGATGCGCACCCGCGACGCATGGCGCCGCGGGTGCGTCCGTTTCCGGATGCGTTGATTCCGCGCGTTCCGGTGTCCCGTCGCGCGACGGAATCGCGCATCGTCAATCCCGTCTTCGCCATCGTCCGGCGAGCAAACGTTGCATTCGCGCGAGCGTGCGTCTCAGCCGTTCGCCGCGCCGCACGTACGCCGTCGTGATCGACGCTTCGGCCGGCCGGTCGTCATCGGTGCCGAGCCAGATGCGATCGCCGCGCGCGATGCGCAGCACGTCGCCTGGTTGCACCCAGTAGTCGTCGACGCTCGGCGGCCGCGTGATCCACAGCGGTGCACCGTGCGCACGAATTTCCGCATCGCCCGGCGCGCGCCAGGTCAGCGTCGTGCGCGGCGCAACCGCGAAACGGATCACGACGGTCGGTAACGCGATCGCGCCGGCGCGGCGCGAATCGGGACGGTCGAACAACGGGCTTGCCTGGTCCATCGTCTTCTCCATTCGTTGAGCCGGACGGATGACGCGCACCAGAACAAAAAGGCCTCATCCGTTTCCGGTGAGGCCTCGTGTGACATGCGGTACTGCTCGGATGCTAACGCACAAGCGCCTCCCGTGATCCATTCTTTCGAATGTTCACCGGGCAATGATTCGCGATGGCGATGAGCTTGAACGTAGGCATGCGAACGAGTTTGTCGATGTCGTACGGCGTTGTCAACGACTATTTTCGAGAAACGTGGCGCGTCACGCGTCGCGCTGGGCGAGGCCGTTGACGAGCAGTTCGGACAGCAGGCCCGTCATGCCGTTCGGATGCGTGGCGGCGCGTGCCTTCAGCTGTTCGACGAGTTCGGCGTTGAGCTTGCACGCGAACGGCACGAGGCCCTGTTCCTGGTCGAGCTTGCGTTGCGCGCGGCGATCGAGCTTCGCCGCGTCCTCGGCGCCCTTGCCGAAACGGGCGGAGCTCGACTGCTTCATCGCGTGCGTCAGCTTGAGCGCCTTGTTCTTTTCTAGATCGGTTTTCTTCATGGCCATCGCGGCACCTCCGGGAAATGAAGCCGCGATTGTACGCATTTCGGCGGACGCCCCCGCCGAAACCGTCGCGAACCCGCCGGCGAACCCGGTCACGCGCCTTTCGTCGTGCCCCAGTTGCCGCCGTGCGCGGCCGCCTGCGCGGCCGGCGAGCGCGCCAGATACGCGAGCGCCTGCTCGGTCGAGCCTTCGTGGTGCGGCGTATAGCCCGGCCTGAAATAGCGCAGCGCCGCGCCGATCACTTTCCAGAACGACGGCAGGTGCCCGCGCCGCGAACCCTTCCACCACGCGAGCACGAAACCCGGATAGCGGCCCGCGGCCGGATCGCGCCGGTACATGAACTTCGCGCCGCTCGTGATGAAGTAGAGCAGCAGCACGATCACGAACGCCATGTGCAGGCAGCGCTCCGGGTAGTTGCCGCCCATGTGGTTGTAGATGTCGAACGCGACGGTCCGGTGCTCGACTTCCTCCGCGCCGTGCCAGCGCAGCAGGTCGACCATCGTCGGGTCGGCACGGCCTTCGTCGAGCCCGTGCGCGTTGAGCACCCAGTTGCCCAGATAACCGAAGAAATGCTCGAGCGACGCGATCACCGCGAGCTGCTGCCGCAGCCAGAAGCGCGTATGGCCGATCTTCAGCCCGAACGGCGCTTCGCCCAGCACGCGCGTGAACAACCAGTTCAGCTTCTGCGTGAACGGCTTCGTGTCGATCCCGTGCCGGTCGTAATAATGCCTGAGCACGCCGCCGTGCGAGCGCGAATGCACCGCTTCCTGGCGCAGGAAGCCTTCGGCTTCGTCGCGCAGGCGCGCGTCGGTGATGTGCGGCAGCGCCTTGTTGTACACGCGGCAGAACCACAGCTCGCCTTCCGGGAACAGCAGGTTCAGCGTGTTGATGATGTGCGTGCTGCCCGGGTCGTTCGGCACCCAGGTGATCGGCGTGTCGCTGAAGTCGAACTTCACGTGCCGGGCCTTGATCTTGTGATAGTCGGCGGTAGCGGTCATCTGTGTCTCCGTTCCTGTGCGGCGGTCTGCGCCGTCAATGCGATGCCATGCTGATGCGGGCGAGCATCCGGCCGAGCCACGGCATGAAGCGGCCGACGAAGCGCAGCGCATGCGCCTCGGTGCCCACCGCCACGACCGGCCGGTTGCGCAGCAGGCCGTCGACCATCGCCTGCGCGACGGTTTCCGGCTTCAGGCCGCGCATCTGGTACAGCTTCGTCGCGCGCTTGCGCAGCCGCGCTTCGTCCTGTGCGTTGGCGCCCGCGTATTGCGTCGACGCCATGATTCCGGTTTCCGCGAAGCCCGGGCACACGGCCGTCACGCCGATGCCTTTTTCCGCGAGTTCCGCGCGCATGCATTCGCTGAGCATCAGCACGGCGGCCTTCGTCGTCGCGTACGCGGGCAGGTCGCGCGACGGCCCGAACGCGGCGGCCGACGCGGTGTTGACGATGTGGCCGCCCGCGCCGCGCGCGGCCATCTGCTGCGCGAACAGCCGCGAGCCGTGGATCACGCCCCACAGGTTCACGTGCAGGATGCGCTCCCAGTGCCGCTCGCTCGTGTCGAGGATGCCGCCGGCCATGCCGATGCCCGCGTTATTGATCACGATGTCCGCGCCGCCGAGCTCGCTGCCGACCCATGCCGCGAGCGCTTCCATCTCGTCGGCGGCGCCGACGTCCACGCGTTTCGCGTATGCCTGCGCGCCGGTCAGCCCGAGCAGCAGCGCGGTGCGCTCGGCGCTCGCGAGATCGATGTCGCACGCGACGACGGTCGCGCCTTCGCGGGCGAACGCGAGCGCCGCGCAGCGGCCGATGCCGCTGCCCGCGCCGGTGACGACCGCGACCTTGCCGCTGAACCGGCCGCTGGTCGCGCGGCGGCGTGCGTTCGCGAGCGCGGGCGGTTCCTCGCCCGATTCGACCGCGTCGATCAGCTGCTCGGCGAGGCCCGCGAAGCGCGCGGGATCGGCGAGCGGCAGCCAGTGGCCGGCCGCGACTTCACGGCGGTAGTACTGCGGCACCCAGCGCGACAGGTTCTCGGACAGCGCCGGGCTCACGTATTTGTCGCCGAGCGGCACGATCGTCTGCACCGGTGCATGTGCGTAGCGCTCGCGCGGCGCGAACAGGCAGCGGATGAAGTTCGCGCGATAGAGGCGCACGCCGCGCGCGCCGTCGTCGGCCTGCGTCGGGCGCGGCGCGGCCGGCGTCTTCTCGATCCGGCGCAGCAGGGCCGGCCATGCGCGGCCCAGCCACAGTCGCCAGCCGAGTTCAGGGACGAACGGCAGGTGGAACAGGTACACGTACCACGAGCGCACGAGCTGGCCGCCGAGTTTGCCGAGCGATGCGGGCGTCGGGTGCAGCACGCGTTCGCGCAGCCAGAAGCCGACGTGGTCGAGGCACGGCCCCGAGCACGACGTGTACGACACGATGCGGCCCGCAAGCCGCGGATCGGTGACGAACTCCCAGCCCTGGATCGAACCCCAGTCGTGCGCGATCAGGTGCACCGCGCGGCCGGGGCAGAGCGCGTCGATCACCGCGACGAAGTCGTCGGTCAGCTTCGCGAGGTGATAGTCGGCCGTGCGCTTCGGCACGCCGGACAGGCCCGCGCCGCGCACGTCGTAGGCGATCACGTAGTGCCTGCGCGCGAGCAGCGGCGCGACCTGCTGCCAGACGCTGCTGTCGTCGGGGTAGCCGTGTACGAGCACGACCGGCGAGCGGGCCGGGTCGCCCCAGGTTCGCACCGCGAGCGTCAGGTCGCCGGAGGCGACGGCCGTTTCGCTGTGGACCGATTCGAACAGGGCCAGCGGCGCTTCGTCGGAAAGAGGCTGCATCGTGAGTCCGTCGTTCAGGGATTCGGGAGGAAGGCGCAATGCGTGCGTGTCAGGCGGCGGCCTGCACGGTCGCGACGGCCGGCGCGCGTTCGGCCTGGCGGCGCTGCCAGCGGCGCACGTGCGGCAGGTCGTCGTCGAGCCAGTACGCGTCGTCGTCGGTGATCACCAGCAGTTCCTCGAATTTCGCGCCGACGCCGGCGAAGCCGAGATGCGGCTCCACGGCCCACAGGCCCGGCACGGGCGCATGCTCGGAGCGGCGGTCGATCGACCACAGCGGCGACCAGCCCTGCTGCTTCGCCGCGCGGCCCTGGTCGAGCAGCAGGTTGCGCGTCGCGTTCAGCCCGAAGCGCGCGACGAAGCGCGGCTTCGACAGCTTGTGGATCTTCGCGACGCGATGCGCGAGCACCTTGAACGGATAGGCCTTGTGGCGCGGCTCGACGCCCTGGCGCCGGCACAGCGCGTCGACCGCCTGCGCGACCTCGGCCATCGGGCGGCGCGCCTTCACGAGCTGCACGATCAGGTCGCGATGGTCCATCAGGTCGTCCTGCAGCTGTTCGAGGATCGGGTTGTGGCCGAGGCAGTGCGCGTAGCCGACGTCCGCGACGATCCCGTCGAGCACGGGCGCGACGTCGAGGATCACCGGCATGTCGGTTTCGAGCTGGCGATTGCTCGGGAAGAACGCGAGGTTGAAGCCGCCCATGTGCTTCAGGCCCGAGAAGCCCTGGAACGCGGTGCGGTCGCCGAACCACGCGAACGGCTTGTGCAGCCAGTCGTGCACGCCGTTGTCCTGCAGCCATTCGGTCAGCAGGCGCGCGGCTTCCTTCTCGGTGATGCCGGGGTAGAGCATCGCGCCGACGGTCTCGACGCAGCGGTACGCAAGCTGCTGGACCGCGCGGAATTGCGGCAGCTCGTCGAGGTGGACTTCCGGCAGCGGATGGTGGGCGGTCATGATGCGTCTCCATGTGTCGGCCCGCGTTTGCGCGTCGGCGCGACGCGGGTCCGGTGCAAGGCTGGGGCGCTGAACCGGAATGCATCCGCCGGTGATCCGGCGGCGGGTTATTCAGTCAGCATTTAATGTGTCATTGATCGATGTAAAGATCATAGCGGGTTCGACGTGGCGCGGAGGTGAGGATTTCTCCTAATGAAGGCCGAAATGGAGGGGAAGCTCTAGGTTTGCGGCGGTCGGGGCGGATGGCCGTCGCTGCGCACGCATCCCGAGCGGGGCAGCCGGCCGGGGAGCGCCACGCGAGGCCGCGGCGCGGGCCTGGCATGTCGCGCTGGATCAACTCCCTGTCGTGTCGCGGCGCGACGCTGTCAAATTGCCGAAATAATTTCGTCACATCATTCGCCCCCGATTCGAAGCCTTCGCGGCTTCGCGGGGCCGGTGTGCCGCGCGTCGCGTGGGGGCAGCGACCGAAGCCGATTCGACCTTCCTGTGGAGACAGACCATGCAACGCCGCAAGTTCATGAACACCCTGGCCGCGGCGACCGCTGCGACGCCGCTGATGCTCAAGGCCGGCATGGCCGGCGCGAAGAGCGCGACCGCGCCGGACGCGCTGGACCCGGGCCGCTGGTCGCCGTTCAACGCCGCGCGCCTGCAGGCGGTGCTCGACCAGCACGGCGTCGCGAGCGCGCGCTACGACGGGAAGCGCCGCCCGTATGCGGTGTTCGACTGGGACAACACGTGCATCATGAACGACTGCGAAGAAGCGTTGCTGATGTACCAGATCAACCATCTGCAGTACAAGCTGACGCCGGACGAGTTCGTCGGCGTGATGTGGAAGGACGTGCCGAAGGGCGCGTTCATGAAGGACTACACGACCGTCGACGGCAAGCCGGTGACGATGGAGGATCTCGCCGCCGACGTCGAGTCCGACTACCGCTGGCTCTACGCGAACTACAAGGGTTTCGGCGGCGACAAGAGCCTCGACGAGATTCGCGAGACCGACCAGTTCAAGGATTTTCGCGCGAAGCTGTACTTCATGTACGACGCGATCTGCGATACGCATCCGCTCGAAGTCGGCTACAAGTGGATCATCTACTTCTACAAGAACATGACGACCGCCGAGCTGCAGGCGATGGCGGAAGCGTCGAACAACTACGGGATCGGCGACGCGCTGCGCAAGGTCCGCTACGAAAGCCCGAAGGCGCTGCCGGGCAAGGCCGGCGTGGTGGCCGACACGCATTTCCACGGCATCCGCATTCACGAGGAAATCCGCGCGGTGATGCATACGCTGCGGGCGAACGGCATCGACGTGTACGTGAGCACCGCGTCGCTCGACGATGTCGTGCGCGTATTCGCCGGCAATCCGAACTATGGCTACGGCGTGCCGCCCGAGAACGTGATCGGCCTGCGTCTCGACATGCAGGACGGCAAGTACACGAGCACCTATCCGGCCGGCTGGCATTTCAACTGGGGGCCCGGCAAGACGGTGGGCATCCGCAACGTCCTCGCGTCGAAGAAGGGTTACGGCCCGCTGCTGGTGTTCGGCGACAGCGACGGCGACGCATGGATGCTGCGCGACTTCAAGGACACCGCGGCCGGCGTGATCGTCAACCGGATGAAGAAGGGCGAGATCGGCGCGGACAGCAAGCTCGCGGCCGAGCAGATCGGCAAGCCGGACGCGCGCTTCCTGCTGCAGGGGCGCGACGAGCACACGGGGCTGATGATCCCGGACGAGAAGTCGATCAAGTACGGTAAGACCGACCGCAAGCTGCTGGCCTGACGCGGGCCGGGCGACGGGCACCCGGCATCCGGCTTCCGGCATCCGGCATCCGGCATCCGGCATCCGGCATCCGGCCGCGGCGGCCCCGCGCCCGAGCGTCGCCCGTCGGCATCGGCCGCGGCGTCGCTCGGGCCGGCGCCCGCCCGTCTCACTGCTCGCGCGGCGGCCTCAATCGCTCCAGCAACGCCCCCAGCAGATCCACCGGCAGCGGAAACACGATCGTCGAATTCTTGTCCGCCGCGATCGTCGTCAGTGTCTGCAGGTAGCGCAGCTGCATCGCCTGCGGCTGAAGTGCGAGCCGCTGCGCGGCCTGCAGCAGCTTCTCCGACGCCTGCAGTTCGCCTTCCGCATGGATCACCTTCGCGCGCCGCTCGCGTTCGGCCTCGGCCTGCCGCGCGATCGCGCGGATCATCGTCTCGTTCAGGTCGACGTGCTTGATCTCGACCGTCGACACCTTGATGCCCCACGCATCGGTCTGCGCGTCGAGCGTCTTCTGGATATCGGCATTCAGCTGCTCGCGTTCGGCGAGCAACGCGTCGAGCTCGTGCTTGCCGAGCACCGCGCGCAGCGTCGTCTGCGCGAGCTGGCTCGTCGCCTCGAAGAAGCGCGCGACCTGGATCACGGCCTTCTCCGGATCGACGACGCGGAAATACACGACCGCATTGACCTTCACCGACACGTTGTCGCGCGTGATCACGTCCTGCGCGGGCACGTCGAACACGACGGTGCGCAGGTCGATCCGCACGACCTGCTGGACGATCGGGATGATCAGCACGAGCCCCGGCCCCTTCACCTTCCAGAACCGGCCGAGCATGAAGACGACGCCGCGCTCGTACTCGCGGAAGATGCGGATCGACGATGCGACGAGCACCACGACGAAGACGATCAGGACGCTGCTGAAGCCAAACGTGTAGCCCATCATGACGGTGCTCCCTGGTGTTGTTGTTCGTGTGCCGGCACGTCGTAGAGCGGCGCGACGGTGAGCGTCAGCCCGTGGCGGCCGGTCACGCGCACGCGGCAACCGGCGGCCAGCGGCGTGCTGCTCGCGACGCGCCAGCGCTCGCCGTGCACGCGCGCCCAGCCCGCCGCCGACGGTGCGGCGCCGGCCGCGCCCTGCGGCTGGTCGGCGTGCAGGCCGTCGTCGAGCACTTCGCCGATGCTGCCGACCATCGCCTCGGCGCCCGTCACCACCGGCCGCCGCCGCGCGCGCAGCGCGACGCTCGATACGACGGCGACGAGCAGCCCGCCGCCGGCCGCGAGGCCCACGATCACCGGCCACGGAATGCCGTAGCCGGGCACGTCGGTGTCGATCAGCATCAGCGCGCCGATCGTGAAGGCGACGATCCCGCCGAATCCGAGCACGCCGAAGGTCGGCAGGAACGCCTCGGCGACGAGGCAGCCGAGCCCGAGCAGCACGAGCCCGAGGCCCGCATAGCTGACCGGCAGCAACTGCATCGCGAACAGCCCGATCAGCAGGCAGATGGTGCCGGCGACGCCCGGCAGCACGAAGCCGGGATTCGCGAACTCGAAGAACAGCCCGTAGATGCCGATCGTCAGCAGGATCAGCGCGACGTTCGGATCGGTGATGATCGACAGGAAGCGGCTGCGCCAGTCGGGCGCCAGCACGACGAGCGGCGCATGCGCGGTCGCGAGGTGCAGCGTGCCGGCGGTCGTCGTCACGGTGCGGCCGTCGAGCTGGCGCGCGAGGTCGGCCGGGTCCTGCGCGACCAGGTCGACGACATGTTGCGCGCGCGCCTCCGTTGCCGACAGGCTCAACGCCTCGCGCACCGCGCGCTCGGCCCACTCGGCATTGCGTCCGCGCAACTGCGCGAGGCCGCGGATGTACGCGGCGGCATCCTGGGTCGCCTTGCGGATCTCGGTCGACTGCGTGTCGTTCGGCAACTCGGCCGGTGTCGCGGATGCGCCGGACGCGCCCGATGCGCCGGCCGGCGACGGCTTCGTCGCACCTGGCGCCCCAGGCGCTCCCGGCGCGCCGCCGCCGATGCCGAACTGCACCGGCGATGCCGCGCCGAGATTGGTGCCGGGCGCCATCGCGGCAATGTGGCTCGCGTAGACGATATAGGTACCGGCGCTCGCGGCCCGTGCGCCACCCGGCGCGACGAACGCGGCGACCGGCACCGGCGAGCCGAGGATCGCCTTGATGATCAGCCGCATCGACGTGTCGAGCCCGCCGGGCGTATCGAGTTGCAGGATCGCGAGCGGCGCGTGCTCGCGCGCCGCGCGGTCGAGCGAGCGGACGATGAAGTCGGCGCTGGCCGGCCCGATCGCGCCGTTGACCGGAATCACGACGACCGGCGGCGCGGCGACGGGTGCGGTGGCGGGCTGGGTAGCGGGGGGCGGCGCGGCAACCGCCGCGCACACGACGAGCAGCGCCGCGAACAGCGCGGCGCGCGCGACCCGCGCGGACAGCGGGTGACGGGGGCGGGCGCCGGGCGATGCAGGTGCCGGCGGCGGCCCATGACGGTGAATGTGCATCGGGGCGTCCGGGCGGCGCGCGGCCGCACGCCGTCCGGCTCGCGGAAAGGGCGTTGGCCCGATATTTGAAGATTAGGCGGTTTCGGCGGAAAGCGCGAAGGCGGTGCCGCCGGCCGCGCACTCAGCCGGCGGCGCCGCCCCGCGCGAGCGCTTCTTCCCGGTACTCGGCCGGGCTGCGCCCGCTCCATTTGCGAAACGCGCGGTAGAACGCGCTCGGTTCCGCGAAACCGGCGGCGGCCGCGACGTCGGCGATGGTTCGCGCCGGATCGGCCAGCGCCTCGAACGCGAGGTCGCGCCGCAGCGTGTCCTTGATCGACTGGTACGCGTGGCCTTCCTGGTGCAGCTTGCGGCGCAGCGTCGCCTCGGCCACGTGCAGTCGCGCGGCCATCCCGCCGGCGCCGGGCCACGCGGCGGGCGGCATCCCGCGCAGCACCGTGCGCACGCGCTGCGCGAGCGCGTTCGGGTTGCGGTACTTCACGATGAAGCTGGCCGGCGCGTTGCGCAGGAAGGTCTTCAGCGTCTTCGCGTTCTGCACGACCGGCAGCGTCGCGAATTCGGGATCGAAATCGACATACGAATCGGGCTGGTTGAAGCGCATGTCGTCGCACAGCATCGACGGGTATTCGTGGTCGGCCGGCGGCGTGTCGCAGCGGAAGCTCGCGTGCAGCACCGGGATGCGTCGCCCGATCAGCCAGCAGGTGAGCCCGTACACGATGATGAAATAGGTCGCGTACGTAAACATCGCGGGCGCCGCGGCGCTGTTGCGGTGCACGAAGCGCAGCCGCACGCGCTGCGGGTTCGCGTCGAGCTCCGCGTGCAGGTCGTCGAGCACGCAGTGCATGAAATTCACCGCGCGCGCCATCGCGTGCAGCCCGTCCTGCGCGGATAGCGCGGCCTGGCTCATCGCAATGAAGCTGCCGCTGCGCATCGGGTGGCGATCCTGCCCGAAAAACTCGTCGTCGAGCGCGCGCGCAATCGCGTTCCACAGCGCGCCGTATTGCTGCGCCGACACCCGCGCGCGCGGCTGCGCGAGCAGCGCGGGCGCGATGCCGGCCTGCGCGAGCAGCGGCTCGGCCGCGACGCCGCGCCGGGTGGCGAGCGCGACGCTATAGGCGACGAGGCTGATCGCGACGGTTCCCTTCTCTTCCTGCTTCATCGAAGCCGCCGGTATGGCAAAAACGCTCAGTGTAAATGAGCGGCGCGAGCATCGAACAGTCGCGCGCGCTTGCCTACACTTGTTGCATCGAAACGAAAGGTCGGTCGCGGTACGCGGCCGCGGGAGACAGCAGCGCCATGGACGAGCTTTACACCGAAGACCAGCGGATGATCCGCGACGCCGCGCGCGCTTTTGCCACCGAGGTGCTGGCGCCGAACGCCGCGCAGTGGGACCACGACGCGCACCTGCCCGACGCCGTCGTCGCGCAGCTCGGCGAACTCGGCCTGCTCGGGATGATCGTGCCGCAGGAACTGGGCGGCGCGTATACGGATTACGTCGCCTATGCGCTGGCGATGGAAGAGATCGCGGCGGGCGACGCCGCTTGCGCGACGATGATGAGCGTGCACAACTCGGTCGGCTGCGGGCCGATCCTCGGCTTCGGCACGCCCGCGCAGAAGGATCGCTGGCTGGCCGAGATGGCGGCGGGCCGCATCATCGGCGCGTTCTGCCTGACCGAGCCGCAGGCCGGCTCGGAGGCGCACAACCTGCGCACGCGGGCGGAGCTGCGCGACGGCAAGTGGGTGCTGAACGGCGCGAAGCAGTTCGTGACCAACGGCCAGCGCGCCGGCGTAGCGATCGTTTTTGCCATGACCGATCCGGAAGCCGGCAAGCGCGGCATTTCCGCGTTCCTGGTGCCGACCGACACGCCGGGCTTCATCGTCGGCAAGCCGGAGAAGAAGATGGGCATCCGCGCATCCGATACGTGCCCGATCACGTTCGAGAACTGCGCGATTCCGGAAGAGAACCTGCTCGGCAATCGCGGCGAAGGGCTGAAGATCGCGCTGTCGAACCTGGAAGGCGGGCGCATCGGCATCGCCGCGCAGGCGCTCGGCATCGCGCGTGCGGCATTCGACAAGGCGCGCCGCTATGCGGGCGAGCGCGTGCAGTTCGGCAAGCCGCTCGCCGAGCATCAGGCGATCCAGCAGAAGCTCGCCGACATGGCCACCCAGATCAATGCGGCGCGCCTGCTCGTGCATCACGCGGCGAAGCTGCGCACGGCCGGTCTGCCGTGCCTGTCGGAAGCATCGCAGGCGAAGCTGTTCGCGTCCGAGATGGCCGAGCGCGTGTGCTCGGACGCGATCCAGATCCACGGCGGCTACGGCTACCTCGTCGATTACGAAGTCGAGCGCCACTATCGCGACGCGCGCATCACGCAGATTTACGAAGGCACCAGCGAAGTGCAGCGGATGGTGATCGCGCGACAGCTTTGAGTCGCGACGCGCGCTCCATCGACAACCACGCAAACAACCAGACATACAGGCAGGCAAACAGGCAGGCAAACAGGCAGGGCACGAGGGCAGCGCGGCAAACGCGGCACGCAACGACGTGACCGTGCGCCGCGCGATACGGAACCGGGCATGCGCTGCAGCGCGTGCGCCGGTCGACCGCTGGGCATGGAGACTGGAGACGACACGATGACGGTACAGGCATTCCTGGACGCACGCGACTTTCTGCTGCGCCATCGCACCGACTACGAAACCGCTTACCGCGATTTCGAATGGCCGGTGCTCGATGCGTTCAACTGGGCGCTCGACTACTTCGACCCGATGGCGCGCGGCAACGACAAGCCCGCGCTGTGGATCGTCGACGCGGCAACCGGCACGGGTGACCCGTATTCGTTCGCGCAGATGTCCGAGCGCTCGTCGCGGATCGCGAACTGGCTGCGCGGCATCGGCGTCGTGCGCGGCGACCGGATCCTGCTGATGCTGCCGAACCGTGTCGAGCTGTGGGACGCGATGCTCGCCGCGATGAAGCTCGGCGCGATCGTGCTGCCCGCGACCACGCAGCTGTCGGCCGACGACGTGCGCGATCGCGTGCAGATCGGCGGCGCGAAATACGCGATCGTCGACGAGAACGAAACCGCGAAGTTCGAACAGGCCGATCTCGGCCTCGAGCAGAAAATCGTCGCCGGCGCGCCGCGCGCGGGCTGGCTCGCGATGAACGACGGCTATGCGGCGAGCGCCGCGTTCGAGCCGGACGCCGTCACGCACGCGAGCGATCCGATGCTGCTGTACTTCACGTCGGGCACGACGTCGAAGCCGAAGCTCGTCGAGCATACGCATCGCACCTATCCGGTCGGGCACCTGTCGACGATGTACTGGGTCGGCCTGCAGCCGGGCGACATCCACTGGAACATCAGCTCGCCGGGCTGGGCGAAGCATGCATGGAGCTGCTTCTTCGCGCCGTGGAATGCGCAGGCGTGCGTGTTCGCGTTCAACTACGCGCGCTTCGAGCCGAAGGTCGTGCTCGATGCGCTCGTCAAATACCAGGTGACCACGCTGTGCGCGCCGCCGACCGTGTGGCGCATGCTCGTGCAGCAGCCGCTCGCGTCGTTCGACGTGAAGCTGCGCGAGATCGTCGGCGCGGGCGAGCCGCTCAATCCCGAGATCATCGAGCGCGTGAAGAAGGCGTGGGGCATCACGATTCGCGACGGCTACGGCCAGACCGAGACGACCTGCCTGATCGGCAACACGCCGGGCCAGCCGGTCGTCGCGGGCTCGATGGGGCGGCCGCTGCCCGGCTACCGGATCGCGCTGCTCGACCCGGACGGCGCGCCGGTGACCGAAGGCGAGGTCGCGCTGCCGATCGGCGCCGGCGTGACGCGCCCGGTCGGCCTGATGACCGGCTATGCGAACAATCCCGACGCGACTGCCCACGCGATGCGCGACGGCCATTACCGCACGTCGGACATCGCGATGCGCGGCGACGACGGCTACTACGTGTACATCGGCCGCGCGGACGACGTGTTCAAGTCGTCCGACTACCGGCTGAGCCCGTTCGAACTGGAAAGCGTGCTGATCGAGCATCCGGCGATCGCGGAAGCGGCCGTCGTGCCGAGCCCGGACCCGCTGCGGCTGTCGGTGCCGAAGACTTTCATCACGCTGCGCCAGGGCTACGAGGAAAGCCCCGCGCTCGCGCTGGAGATCTTCCGCTTCTCGCGCGAGAAGCTCGCGCCGTACAAGCGCATTCGCCGCCTGCAGTTCGCTGAGCTGCCGAAGACCATCTCGGGGAAGATCCGCCGCGTCGAGCTGCGCCGCCGCGAGATCGAGCGCGGCGACGATGCGAGCACGCGGATGCCCGGCGAATACTGGGAAGAAGATTTCGCCGCCGAACTGAAATGACCGGCCGCGGGCCGCGCGCGCCGCGTTTTGCCGTGCGTCGCCCGCCACCGGACTGAACCGAACCGGCCGCGCGTGGCATCACGCCATGCGGCCCACTGCAAGGAGAGTGCACTGATGAACGCGAATCCGACGCCCCGCACGGGGCAAGACGTGCCGACGGTCAAGCTGCTGATCGACGGCGCCTTCGTCGAGTCCACCACGAGCGAGTGGCGCGACATCGTCAACCCGGCGACGCAGCAGGTCCTCGCGCGCGTGCCGTTCGCGACCGTCGCCGAAGTCGACGCGGCCGTGCAGGCCGCGTACGCCGCGTTTGCGACGTGGAAGAACACGCCGATCGCCGCGCGCATGCGCATCATGCTGAAGTTCCAGGATCTGGTGCGCGCGAACCTGCAGCGCATCGCGAAGACGCTGACGGCCGAGCAGGGCAAGACGCTGCCCGATGCCGAAGGCGACATCTTCCGCGGCCTCGAAGTGGTCGAGCATGCGTGCTCGATCGGCACGCTGCAACTCGGCGAATTCGCGGAGAACGTCGCGGGCGGCGTCGACACCTACACGCTGCGCCAGCCGCTCGGCGTGTGCGCGGGCATCACGCCGTTCAACTTCCCCGCGATGATTCCGCTGTGGATGTTCCCGATGGCGATCGTGTGCGGCAACACGTTCGTGCTGAAGCCGTCCGAGCAGGATCCGATGTCGACGATGCAGCTCGTCGAACTCGCGATCGAGGCCGGCGTGCCGAAGGGCGTGCTGAACGTCGTGCACGGCGGCAAGGAAGTCGTCGACGCGATCTGCACGCATCCGCTCGTGAAGGCGATCTCGTTCGTCGGCTCGACGGCCGTCGGCACGCACGTGTACAACCTCGGCAGCCAGCACGGCAAGCGCGTGCAGTCGATGATGGGCGCGAAGAACCACGCGGTGGTGCTGCCCGATGCGAATCGCGAGCAGACCCTCAACGCGCTGGTCGGCGCGGGCTTCGGCGCGGCCGGGCAGCGCTGCATGGCGACGTCGGTCGCGGTGCTGGTCGGCGAGGCGCGCGACTGGCTGCCCGATCTCGTCGCGAAGGCGAAGCTGCTGAAGGTGAACGCGGGCGCGGAAGCCGGCACCGACGTCGGCCCGGTCGTGTCGCGCGGAGCGAAGGCGCGCATCCTGTCGCTGATCGAAGCGGGCGTGAAGGAAGGCGCGAAGCTCGAGCTCGACGGCCGCGACGTGAAGGTGGCCGGTTACGAGGAGGGCAATTTCGTCGGCCCGACGATCTTCTCCGGTGTAAAGACCGACATGTCGATCTACACGCACGAGATCTTCGGTCCGGTGCTGGTCGTGCTCGAAGCCAACACGCTCGACGAAGCGATCGCGCTCGTCAACGCGAACCCGATGGGCAACGGCGTGGGCATCTTCACGCAGAGCGGCGCGGCGGCACGCAAGTTCCAGAGCGAGATCGACGTCGGCCAGGTCGGCATCAACATCCCGATCCCGGTGCCGGTGCCGTTCTTCAGCTTCACCGGTTCGCGCGGTTCGAAGCTCGGCGATCTCGGTCCGTACGGCAAGCAGGTCGTGCAGTTCTACACGCAGACCAAGACGGTCACCGCGCGCTGGTTCGACGACGACACGACGGCCGGCCCGGTGAACACGACGATCCGGCTGCATTGAGCCGCGGAGGACACGAACATGAAGATCGGTTTTATCGGACTGGGCCACATGGGTGCGCCGATGGCGCTGAACCTGTTGAAGGCCGGCCATGAAGTGCATGCGTTCGACCTGAGCGCCGACGCATTGCGCGCGCTGCAGGACGCCGGCGCGCAGGTCGCCGCATCGCCGCGCGACGCGGCATCGGGCGCGGCCTTCGTGATCACGATGCTGCCGGCCGCGCCGCACGTGCGCTCGGTGCTCGCCGGCGAGAACGGCGTGCTGGCCGGCCTCGGCGCCGGCGCGACCGTGATCGATTCGAGCACGATCGACCCGGCGAGCGCGCAGGCGTTCGGCGCGCTCGTGCGCGAGCACGGCGGCGCGTTCGTCGACGCACCGGTGTCGGGCGGCACCGGCGGCGCGGCGGCCGGCACCTTGACCTTCATGGTCGGCGGCAGCGATGCGGATTTCGAGCGCGTGAAGCCGGTGCTCGCCGGGATGGGCAAGAACATCGTCCACTGCGGGCCGACGGGGATGGGGCAGGTCGCGAAGGTCTGCAACAACCTCGTGCTCGGCATCTCGATGGCGGCCGTGTCGGAAGCGATGTCGCTCGGCGTCGCGCTCGGCATCGACCCGAAGGTGCTGGCCGGCATCGTCAACACGTCGACGGGCCGCTGCTGGAGCTCGGACACCTACAACCCGTATCCGGGTGTGATCGACACCGCGCCGTCGTCGCGCGGCTACAGCGGCGGCTTCGGCACCGACCTGATGCTGAAGGATCTCGGCCTCGCGAACGACGCCGCGAAGCAGGCGCGCCAGCCCGTCTATCTCGGTGCGCTCGCGCAGCAGCTGTACCAGACGATGAGCAGCCGCGGCGATGGGCAGCTCGATTTCTCGGCGGTGATCCGCCTGTACCAACCGGCCACCAAGAAGGACGCCTCATGATCGAACTGGACTACGTCGACGACGGCGCGATCGCGTGCGCGACGCTCAAGCGTCCGCCCGCGAACGCCTTCACCGCCGACGGGCTGCAGCAGCTGCAGGCCACCGTCGCCGAATTGAATGCGAACCCGCGCGTGCGCGCGCTGGTGATCACCGGAGACGGCCCGAAGTTCTTCAGCGCGGGCGCCGACCTGAACACGTTCGCCGACGGCGATCGCGCGGTCGCGCGCGCGATGGCCGCGCGTTTCGGCGCGGCATTCGAGGCGCTGCACGACGCGCGCGTCGTGACGATCGCGGCGATCAACGGCTATGCGATGGGCGGCGGCCTCGAATGCGCGCTCGCGTGCGACCTGCGGATCGCCGAGACGCACGCGCAGATGGCGCTGCCCGAGCCGTCGGTCGGCCTGCTGCCGTGCGGGCTCGGCACACAGACGCTGCCCTGGCTCGTCGGTGAAGGCTGGGCGAAGAAGATCATCCTGGCCGGCACGCGCGTCGACGCGGCGACGGCCCTCAGGATCGGCCTCGTCGAGGACGTGGTCGAAAGCGGCGCGGCCCGCGATGCGGCGCTGGCGCTCGCGCGCAACGTCGCACGGCAGAGCCCGCATGCGGTCGCCTACAGCAAGGAGCTGATCGGCCTCGCGCGCCGCGGCGTGCCGCGCAGCGCGGCGCTCGCGGTCGAGCGCGAGCGCTTCGTCGACCTGTTCGACACGAACGATCCGCGCGAAGGCGTGGCCGCGTTTCTCGGCAAGCGCGCGCCGCAATGGCACACCGACGGGGAGCCGCAACGATGAGCACGCCGGTGACGACTCATGACAGCTTCGCGCAACCCGCGCCGGAGGTGCTGTTTCGCGTGGTGAACCGCGTGGCGCTCATTACGCTGAACCGGCCGGCCGCACTCAATGCGTTGTCCTATTCGATGATCGGCGAGCTGACGGCGCTGCTCGAACGTTGCCGCACCGACGACCAGATCGTCGCGGTCGTGTTGCGCGGAGCGGGCGAGAAGGGCTTCTGCGCGGGCGGCGACGTGCGAGCGCTGCACCGAATGGTCGCGCAGCGCGAGACCTGGCTGCCGTTCTTCGTCGACGAATACCGGCTCGACTACGCGATCCACACGTTCCCGAAGCCGGTGGTCGCGCTGATGGACGGCGTGACGATGGGCGGCGGAATGGGGCTCGCGCAAGGAGCGGCGCTGCGCGTCGCGACCGAGCGCAGCAAGATCGCGATGCCCGAGACGCGCATCGGCCTCGTGCCCGACGTCGGCGCGACGCATTTCCTGTCGCGCATGCCGGTCGAGCTCGAGCTGTACGTGGGGCTGACGGGCGCGATGCTGTCGGGTGCCGACGCGCTGAGCGCGAAGCTCGCGGATCTGTGCGTGCCGTCGGCGTGGCTCGATACGTTCGAGACGCGCATCGACAGCATCAAATGGGACGGCGACGTGCTGCCGGCGCTGCGCAAGGTGTTCGAGCCGCCGTGCAACGTCGTGCCGCATGCGGCGCTCGATACGCAGACGGCGTGGATCGTCCGGCACTTCGACAAGCGCTCGACCGTCGAGCGGATCGTCGCGACGCTCACGCAGGAGCTCGCGCGCGACGAGCTGTCGCGCGAGCATCGTCAATGGCTGCAGGCGACGCTCGATGCACTCGCCGGCCATTCGCCGACGATGCTGTGCGTGACGCGCGAAGCGCTGCTGCGCGGCCGCCAGATGACGCTCGCCGAATCGTTCCGGATGGAGCTCGGCATCGTCGCGCGCGCGATCGAGGAGGGCGACTTCTGCGAAGGCGTGCGCGCGCATCTCGTCGACAAGGATCGCAAGCCGCGCTGGGCGCCGGCGTCGCTCGTCGAGCTGCGCGCCGAGCGCGTGCGGCATTTCCTGACGTCGCCGTGGAAACTGTTCGCGCATCCGCTCGCCGATCTCGGCGCGGCGTGAGCGCCGCGTGACGGCCCGGCGCGCCCGTGCGGCGCGTCGGTTTCAACCGGTTTTCTTGAGGCTCGCGGGCTCCGGCCGCTCGATCATCGGCGGCACCGCCTGCACGAGCGCGTCGATCACGCAGCGCGTCTTGCGCGGCAGGTAGCGTGTTTTCGGCCAGATCGCGTGAATGTCGCCTTCGCATACGAAGCAGCGATCGAGCACGACGACCATCTCGCCGCGCTTCACGTAATGATCGAGCAGCCAGCTCGGCAGCCACGCGATCCCGAACCCCGATGCGCCGGCCGCCGCGATCGCCTGCACGTCGTCGAAGCTGAGCTGGTGCGGCATGTCGATGCGCACCGTCGAGCCGTCCGGCGCGCGCAGGTCCCACGGCTGCGCGACGCCCGAGCGTGAGTACGCGATCGTCCGGTGGTTCCTCAGATCGTCGAGCGATTGCGGCATCCCGTAGCGCGCGAGATACGACGGCGCGGCGCCGAGGCTTCCGTATTGCGTGCCGAGCCGCCGCACCGCGAGGCTCGTGCTGTCCGCGAGCGAACCGATCCGCACCGCGAGGTCGATGCCTTCCTCGACCAGGTCGACGAAGCGGTCGGTGATCGACACGTCGATCCGCAGGTGCGGATAGGTGCGCGCGAGATCGAGCACGATCGGCGTCACGCAGTGATGCCCGAACGCGAGCGGCACGCTCAGCCGCAGCTTGCCGCGCGCTTCGTTGCGGCCGCAATCGAGATCGGCTTCGGCCGCTTCCAGCTCCGCCAGCGCGCGCAGGCAGCGGTCGTAGTACGCCTGGCCGTCGTCGGTCAGGCTCTGGCTGCGCGTCGTGCGCTGCAGCAGCCGCGCGCCGAGCCGCTTCTCGAGCCGCGCGATCGCCTTGCCGACCGCCGAGCGCGTCATGTCGAGCCGTTCCGCGGCGAGCGCGAAGCTGCCGGATTCCACGACCTGGACGAAGGTCGTTACGCCGTCGAGTTTGTCGGTCATGGCGGGGTGTGCTGGGGTTGCCCTGATTGCGTCCTGTGATTCCCGAGTCCGGGGAAATGGACGCATCAATGGGGAGGGAAATTCTCACTATAGTACCGATTCCCGCGCAGCGTGCGTTGCCGGCCGCACGCGGCGCATCCTTCTCACCTGGAGGCGCACGGCCTGTCGAGGGCCGTCGCGCAATACGCATGACCCTATCCGACTCCCGCAGGAATGCGGTCGCGCTGGCGGCCGTCTGTCTCACGTCACTGATGTTCGGCCTCGAGATCTCGAGCGTGCCGGTGATCCTGCCGACGCTCGAACGCGTGCTGCACGGCGACTTCAACGGCATGCAGTGGATCATGAACGCGTACACGATCGCGTGCACGACGGTGCTGATGGCGGCCGGCACGCTCGCCGACCGGTTCGGCCGCAAGCGCGTGTACGTGATCGGCACCGTGCTGTTCGGCGCGACGTCGCTGCTGTGCGGGCTCGCGCCGAACGTGCCGGTGCTGGTCGCGGGCCGGCTGCTGCAGGGCGCGAGCGGCGGCGCGATGCTGATCTGCCAGATCGCGGTGCTGTCGCATCAGTTCCGCGAAGGGCGCGAGCGTGGCCGCGCGTTCGGGATCTGGGGCATCGTGTTCGGGATCGGCCTCGGCTTCGGGCCGATCGTCGGCGGCGCGATCGTCGCAGCGGCGAGCTGGCCGTGGGTGTTTCTCGTGCATGCGCCGCTCGCGGCCGTCGCGCTCGTGCTGATTTGCGGCGCGGTGCAGGAGTCGCGCGATCCGCATGCGGGCACGCTCGACGTCGCGGGCATCGTCACGCTGTCGCTCGCGGTGCTCGGTCTCGCGTTCTATATCACGCAGAGCGCGGAGCTGGGGCTCACGAGTGCGGCCGGCCTCGGCGTGCTCGGCGCGACCGTGCTCGCGCTGGCCGGCTTCTTCGTCGCGGAGCGCACGAGCGCGCGGCCGATGTTCGACTTCTCCGTGTTCCGGATTCGCGCGTTCACAGGCGCGATCTTCGGCTCGATGGGGATGAACTTCAGCTTCTGGCCGTTCATGATCTACCTGCCGATCTGGTTCCAGGTCGCGCTCGGCTACGACAGCGTGATGGCCGGCCTCGCGCTGCTCGCGTACACGCTGCCGACGCTGGTCGCGCCGCCGTTCGGCGAGCGGTTCGCGCTGCGCTACGGGCCCGGCGTCGTGATTCCGGGCGGCCTGTTTACGATCGCGGCCGGCTTCGCGCTGATGCGGATCGGCAGCGGCATCGAGCACGCGAGCTGGCTCACGATGCTGCCCGGCTGCGTGATCGCCGGCATCGGGCTCGGGCTCACCAACACGCCGGTCACGAACACGACGACGGGCGCGGTGCCGAGTTCGCGGGCCGGGATGGCGTCGGGCATCGACATGAGCGCGCGGATGATCTCGCTCGCGCTGAACATCGCGACGATGGGCTTCGTGCTGGTCGCGGGGATCGTCGCGAGCCTGAAGGCCGGCGTCGCGGGAGCGGTCGATCCGGAGGCGCTGCGCGCGCTGGCGCAGCAGATCGCGTCGGGCCGCACCGACGGGCTGCAGGCGATCGCGCCGGCGCTCGCCAAGGCCGACCCGAACGGTGCGGCGCTGCACGCGGCGCTCGTGCACGGCTTCGGCTGGGTGATGGTGTACGGCGCGGCCGGCGTGGCCGTGCTCGCGACGGCAAGCGCGGTGGCGTTCGCGCCGACGCGGCGGGGGGTGACGGTGTGTGAATGACGCGTGCGCCGCGCGTCGGGTGACGCGTCGTTGCCGTGACGCGGCAACGAGCGCCATCATCGGCCGGTCGCGTTCCTCGCCGCGCGCGGGCATCGCGCCGATTCCCGTCCGTTCAGGTGCGTGCGCATCTTGTGCGATTGCCGCACGCGGTGTGGTGCGCGGCTGGTTCCGCGCGCTTACGCGCCGTCGCCGCGTGTGTCGATCCTGCGTTGCGTGTCCGCGTCGACGATCGCACGGATCGCGTTGAACAGCGGTGCCGCGTCGGTGTAGCGCCGGCCGTAGCCGAGATTGAACGCGTAGTCGAAGTCCGGCGGATTGCTGCCCTGGTTGTGCTGCAGGATCGTCTCGAGCTTGTCGAGTGCCTTCGCGGCGCGCGCTTCCGGTGATGCCGCCGCCTCGTATTCGTCCCACAGTGCGACGATCTCGTCGCGCAGCGCGCGATCGAGCCCGGCCGTCAGCGTCAGCAGGTCGTCGCGTTCGTGCGTGCTCTTGTCCGGATGCGCGGCCTGCTCGATCGCGGGGATGTCGCCGTGCAGCGCTTCGCCGAGATCGTGGACGACGCACAGTTTCAGCAGCTTCGTCGTGTCGACGTCGGGCAGCGCGTCGGCGAACACGAGCGCCATCAGGCACAGCCGCCAGCTGTGCTCGGCCGTGCTTTCGGCGCGCCCGCTGGACGTGTGGCCGCTGCGCAGCACGTCTTTCAGGCGTTCGGCTTCGCGCAGGAAATCGAGCCGCGCGTGGATCGTGTCGAGGTTCATGGCTGGTGGGAATGCTTGGATCGTGCCGTCAAGCGTACGCCGTGCGGCCGCGCTGCGTCCACGCATGAAATATGCGCGCCGCGCTCGTACCCCGCGACCGCCGCGCGTGCTATAGCGTTTCGACGAGGCGCGCGGCGGAGCCGTCCGACAGCGTCATCCGCGTCCATCGGCAGGTGCTGCCGCGGATCGGCACGACGCGCGACGCATTGGCGCCGGTTGCGAATTCGACGCTCGGCGGCCCCGCATGATCGTGCCAGCCGAGCGGGTCGAGCGCGGCTTCCATGCGGACGATCTCCGGCGACGCATAGCGCCACAGCGACGTGCCGAGCAGCGTCGGCAGCGGCCGCGAGAACTCGGCCGCGCGCGACGGCGAGCACGCGAGCAGACGGTGCGTGAGGTCGCACACGAGATGCATGCGCGCCGCGCTGCTCGCGATCAGCCGCGCGAGCGCGTGGTCGCCCGCCGAATCGAGACGCGCGGCAAGCAGCCGCTCGGCCGTCGCGCGCTCGTCCGGCGACATCTGCTGGATGCCGGCTTCCCAGCGCGAGATCGTCGATTGTGCGACGCCGAACAACTCGGCAGCATGGCTCTGCTTCACGCGATGCAGCGTGCGCCAACGCTTGAGTTGCGGGCCGAGCGGCGGGGTGTGAAGCGGTGAGGCGGGCATGTTCGTATTCCGTTCGGGATGCGGGCCGCGCAGGCGCCGCGTTGCGCAATGGATGAATGGGGCCGTCATTTCCGGGATGCCTGGATTACGACGAACCCGATCGGAACGCGCGTCGTCCGCCAAGGGCGGGTGAGCCGTCGGCGGTGATCGGTGTGCGCTGCATCGTGTGATCCAGACCTGCGATCGCCATCGTGACATGCCGAGCTTAGATCGTGTACGGCCGGTCGAGCAACGGTGCGGCCATCCCGGACGGTACGTCGAAACCCTCGGCGGAATAGCAGTCGCAACCCCGCCAATCGCGCCGTCTCTATCGACACGCCGGGCGTCCGGCTCCGCCGGCAATGTTTTCGCCAGGCTTTCAACCGGCTCCGCCATATCTTATTATTCGGCGAAAGCGGAGCACGCCGGCCGTCATTGGACATGTCGATGCATGACGCGCCGGTCAGCATTGCCACCGTCCGACTTCCGCATCGCACGATGCACGATCGGCACGACCGGAGGCGCGTGATCTGCGCGTATCCCGAAAAAATCAATACGAGGGCGCCATGGTACGACTGGTGTTGCTGCTGCTGGGCATCGAATATCTGCGAACGCGCTGGCGTGGACTGACCGTGCTGGGCTGGCTGTGGGTCGTCGCGGGTGTCGGCATCTTCGTCGACGCACTCGACGGCGCGCTGCATTTTCCGATCGAACTGTTCGCGTGGCTGTTCCTGATAGAGGGGCTCGCGACGCTCGCGGTGGCCGGCAGCGGCGTCGGCGGGCAGCGCATCCTGCGCTACGTGAAGGGCATCGCGGTCGTGGTGGCCGCCGCGCTCGTGTTCGCGGGCCATCATCACGGACACTTCCTGCTGTCGATGATCTTCGGCACGCTGTTTCTCGTCGACGGGCTGCTGCAGTGCACGTCCGCGTGGATGGTGCGTTACCGGCGCTGGCACGTCGCATTCGCGTGGGGCGTCGTCGAGATCCTGCTCGCGATCTTCTTCTACCAGCCGTATCCGACTCACTATGTGGGCACCGTGCCGTACTGCCTCGGCTTGCTGCTGATGTTCGGCGGCATGCACATGCTGAGCCTCGCCGCGCGCGTGCGGCGGCTGACGCGCAACCCCGCGTTCGTCACGTCGCCGGCGCCGGCGATCGTGCCTGACATCGATACGGCTGCCGACCTCCCGCGCTTCACGCAATCCGAATGGGACGGCCCGCCGGCCGACCACGAGCACGCGCTGACCGTGCACGTGTGGACGCCGACCGGCACGTCGAAGGCCGAAGCGCAGCGCTATCCGGTGATCGACCGCTACATCGCGGCGGTGGACGTCAACGGCGTGATCTCCACCGGCCATGCGGCGCTGGAGTCGCCCGAGGGTATCTACATCAGCCTGTATCCGGCCGTCGAGATCGATCGTTCTCCCGATGAATTCACGCGGATCCTGCGCGCGACGCGCGAGAACGACGTGCCCGGGCTGTTCCAGCCCGACTATGCGACCGAGTCGAAGGCGTGGTGTCCGTCGACCGTGCGTGTGCGCATTCGCAACTACGATCCGGCGAAGCTGGCCGCGTTCTGGTCGTCGTATCGGCAGACGGTCACGTACAACCTCACGCACCGCAACTGTTCGAGCACCGTGTCGAACGCGCTCGAAGCGGCGCTCGACGGCGCGGTGTGGCGGCTCAAGGGCGCGCGGGCCGGGTGGGGCGCATTCGTGCGGCTGCTGCTCACGCCCGAGCTGTGGGTCGCCGCGCAGATCCGCAAGCGCGCGGTGACGATGGCCTGGACGCCCGGGCTCACGCTCGACTATGCGCGCGCGCTCAGCATGCTCGCCGATCCGCGTCCGTTCGCGTGGTGGAAGGTCGCGCGCTCGGCCGTGCAGGCGATCATCGCGTCGCGCCGCGCGTGGCGCGAGCAGGACAGCGCGGCGATGTCGTCCGGCGGATCGGAGGCCGCGTCGGTGAAATGATCGCGTGGCGCCGGACGAGGGCCGGCGCGTGAGCATCGGCGTGTGACAGATTCTCGCGCTCGAAGGCGCGGATTCGGCCGCGCGTGCGCGCATGCAGCTTGGCAGCAGCGAGCCGTGAGCAGGGGCATGCTGTCCGCGAGTTCGATGCTTTGCCCGTTCCGATCGCGACGCGATAGGGCCTGCCCGGCCGGCAGGCCGTCATCGTGGGGATGCTCCGTTGCAGGGCGAGCCGGCGTCTCCGGCGGAGAAGGGCGCGTATTGGTACCGGTGCCGGCGCTGACAAGGGTGGCGTTCGACTACGAATTCCTTCGTCCACCTTCATATTGATGCCACGTTGCGCGAGCAACAATCGCGGGCAGACATTCGACAACCTTGTGGCGCATCCCGCGACCGCAAGCCTTTTCCGAGGAAACGCCATGCTCAAGACGCTCGCCCGCGCCGCGGCCGCAATCGCCGTCGCATCCGCCTCGCTGCACGCCGTCGCGCAGACCAGCTACGACTACCTGCTGCTCGCTGCTTCGTGGGAACCCGGCTTCTGCGCGTCGCACGACACGCCGGAGTGTACGAACCTCGCCGGCACGTACGCGGCGACGAGCCTGTCGCTGCATGGTCTCTGGCCGAACCGGTACGACGGCAACCAGCCGTTCTACTGCGGCGTGCCGCAGAGCGACGTCGATCTCGACAACGCGCACCAGTGGTGCAGCATGGATGCGTATCCGGTCAGCACCGCGACCCGCAGCACGCTGTCGACCTACATGCCGGGCGTGGCGTCGTGCCTCGACAAGCACGAATGGTTCAAGCACGGCACCTGCTCGAACTCGGCGTCGCCGGATGCGTACTGGAACCAGGCGGCCGGCATGATCAGCCGGCTGGGCAACACGTCGTTCAACGCGTTCCTGCAGGCCAACGCGGGCAAGACGGTGACGCGCAACCAGCTGCTGTCCGCGTTCGAAGGCGCGTTCGGCAGCAATACGCGCAGCGCGGTGTCGCTGAAGTGCACGAAGACCAATGGTGTCAGCTATTTCACGGAAGCGTGGATCGCGGTCAAGACGAACGCGACCACGCAGTTTCCGAGCGCGGCGTCGCTCGTGACGGACGGGAATACGCAGGGGACGTGCCCGACGTCGGGCGTGTATATCGCGAAGTAACGCGCGAAGTCGCGCACGGCGTGATGCGCGAGGCGCCGTCCGGAAGCGTTCCGGCCGGCGTGGCGCGGATATCGTGCGCCTAAGCGAGCAGCCGCAGCGCGTCCGCGAGCGACAGCACCGTCGTGCGCGTCTCGAACGCCGTCGCGAACAGATGCTCGTGCACGACTTCATCCGGGTCGTAGCAGCAGTCCTTCACCGTATACAGCCGGAAATCCGCGTCGCTGGCGTGTGCGACCGACGACAGCACGACGCCGGTCGACGCAATCCCGACCAGGATCAGCGTATCGATACCCCGCGCGATGAGCCGCGCCTGCAGGTCGGTGCGGAAGAACACGCTCGCGCGATGCGCGATAGTCAGCGGCTCGCTGTCTAGCCGGCCGAGCTCCGGGCACGGGCCGTCGTCGACGAACAGGCCGAGTTGCTTGATCCCTTGCCCGTTCTTGTTGCGGGGGCTGACTTCCGGATAGCCGGGGCTGAAGCGGAGATTCGCGAAGCAGACGTGGACACCGCTCGCCCGGGCTGCATCGCACAGCTTGCGCGTATTGGCGAGCAGGGTGGGGGCGACTGACGGAAAGAGGCCGAGGATGTCGGTCTGGTAGTGCATCACGATCAGCGCGGTTTGTGCCGGAACGATCGAGGGTATCGGCGCGTGCGTGCCGCCTTCCGCACCTGCATGGCGAGTCGTTGCGAGATCTGAAGCGTGTTCCGGTTGCATGACTGATGCTCTCCCATGAGTCACTTCGGTGTTTTCAGAAAATCGACCGCACCGTATACGTCGTCAACCATTCCGGCGCGAGCGTGTTGGAACTCCGGCAATATAAACCGACATTTCATCCTGGTGCAGATCGAGCGGGCGAGTGCGGTGCCGCCCTGGACGACCGGGTTCGTTCAGCTCTGGACATCGGGTCGGCGATACTGAAATGCCGGCAATCTGGCAAACTTCGCGAAACACCGACATTTGGAGAACGGTGGTGTCCATCAATGTACGCGGCACCGAAGGCTACGCGGAGCATGCACATTCGCTCATCGAGCAATGGCAGGACATCTCGTTCGAGGAACATCATCAGCCCATCCTGCATCTCGTTCCCGCGCGCCCGTCTTGCATTCTCGATGTTGGAGCCGGTATCGGAACCGATGCGGCTGCATTCGCGGCGATGGGGCATTCGGTCGTAGCCGTCGAACCGGTGGATGCGTTGCGCGTTGCGGGAATCAGGCGGCATTCGTCTCCTCGGATCGAATGGCTGGACGATAGCCTGCCAGATCTCGCGATTTTGCGTACGAGGCGAAAGGAATTTGACTTCGTGATGCTGTCGGCGGTCTGGATGCACCTTGATGAAGACGAGCGTCGTCGGGCGATGCCGAACGTCAGCGCTCTCCTGTGCGACGGCGCGGTGCTGGTCGTGTCCTTGCGTTACGGACCGGTTCCGGAAGGACGACGGATGTTCGACGTCTCAGCGGAAGAAACCATGCAGCTCGCAAATGCTCATGGCTTGCGCAATGTGCTGAATGTCCAGACCGAATCCGTACAGCGTGGAAATCGGCGTGCGGGTGTGATGTGGAGCCGATTGGCATTCGTCAAAAGCGGCACGCGGGGTTAGCTTCGGTCGAAGCTCGAGCCAGGGTGGCTTCGGTAAGCGCGTATGGAGCGATCAGCGCCTGTTCTCGAAGAGAGCGGTGGCAGTAAGGGGTTGGTCTCTGCCGGATATGTGCGACTGCTGCAGAGACGCACGTGCTGTAAAGATCCAACCTCGACACTGAGGATTACCCGACGACGTTCTGTCAAAATAGCCGCCCAATCCTTCTGATCGAGCGCGGAATGGAACTCAGACAACTACGCTATTTTCTCAGTGTCGTCGAACACGGAAGCATGGGCAAGGCAGCGCTGGAACTCGGCGTGGTGACCTCGGCACTGAGTCAGCAGATCAGCCGCCTCGAAGGCGAACTGTCCACGCGTTTGCTGCAACGCACCTCGGCGGGCGTCGTTCCGACCGATGCAGGTTTGGCGTTCTGGCGTCAGGCGCAACTCGCGCTGCGTCATATCGACGATGCCGCGCTTGCCGCACGCTCGGCCCGTCTGTCGGGCCATGTCAGCGTCGGCATGGCGCCGAGCACGGCGAGCGTGCTGGGTGTCGCATTCATGCAGGCCATGCGCTCGCGCTATCCCGATGTACGGTTGCACATGGTCGAAAGTCTCTCCGGCTATCTTGCGTCCATGTTGAGCGCGCGTCAGATCGATCTCGCCGTGCTGTTCCGTGAGGAGTCCGCGCAACGCTGGAGCGTGCTGCCGCTGCTGGACGAGCGGCTGTTCCTGATCGGCGCGGGCGATCTCGATGGCATGCCGACGAGCGCATCCGTCCGGCTGAAAAATCTCGGCAGGCTTCCGCTGATTCTCCCCAGCGGCACGCACGGGCTGCGTTCGCTGCTGTTATCGGCGTTCAGGCGCGCCGAGTACGAGCCGAACATCGTCGCCGAAGTCGACGGCCTTGCGCTCCTGATGGACTTCGTCCGCACCGGCATCGGCGCGACGATACAACCGGGCGCGGCGCTCGCAAGGCCCGAGAACGTGATATTGACGAGCGTGCCCGTCGCTGAAAAATATGCCACGCGGCCCAACATGCTCGCCAGCATCTCCGATGACGAACTGTCTCCCGCCGGTCTTGCTGCGCGCGTGGTGCTTGCCGATGTCGCCCGTCGACTGGTGCAGGAAGGCCGCTGGCCCGGTGCGCGGCTGCGGGAGCCTCAGCCTTCACAGAAAGTGAAGACCCGTTGACGGCTGGCTGGTAGCGACGCGGGCACGAGACCTTTACGATTTGTCCAAAAGGAGGCAAGTCTGATGGTCGATGTGCTCGTAATCGGAGGAGGCAATGCCGCGCTGTGTGCCGCATTGATGGCGCGCGAAGCGGGCGCCTCGGTCCTGCTTCTCGAATCCGCGCCGCGCGAATGGCGCGGCGGCAACTCGCAACACACGCGCAATCTGCGCTGCATGCACGATGCGCCGCAAGACGTTCTCGTCGACGCCTATCCGGAAGAGGAATTCTGGCAGGACCTGTTGAAAGTCACCGGCGGTATCACGAACGAGCATCTCGCGCGGCTGACGATCCGCGCGTCGTCGTCGTGCCGGCCGTGGATGCAGAAGCATGGGGTGCGCTTCCAGCCGCCGCTGTCCGGTGCGCTGCACGTGGCACGCACCAACGCGTTCTTCATGGGCGGCGGCAAGGCGCTCGTCAACGCGTATTACCGCAGCGCCGAAGCGCTCGGCGTCGATATCCGCTATGAAACGCCCGTCGATTCGCTTGAACTCGACGGCAGTCTCTTCATCGCGGCGCGCAGCGGCAGCCAGCGCTTCGAGGCGCGCGCTTGCGTGCTGGCGGCAGGCGGTTTTGAATCGAATCGCGAATGGCTGCGCGAAGCGTGGGGGCAAAACGAGCGCGGCGAATGGCCCGCCGACAACTTCCTGATTCGCGGCACGCGCTTCAACAAGGGCGTGCTCATCAAGCATATGGCCGACGCTGGCGCGGACATGATTGGCGACCCGTCCCAGTCGCATTGCGTCGCCATCGATGCGCGCGCGCCGCTGTATGACGGCGGCATCTGCACACGCATCGACTGCGTGTCGCTGGGCGTCGTGGTGAATCGTGACGCCGAGCGCTTCTACGACGAAGGCGAGGATTTCTGGCCGAAGCGCTATGCAATCTGGGGACGGCTCGTTGCGCATCAGCCGGGGCAGATCGGCTATTCGATCATCGACTCGAAAGCAATCGGCCGCTTCATGCCGCCGGTGTTTCCGGGCGAACAGGCCGACACGCTGCCGGAACTTGCGCGCAAGCTCGGGCTGCCGGAAGCGCGCTTCATGGAAACGCTCACGCGCTACAACGATGCGTGCCGCGACGGCACCTTCGACCACACCGCACTCGACGACTGCCACACCGAAGGCATCGCGCCGCCCAAGACGCACTGGGCGCGCCGCATCGAGACGCCGCCGTTCTACGGTTATGCGTTGCGGCCAGGCATCACGTTCACGTATCTCGGACTCAAGACCAATGACCGCGCGCAGGTTCACTTCGGCGGCAACGCCAGTGAAAACCTGTTCGTCGCCGGCGAAATGATGGCCGGCAACGTGCTCGGCAAGGGCTATACGGCGGGCGTCGGCATGTCGATCGGCACGGCCTTCGGGCGCATTGCCGGGACGCAGGCCGCACGCGCCGCGCTCAAGACAACGGAGGCAACCAGTGCAGCAGTCTGACCCGCTCGCGCCCGAACGCACGCGCACGGCGTGCTCGGTCGATACGAAAAAAGCTCCACACGGCAGCACGGCGCGCGTGATCCCCATCGTACACATGAGCGCCGGCGAAACCGAAGTGGCACGGCAGATGCAGATCTGCAACGCCTGCCGCTATTGTGAAGGCTTCTGTGCCGTGTTCCCGGCCATGACGCGCCGCCTGGAATTCGGCAAGGCGGACGTCAACTATCTGGCGAATCTCTGCCACAACTGCGGCGCGTGCTATCACGCGTGCCAATACGCGCCGCCGCACGAATTCGGCGTGAACGTGCCGAAAGCGATGGCCGAAGTCCGGCTCGAAACCTACACCGAATACGCGTTTCCTGCGTCGTTCGGCGCGCTGTACAAGCGAAACGGCCTGACATTGTCGGTTGCACTGGCGGCCGGAATCGCGCTGTTTCTGCTGCTCGGTACGGCATTGCGGGGCGGCTTGTCGGGCGATGTCGCGCCAGCGAACTTCTACGCGATCTTCCCGCACGGCCTGCTCGCGGCGATGTTCGGCATCGTTTTCCTGTTCGCCATTCTTGCGCTCGGTCTCGGCGTCACGCGCTTCTGGCGCGACGTGTCGGCAGGAACGGCGAGCGCGAGCGCGCCAGCCGTCGCGGAAGCGGCCAGGAACGCGCTGACGCTCAAGTACCTGGACGGCGGCCACGGCGACGGCTGCAACGAAGAGGACGATGCCTTCACGCTGGCGCGGCGTCGTTTCCATCACCTGACGTTCTACGGCTTCATGCTGTGCTTTGCGGCAACCGCGGTCGCGACGCTCTATCACTATGCATTCGGTCTGGAAGCGCCGTATCCGTTTCTGAGCGTGCCGGTGCTGATGGGAACGGCGGGCGGCATCGGGCTGATTGCGGGGCCGGCGGGACTGCTGTGGCTGAACCTGAAACGCGTTCCGGAGCGGGGCGATCCCCGTCAGCGTCCGATGGACCGCGGCTTCATCGCGCTCCTGCTTCTGACGAGCGCATCCGGTCTCGCGCTGCTCGCGCTCCGCACGACCTCCGCGATGCCGTTGCTGCTCGCGATTCATCTCGGCATCGTGATGGCGCTGTTCGCCACGCTGCCTTACGGCAAGTTCGCGCACGGCATCTTCCGCTCGGCGGCATTGCTCAAATCGTCGATAGAGAAGCGGCAACGCAATACGCTGAGCCTCGGTTCGGATTAGCAAGTCACTAGGGTGCGCCTTGGGCGCCCATCATCATAGACAAGAAGCAGGAGACGCAATGAACCGCACAGAATCGATCGCTGCCACGCCCGGCATTTCGCCCATGACGAGGGCCGCCGCCGTGTTGCGCGTGACCAGCGGCAATTTCATCGAACAGTTCGATTTCTTTCTGTTCGGCTTCTACGCGACATCGATCGCGAAGATCTTTTTCCCGTCCACCAGCGAGTTCGCCTCGCTGATGCTCACCTTCGCCGTGTTCGGCGCGGGCTTTCTGATGCGTCCGCTCGGCGCGATCTTTCTCGGCGCGTATATCGACAAGGTCGGGCGACGCACCGGGCTGATCGTTACGCTGTCGATCATGGCGAGCGGCACCGTTCTGATTGCCTGCGTGCCGGGGTATGCGACCATCGGCCTGGTCGCGCCGGCACTCGTGCTGCTCGGGCGTCTGTTGCAGGGCTTCTCGGCGGGCGCGGAACTGGGCGGCGTGTCGGTCTATCTCGCGGAAATGGCGACGCCCGGCAACAAGGGTTTTTACACGAGTTGGCAGTCGGCGAGCCAGCAGGTCGCCATCGTCGTGGCGGCGGCCATCGGTTACGGATTGAACCAGTGGCTGTCCGCGCAGCAGATCGCTGCATGGGGGTGGCGCGTGCCGTTCTTCATCGGCTGTGCGATCGTGCCGTTCCTGTTCGTGCTGCGCCGCTCGCTGCAGGAGACCGCGGCGTTCGAAGCGCGGCGGCATCATCCGCAGGCGCGCGAGATTTTTGCGATGCTGCTCGGCAATTGGCGCACCGTCATCGGCGGCATGCTGCTGACGGCGATGACTACCACCACCTTCTATCTCATCACCGTGTATACGCCGACCTTCGGGAAGTCGGTGCTGAAGCTGTCCACCTCCGACAGCCTGATGGTGACGCTGCTCGTGGCTGCGTCGAATTTCGTCTGGTTGCCGATCGGCGGCGCGATCTCCGACCGCATTGGCCGCAAACCACTGTTGCTCGCCATTTCCGCGCTGACGATCTTCACGGCTTATCCGGCGCTGTCCTGGCTCGCCGATGCACCGAGCTTCGCGCGCATGCTGATCGTGCTGCTGTGGTTCTCGTTCTTCTTCGGCATGTATAACGGCGCGATGGTCGCCGCGCTCACCGAAGTGATGCCGGTCGAAGTGCGCGTCGCGGGCTTCTCGCTGGCGTTCAGTCTCGCGACGGCGCTGTTCGGCGGCTTTACGCCGGCCGTATCGACGTATCTGATTCAGGTCTTGCATGACAAGGCCGCACCCGGCTACTGGCTGAGCTTCGCCGCGCTCTGCGGCTTTTGCGCGACGCTCGGGCTGTACCGTCGCCGCGCGGGCGGCAACGCGTCGGCGGCATCGTCGGCCTGAGGGCGATTACGGCGGCGCGTTTCCGTCACCCCGGCTTCGCGCCGGGCTTGCGCTTTTTCAGCGGCGACAAGAGGGGCGATGCGGTCCGGCTTGCGCAGCAGCGCAGGCCACTCCGCTTTGCCGCAGGAGCGGCGGGTCTGTGGTTGACAGGCTCGTGTGTCCGGCGCGCAGATCATGGGCCGAAGGCTATTCGACTGACCGACGAGTGGGCTTTTCGGCAAGGGGAGCGGATTCAACCGGCAACGGACCGCCGGGGAGGTATCCAACGGCGTTCGATTCGGCCATTACGAGTCATGCACGACCGGCACCCGCATTGGCGCTTGAGTACCGGAGTGACGCCTGCGGCGATACGCTCGAAACTTGTTCCGCGATTTGCCGCGCCCGGTTGCTTTCTTCACTGTGCTCGCAATGCGGCAAAATGAGTGTCCTGTTGCCGGGCGGCCCCGATGAGTGGCGCACTGGAAGGCGTGCCCCCCGTTCACGGTGCCTTTGCTCCGGTCGACCGGTGGCGCGAGGCGGTGTGTTGCGCCGTCCGGATTCGAGGCACCTGCCCGGGTGCGGCCCGTGCGATGATGTGCCATGACCGACATGAGAGATGGAATGACGACTACCTTCGACGAGGCGACAACGGCGGCAATCGCCGCGTTTGCGCAATTGGATTTCTACACGGCTGTGCAAGCGATGCGCGCCGAGGCTGATTACGACCGCGAACTGGACCAATGGATCTCGCGCTATATCGACGAGCACGGCGGCGGCGCGGACGATGCCGCATACGACGCCCTGCACGCGCAGGCGCAGGCAACCCCGGAATATGCGCAGTTCGTCGATGCGGTTCGCCGGGAAATCCTGGAATACTTCGGCGTGACCGACGATCAACTGGACTGGATGGTCGTGCTGCGCAATGACGACAGCGATGAGCTTTGGGCGGAAGTCAACCGGCAGCGCAGCGCGCTGGGAACCGGTGAAGTGCGCGGAGATCTCTGATCATTGCTTGCCGTTGGGGGCGCAGGTCGGGCTGGGTGCTGGAGTCAGGTCAGTCACGTGGTGCGCCCGGCTTTCGGTCGCTGCAATCGATCCGCGGAGGGAGGACAAGCGATCGGATGTTCGGAGCGAGTGACCGTTGTGCTCAGCGGACGGCGGATATTCGATCGGGAGATCGAGGCTAACGCGCATTGGCCCGGGACGAACTGCGGAACACGAGTCGTCAAGCAAGCGCTTGACGGTGACGTTCGCACGCACCTCTAGGAACGGAAGCTCTCCAGCGCGTGCTGACCGTCGCACAAGAGGCGCACCTCTGGGCGGGCTGCATTGCTGCCATCGAACGGGTCGAATCAATCGAGAACACCGCTCGGCTGGAGTCGCGAGAAAAGGCGGTATATATCAGGAAATAATCGCACGGCGAGGATGATCGTTCGCTATGCTGCCTGCGACAACGCACCTACTCCAGCCGATATACATGAGCACGACTGCGCGGACCATTCTCAAAGCCATTCTGAGCATCCCCATTGCCTTTGGGCTCGCCTATCCCCTTATCCATCCCGCTGAAGGCGGAGGCGTTCTCGGCGAAATGGAGATGCTTGGGCCGATCGGTGGCATCGTCGTCATCGCGGTTTTCCTGGCGCTGGTCTATGCCTACGCGAGCGACCTCAGGACCACCCTGAAATCGGTCAACCGAGGATCGCGTGCGGCCGAACCCAACAGCGTCTGGCTCATGTTCCTCTTGCCATACAACTTCATCGAGGACTTCTTCATTATTTCCAACGTCGCGAAGTCCCTGGAAGCGGAGTCTCGTATCAATCCGGCTCTGTCGGGTTTGCGCTCGTTCGGCCGGATCAGCGGCATCGGGTGGTGTCTTGCCCAGGTTCTTTCGCTAATACCCAATACCATTGGCACCGTCGCCGGCGGAGTTGCGGTTCTCCTCTGGATTTGGCACTGGGTGTTTGTGCGCCGAGCCAACAGGATGCTCGCCGGCAGTCAGGTCTCCGTGGCTGCTCTACCTGGACGAACAGAATCGTAGCCCTCGTTGGAAGCCGGATCGCGTACCGCACCGCTTTCGGCGAATAGGATGGGCGGGAGTCGTGGTGCACGGCGGGGAGTTACGAAGCAAACCCGCTCCCGAGAACAAGAGTTATGCATCTTTCAAACTTGCGCGAAATCGCAAGATGTCCGACAGGCCACAGCTCGTATACGTCGTGGCGTGGCCCCTGGTTACTTACGTCGTGTTGACCACAGTCTGGCTGAGGCGCGCGCCTTCAAGGCCGGAGTCTGCCGGATCAAAACCTGTCAACGTCGATCACTGCCTGCGCAAACGCTCGCGGCGCCTCCTGCGAGTTGCTGTCCTAATGACCAAGTGTGGCCATCATTCCGGACGAATAGCGCTCGCCAGCTGCAGCGCCGAACGGAGCGGCCGCATCCAGGGCGTTCATCTCGTCCCGGGTCAGCGTGATATCGACGGCGGCGACGTTCTCTTCGAGATACCTGATGCGTCGCGTTCCCGGAATGGGCACCGTTCCGGTACTCGTCACCCATGCAAGGGCGAGCTGAGACGGCATGACGCCCTTTGCTTCAGCGATCTCGGTGATGCGGTCGACCAACAGTAGATTGGACTGGAGGTTCTCTCCCAGGAAGCGCGGATCGAACCGGCGGAAGTCGGTCGGATGCAGGTTATCCAGATGCTTCAGCGCACCGGTCAAGAAGCCTCGGCCGAGCGGCGAGTAGGAGACAAAACCGATTCCCAGCTCTCGGACGGTCGCCAGCACATCGTTGTGCTCGACGCCACGCTCGAACAGCGAATATTCCATTTGGACGGCCGTGAGCGGATGAACCGCGTGGGCTTTCCGGATCGTCTTTGCCGATGCCTCGGAAAGGCCGAGGTAGCGGATCTTGCCTTCGTGCACGAGGTCGGCTAGCGCGCCGATCGTCACTTCGATCGGCGTTGCCGGATCGATGCGATGCAGGTAGACGAGGTCGATGACGTCGGTCCTCAGGCGTCGCAGCGATCCTTCGACCGACTTTCGGATATGCGACGGATCGCCCGTGACCAAGGGCTTCTCACCTTCCATGGCGAGCTTGCCGTGCTCGGTGTAGCGAAATCCTGCCTTGGTCGACAGGATGACCTTGTCGCGCTTGCCTATGAAGGCCTTGCCGAGAAGCTCCTCGTTCATGAATGGGCCGTAGACCTCCGCCGTATCAAAGAACGTCACACCGAGGTCGAGGGCGCGCATGAGGGTTGCAAGGCTTTCGTGCTCGTCGCTGGGCCCGTAGGTAGTGCTCATACCCATGCACCCAAGGCCTTGCGCGCTGACCGCCATGCCTTGGCTTCCGAGTGATACCGTTCGCATGTTTTTTCTCCTGGCTACGTTGCCATAGTGGTTGGTGATAAGGCGCGATTGGTTGTCCCGAGTCGCATCGAATTTGCTCAATCCAGCGTCACGCCCGTCAGTTGTTCGCTGAGCTGCCACAAACGGCCGGCGGAGACGGGGTCGATGGCACGGGGCCTGACGCCGTGCATTTCAGGGCTCCCGTCGCTGGGAAGCGCGATGGCGATGTCGCAATCGGCGCAGTAGACGCCGCCCATGCCGGCTAGTTGAGGGCTCGTCGCGCACCACACGGAGGTGGCCGCCCCCTGTTCGGGCGTCTTCTTGTTGTTTTCCGGATCAATGACCGGCTTGCCCTCGGCATCGAAGATCCGGCTCGCTTCGATCTCGGAGGGCAGCATGTGGCGCGCTAGCGGGGTGGCAATGCCACCGGGATGGACGGCGAATGCGCGCACGTTCCAGTGCCGGCCGATTGAATCCAGCGCGACGGCGAACAAGGCGTTCGCGGTTTTGGCCTGGCCGTAGGCTATCCATCGGTCGTACTCACGACGCTCGAAATGAGGGTCGCGAAAATCGATGCCGGCGCGGCGATGTCCGTAGGAGCTGAGCGCTACGACGCGAGCCCCCTCCGCGCGCACGAGTGCGGGCCATAGCCGGCAGGTGAGTTGGAAATGGCCGAGGTGGTTGGCCGCGAACTGCATTTCGTAGCCGCGCGCATCGCGTGTCAGCGGTGCGGCCATGACTCCAGCGTTGTTGACAAGAATGTCCAGCGTGTCCGTCAGCGACAGTACGCGACTGGCGAATCTGTCTATCGCTGCAGGCTCCAGCAAGTCCATCGCTTCCACGATGACGTCAGGCATGGTCGCGAGGGCTGCTTTGGCCTGGGCTGTATCGCGGGCCGGCACGATGACCCTGGCGCCTGCGGAACGAAATGCACGGACGGTCTCGATTCCGATACCTGAAGCGCCGCCGGTTACCACGACGGTCTTGCCCGTAAGATTGATGCCACGGATCACCTCGTCGGCGGTCGAGGCGGGGCCGAAGCCTGAACCGATTGGTTTTTGAGGCGTGTGCGTCATACGGTTTCCTCGTTCAATTCTGCGTTTGGGACGCTCCATTGAATCGCAGCGACCGTTCGCGGCGGTAGCGCAATGCCGCCAATCTCTTGCACAATCCTGTCAATTGATGTTTCCGGAGCGGGTGCAATGCCCTGAGGTGTTTGGAGGCAGGCTTGGACCACTTGTACGAACTTCGCGCGCTGGTCGAGCGCCATGGCGGGGAAGGCCCGACTGAAACCGCCGTTGGCGGGCTGACGCTTTATGTCGAGACGGATCTTTCGGTGGTCACCTATGTGGTCCACCGGCCGGTTTTGGCCCTAATCCTCGGAGGGGCAAAGCGGACGGTGCTCGGAGGCCGGCTATTCGACATCGTGCCGGGCGACTACGTAGCCGTGTCCGTGGACCTGCCTGCGACAGGGCAGGTCACCCAGGCGCCATACTCCGCCGTCACGCTGGACCTGGACTTGGGCATGCTCGCGAGCTTGATCGCCGAGCCAATGGCGCCACAGGGCGGCGCCGCCGGCGTGGAGGTCAACCACGCCGGGCCCGATTTGCTTGATGCGATGTGGAGATTGGTCAGGTTGCTCGACCGGCCGGAGGACATTGCAGTCCTTGCGCCCATGATCCGGCGCGAGGTGTTCTGGCGGATTCTGCAAAGCCCGTGTGGCCCCATGGTCCGCCAGATTGCCATGGCGGACAGCCGCCTCTCGCAGGTGAGTCGTGCCATCACATGGCTGCGCACCAATTTTTCGGAGTCGGTGCGGGTCGAACGCCTGGCCGCGTTGGCAGGGATGAGCCCAGTATCTTTCCACCGCCATTTCAAGGCGGCAACCGCCATGAGCCCGCTTCAATATCAAAAGCAAATCCGCCTCCAGACCGCTCGCGCCCGGCTTTTAGCGCAACAAGGAGATGTCGCAGGCGTCGGCTTTAGCGTGGGCTATGAAAGCCCGAGTCAATTCAGCCGTGAATATGCACGCCAATTCGGAGTGTCTCCCGCGCGTGACATGGCCCGTTTCCACGGGGCAGGAGAGCGCGCCCATTGCGTTGCAGACTAGCGATGCCGTTTCTCTCGTTCGACTTTCCCCCACGGGGCGTGCGGCCCGCAACGGACACCCGTCAATAATCAAATTTGCAACGTATGGAATGACGGTCCGCGGATTCCAACAATGCGGCGCGACCTTCGCCGTCGGACCGGGTTCGGCCAGTCGTGGATGTCGGCGGGTTCTATCGCATCGACATTCGAATGTCGCCTGCGCCGAGGTGACGGGCTTTCGCGCGCATTCCATGTCCGGAGATGCTGAAATTTCCAGACAGTCGCCGACCGTGGTCAAAGGCTGGCCGGGGCCGTCATCCGGGTGCCAGCGCGCCAGAGCACGGAACGATCGCGCTCCCGCAGCCTGAATGCCCGAACATGGCGGACGCATGTTCGGGATGCGCCTTCAACGCATCGCCGGCGTGGCGCCTGCCCGATTTCCGTCATCCCGGTCCCACGGCGGCACGCCACCGAACGCATCGACCAGGAAATCGATCATGACGCGCACTCTGGCGCTCAAGTGTCGGCGGCTCGGGTAGACAGCAAGTATGTCGATCTCGGGTAGACGATACTCAGGCAACACGTGAACGAGTTTGCCTGCACGCAGATCGTCGTTGATCAGGAACGTGGGTTGCCAGATCAGCCCTTGCCCGGCGAGCGCTGCCGAGCGCGCCGTATCGCCGTTATTGGTATGCATATGGCAGTCGACCCTCACAGGATGGGTCTTGCCGTTACCATCGATCAGTTCCCATTCGTCGCCAGTGGCCGCATATGTGTACCCGATGCAGCGATGCTCGACCAGGTCCGTCAGCGCGGTCGGATGTCCGAAGCGGGCCAGATAGGCCGGCGACGCACACAAGATGTTTTGCGATGTCGCCAGCTTGCGTGCCGCGTGGTTGGTCGAGCCGGCGCGCGAGATGCGAATGGCGAGATCGTAGCCCTCGTCGACGATATCGACGACGCGGTCGATCAGCCCGATGTCGAGTTCGATTCGCGGATATTTCTGCATGAAGCCGGGCCATAGCGGCGCCAGATACAGAATGCCGAAGCTCACGGGCGCATTGATGCGCAGTCGTCCACGTGGTTCGACCGACGCGGATGACACAAGCCCCTCCGTCTCCGCAACCTCGTCGAGGATGGACTTGCAGCGGGCGTAGAGGGTCTCGCCGCCCTCGGTAAGGGACAGCGTGCGTGACGTGCGATTCAGGAGGCGCGTGCCGAGGTGCGCTTCCAGTTCATGCACGTACCGCGTGACGTTGGCCGGCGACGTGCCGAGCGCTTCCGCCGCGCGCGCGAAGCCGCCACGGCTCACCACCGTCACGAAAACCTCGAAGGCGCGAAGGCGATCCATACCAATCCTCGATCATTCACAAAAACTTAATGATAGGACCATTTTTTATGCCTTTCTGCAATCAAGACTGAAGCCTATATTGCTCTCACGGGCCAACGCATCGGGCGCTGGCCGACGCAGCGGATCAGGAGATTGGAAATGCAACGTTTGACAGGAAAAGTCGCCATCGTGACGGGTGCCAGCGCAGGTATTGGCCGCGCCACTGCAAAGCTGTTCGCGAAGGAAGGCGCCAAGGTAGTCATTGCGGCGCGGCGCGCGGCGGAACTCGAAGCGCTCGCGGCGGAGATCACCAGCGAAGGCGGCGAAGCCGCGTATCTGGCCGGCGACGTGCAGTCGGAGGACTTCGCGAAAGCGCTGGTCGCGCTTGCAGTGAGCCGCTTCGGCCGTCTGGACATCGCCTATAACAACGCAGGTACGCTCGGCGAGATGGGCCCGACCACCGGTATTTCCGAAGCAGGCTGGAACGCCGCGCTGGCGACCAATCTGACCAGTGCCTTCCTGGGCGCGAAGCACCAGATTCCCGAAATGCTGAAGCAGGGCGGCGGATCGATCATCTTCACGTCGACCTTCGTCGGTTACTCGTTCGCGTTTCCCGGCACGGCGGCCTACGCGGCGAGCAAGGCCGGGCTGATCGGCTTGACGCAGGCACTCGCCGCGGAGTACGGCGCGCAAGGCGTGCGGGTCAACGCGGTGTTGCCGGGCGCCGTGGACACGGAGATGTATCGCGGCATGAACGACACTCAAGAATCGCAGGCGTTCGTAACCGGGCTGCATGCGCTCAAGCGCGTGGCAAAGCCGGAAGAACTGGCGCGTTCAGTGCTTTATCTCGCATCCGACGATTCGTCCTTTGTCACCGGCACTGCCTCGCTGGTCGATGGCGGCGCATCGATTACGCGTACGTAAACCTGTTGGCGACATCCAGTCGTTCGAGACTCGATGTCGTCACGTCTACTTTGTCCACGGAAAAAGGAATCACTCATGAACCTGAATCTGACAGGCAAACTCGCACTGGTGAGCGGCAGCACAGCCGGCATTGGCCTCGCTATCGCCAGCACGCTGGCCCAGGAAGGCGCTCGTGTGATCGTGAACGGACGCTCCCAGTCATCTGTCGATGACGTCGTCGGGCAACTGAAAGCGGATACCGGCGGCGATGTGGCTGGATTTGCGGGCGACCTGAGTACGGCCGAAGCGGCCGACGAACTGGCGCAACGCTATCCGGGTGTGGAAATCCTGATCAATAACCTCGGCATCTTCGAGCCCAAGCCATTCGAAGAGATTCCTGACGCGGACTGGAAGCGTTTCTTCGAGGTCAACGTCCTGAGTGGCGTACGCCTCGCCCGGCTGTTTCTGCCGGCGATGAAGCAGGCCAACTGGGGGCGCATCATTTTCATTTCGAGCGAAAGCGGGGTGCAGATTCCGGCCGAAATGATCCACTACGGGGTGACGAAGACCGCGCAGATCGCGGTTGCGCGCGGGCTGGCCGAAGCCGTTGCCGGCACGGGTATCACGGTCAACAGCATCCTGCCGGGGCCGACGAAATCGCGCGGCGTGGGCGAATTCGTGGAGACGCTCGCGAAGGCCGACGGCAAATCGTTCGAAGCGTTCGAGAAGGAATTCTTCGAGAAGGTCCGTCCCACATCGCTCATCAAGCGATTCGGTTCGCCGCAGGAAGTGGCGTCCCTCGTCGCTTATATCGCCAGCCCGCTTTCGTCGGCGACGACCGGCGCTGCGTTGCGAGCCGACGGGGGCGTGATAAAGAGCGCCTTCTAGCTGCGTGGCCGGACTTGCGCCGGCCTGTCCGAAGCTTGCTCGCTCAATGTTCCGATGCGATCGGTTGTCGCGCTCGATTCATGACGAGTGCGACGTCCGGTTTCGGGCGTTGCGAGCGTGTCCTCCGGGTCGATTGCTGCCCGAGAACGAATTCCCGATTCAACGTGCAGGTGCGTGCCGAATCGATCGTCACATCGCGAAGAATGCGTTGCGCGGTGAATTCCGTGCGTCAGAAAATCGACCTTTCCGTATAAGTCGTCAACCACTCCAGCGCCAACGTCCCCGCCAGCGAGTTCCCGTTCGCATCGAGCCCCGGCGCCCACACGCACACGGCCATCTCCCCTGGCAGCACCGCGACGATCCCGCCGCCGACACCGCTCTTGGCAGGCAAGCCGACGCGATATACGAAGTCGCCCGCCGCGTCGTAGGTGCCGCAGGTCAGCATCAGCGCCGACAGCCGCTTCGCCGAACTCGCGTCGACGACCCGCTCGCCGGTAACGGGCGCGACGCCCCCGTTCGCAAGAAACAGCGCGGCCTGCGCCAGCTCGACGCAGTTCATCGTGATCGCGCACTGGCGGCAATACGCGTCGACCACCGTATCGGGCGGCATCTGCATGTTGCCGAAGCTCGCCATGAAATGCGCCATCGCGCGGTTGCGTTCCGCGTGCTGCAGTTCCGACAGCGCGACGCGCGAATCGTAGTCGAGGTCGGTCGCGCCGATCAGCCGCCGCACGAACTCGACGAGCGCCGTCTCGGCCCTGACGAAGCGGCGGCACAGCACGTCGGTGACGACCAGCGCGCCGGCGTTGATGAACGGGTTGCGCGGCTTGCCGCGCTCGCTTTCGAGTTGAACGAGCGAATTGAACGCGGTGCCGGACGGCTCGCGGCCGACCCGTTCCCACAGCGCGTCGCCCAGCAACTGGAACGCGAGCGTGCACGCGAACAGCTTCGAGATGCTCTGGATCGAGAAGCGCTCCCGCGCGTCGCCGACCGTGTAAACGTTTCCGTCCAGCGTCACGACGGCCATCCCGAACTTGTCGGCGGGCACCTTCGCGAGCTCGGGAATGTAGTCGGCGACGCGTCCCTGGCCGATCCAGGGGGCGAGTTCGGTATGGATGCGTTCGAGGATCGGCTGATAGTTCATCGCGTGCGAGGCAGGGCGGGCGGCCCGGTTTCCAAAGAGCCCGTATGGAACCGTTTCGGCGCCGGTTCGTCAAGCGCGGCAGCAATCGCGCCCTTATTTATCGGTCGGGCAAACAGGCGAGCGGTGGGCGCAGTATCATGCGGTACGTTTCGACCGATGGCCGGCAGCCGGTGCAAGCCTGCCGCCGCCGCGGTCTCCCCGTACGATCCGACCGTTGCCCATGCCTTTTCGCATCCTGCTCGTCGAAGACGACACCCGCCTGTCCACGCTGATCGCCGGCTACCTGCGCAAGAACGACTATGAAGTCGACACTGTGCTGCATGGTGACGCCGCCGTGCCGGCGATCCTGTCCACGCGCCCGGATCTCGTCATTCTCGACGTGAACCTGCCGGGCAAGGACGGGTTCGAGATCTGCCGCGAGGCACGCAAGCAGTACGACGGCGTGATCATCATGGTGACGGCGCGCGACGAGCCGTTCGACGAACTGCTCGGCCTCGAATTCGGCGCCGACGACTACGTGCACAAGCCGGTCGAGCCGCGCATCCTGCTCGCGCGGATCAAGGCGCAGCTGCGCCGCGTGCCCGCGCGCGCGGCCGAGGGCGCCGCGTCGCAGCCGGAGCGCTACACGTTCGGCCAGTTCTCGATCGACCGCACCGACCGCTCGGTCGTGCTGCCCGGCGGCGGCTCGCCCGACCTCACGTCGGCCGAGTTCGACCTGCTGTGGGTGCTGGTGTGCCGTGCGGGGGAGGTCGTCAGCCGCGACGACCTGATGCTGCAGCTGCGCGGGGTCGAATTCGACGGCCTCGACCGCACGATCGACGGGCGCATCTCGAAGCTGCGCCGCAAGCTGCACGACGATGCAGGCAACCCGCAGCGGATCAAGACGATCCGCAGCAAGGGTTACCAGTTCAGCAAGCATGCGTGGGAATGACGCCACCCTGGCGCGACGCCGTCGGCCGCCGCGTCCCCGCATCGCACGATAGCCGGAAGCCGCGATGATCCGACGCACCCGTTCGCACCCCGACGCAGCGCCGCTTTCCGCGCTGCGCTATGTCAAATGGCGCTGGCTGCATTTCCGCCGCGCGTGGACCGACACGCGCGCCGACCGCATTCCGAGCTGGTCGCGCCTGTACGTGCGCACCTACCTGCACCTGCTCGGCCTCGTGCTGCTGACCGCGCTGGTGCCGGCGCTCGCGCTGTGCGTGGTGTTGTCGCCGGAAGTCGTGTGGCATGCGTTCGACGCGCTGCCGGGCGATATCTGGATCGTGCTCGCGTTCGTGTTCACCGCGCCCGCGCTCGCCGCGTATCGGTGGATGCGGCCGGTCTGGTCGGATCTCGTGATGGTGCGCGAGCGCGCGATCGATTTCACCGGCGGGCGCTTCAACACGCGCGCACGCGAGTCGCACAGCGTGATCATCGGCCCGCTCGCGCGCACGCTGAATGCGCTCGCGATGCGCATGGAGCGGCTGATCGCCGCGCAGCGCGACCTGACGAACGGGATCTCGCACGAGCTGCGCACGCCGCTCGCGCGCGTGCGCTTCGCGCTCGAGATGCTGCGCGAGCCGGGCTCGGCCGCCGAATACCACGGTGCGCTGGAGAGCATCGCGCAGGACGTGACGGAACTCGAGGAACTGATCGACATGAGCCTCACGTACGCGCGGCTCGAATACAGCTCGCTGCAGTCGAACCTCGAGCTGACCGCGCCGGTCGCGTGGTTCGAGCACCAGGTCAGCGACGCGCAGCTGCTGTATCCGGAGCGCGCGATCGAGTCGCGCATCGCGATCGCGTCGGACCTGCGCGTGAAGATGGACCGGCGGCTGATGTCGTACGCGATGCGCAACCTGCTGCGCAATGCGAGCAAATATGCGGCGTCGCGGATCGTCGTCGGGATCGCGATCGAACACGGCAACATCGCGATCTATGTCGAGGACGACGGGCCGGGCGTGCCGGAGAGCGAACGCGAGCGGATCTTCGACGCGTTCGTGCGGCTCGACCGCCGCACCGGCGGCTACGGGCTCGGCCTAGCGATCACGCGGCAGGTGCTCCACGCGCACAACGGCCGGATCGCGGTCGTCGATCCGGCCGAACTCGGCGGCGCGCGCTTCGAGATCAGCTGGCCGATCTAGCCGGCGTCCGGCTGCGCAAGGCGCGGGCGGTGACGCGGCGGATGCCCGCCGTCGCCATCCGCGCGCGCCCATCAGTATGTGCGGCCGAGCTGCAGGTAGATGTTGCGCCGGCCGCCCGGCGCGAGCGCGATACCCATGTACAGCGGACCGAATGAGGTCGACAGGCTCGTGAAGAACGTATAGCTCTGCTTGAGCGTGCCGCCGCCGACCTTCACGCCGCTCGACCACACGTTGCCGAGTTCCGCGCTGGCGCCGACCGACAGCGCCTTGATCGGGGACGCGTTGAACGTCATCAGCTGGTTCATGTAGGTCACGTTGCCGTACGCGAGTTCGTTGCCCGTCAGCTGGTCGGCCGCATACGCGGCCAGATGCTGGAACCCGCCGAGCGTGAAGTTGAACGCGTTGATCAGGTTGGTGCCGCCGATGCTCTTGCCGCCCTCGATCGTTGCACTGACGCTGTGCCGGCCGAACTGCTGCGCGATCATCGCCTTGGCGTAGAGCTCGGTGTAAGGCGTGTTGGATGTATCGGCGAGGTCCTCCGCGGACTGGCTGTTGTGCGACCACAGCGACCGTTCGACACGGAATTCGCCGTAGTAGCCGCGGCGCGGGAACATCGGATCGTCGAGCTGATCGATGACGAGCCGCGCACGCGCGGTCAGCGCCTGCGACGTGAAGCTCGGCCAGATCAGCGTCGAGCTGCCGTCATCGAACGGGAACGGCAGGTTGTAGTTCGGCGAGCCGTGCCCGGTCGCATAGCCGATACCCATCCGGAAGTCGCCGAGCCGCGCGATCGGCAGGCCGAAGTCGAGCCCGGTGCGCGCCGTCTGCATCAAGTACTGGTTCAGCTTCACCTCGCCGCTGTTGTCGTACAGGTTCACGTAGCGACGCTGGTATTCCGCATAGGGCGAAATGTACAAGCCGTATGCGGCCGGCAACGGCTGGCGCAATTCGACGCGCGCCGACTGCAGGTCGCTGCCGATCGTCGTGTCCGCGCGGAACTCGAGGCCCGATTCGGTGAGCCACGGCCGCCGGTAGCCGACGTGCAGGCGGAAGCCGCCTTCGTCGGTCGAGCTGCTCGACATCCCGACGCCGAACAGCAGGAAATTCGGCCCCCAGTATTTCTCCCGCGCATCGATCTCGAGCACGTTCTCGTCGCCGTGGCTCACGATCTGCTGCGTCACGCTCTCGAAATTGCCGCCGGTCGTCAGTCCGAGCAGGTCCTGGCTGACGGTCGCCGGATCGTAGGTGTCGCCCGGTTTCACGTGCAGCGCGTCGGCGACGACACGCCTGGGCACGCCGCCGGTCGTCTTGATCTCGACCCGCGTGATGCGGATCGGCGGCGGCAGCGGCTGCGCATGCGCGGACCGGTAGGCCGCGTACTGTTCCGGCGTGAGCGCGAGGTGCCTGAGCCGCGGCAGCGCCGCGGTCGCGGCGGCCGCGCCGGCGGCGATCGCCTGCTTCGCGTTCTGGAAATCGGTGAACGCGAGCGCGCCGAGGTCGGGCGTGAGCAGCACGTCCTGCGCGGCAAGCTGCTTGCGCTGCGACGTCACGTTCTGGCGGATCAGGATGCCGACCATCTGCTGCATCACGTCCGCCGGCGACGCGAGCGCGTCGAGCGGACGCAACTGCGAGCCGATGTCGACGGCGATCACGACCTTCGCACCCATCTGCCGCGCGGTGTCGACCGGCAGGTTGCTGACGAGCCCGCCGTCGACGAGCGCGCGGCCGTTGATCTCGGCCGGCGCGAACAGGCCGGGCATCGCCATGCTCGCGCGGATCGCGAGCGGCAGCGAGCCGCGGTCCAGCACGACCATCTGGCCGGTCTGCAGGTCGGTCGCGACCGCGCGATACGGGATCGGCAACTGGTCGAACGGCTGGTTGGTCGGTACGGCGGCGGTCCAGTTCGCGAGCAGCGCCTGCAGCCGGTTGCCCTGCACGAGGCCGACCGGCGCCTTCACGCCTTTCTTGCCGAAGCCCAGCGTCAGGCTGTTGATGTACAGGCGCTCGTCCTCGCGGCTGGTTTGCGGCAGGTCGGCGCGGTCGGTCACGTCGAACGCGATGTCGGCCAGGTTCACCTCCGACAGCTGCTTCTGCATCTCGTCGGCGGCCATCCCGCTCGCATACAGGCCGCCGACCACGGCGCCCATGCTCGTGCCGGCGATGCAGTCGATCGGGATGCGGTTCTCCTCGAGCACCTTCAGCACGCCCAGGTGCGCGTAACCGCGCGCGCCGCCGCCGGACAGCACGAGGCCGACCGGTGGCCGGCCGGCCGGACCGCCGTCGGCGTTGCAGGTCGATGCGGGCGTGGCGGCGGGGGCGGCCGTCGTGGCAGGGGCGGCCGGTGCGGCGGCAGTGGCCGCCGGCGCGGTGCGCGCGGCGGTGTCGGCGGCCGGCAAGGGCTGCGCGGCAACGGTGCAGCACCACAGCGCAACGAGCGTGGCGCCGAGCCGGCGCACCCCGAGCCAGCGGAGAGAGGCGGTCGCTGTCATGGTGGAATACCTGGCGTGATCGGGCGTCGGGCGCCTGCCGGGAGCAGGCAAGACCGAGAGATTACCGTGTTTTACAAGCGCAACGCGAGCGGCCGATGCGTAGCCGCAGGCCTGCCGAAACGCGGTTTCGGCAATTTCGTCGCGAAAAAATCATTGGAATTGCTTAAAGTATCGGCACGATTTGCCGCTAAGACCTCAATGGGGCGGCAAAGACGCGCCGCGGGGATGCGGCCTGGCCGCTTCGGCCGGTTTGTTCAAGAAAAGGGTAACCATGTCGACACCGCTGTTCGGAAAGTTGTTTGCGCAACCCGTTGCGATCGACCCTGGAACGGCGAGTACGCGGATTTATACGCACGAGCGCGGCGTGGTGCTGGATCAGCCGTCGGTCGTGTGCTTTCGCAAGGGCGGCGCGTCCGACGCGCGACCGACGCTCGAGGCGGTCGGCGAACTCGCGAAGGCGCTGCTCGGCCGCGAGCCGGGGCATCTCGAGGCCGTGCGGCCCATGCGGCACGGCGTGATCGCCGATGCGCACGCCGCCGAGCAGATGTTTCGGCGCTTCATCGACATGTCGCGCACGCGCTCGCGCTTCAGCCGCCGCGTCGAGGTCACGCTGTGCGTGCCGTCGGATGCGACGGCGGTCGAGCGTCGCGCGATGCGCGAGGCGGCGTTCGCGGCCGGTGTATCGGACGTCGAACTGATCGAGGAAGCGCTCGCCGCCGCACTCGGCGCGGGCCTGCCGGTGACCGAGCCGGTCGGCTCGATGGTCGTCGACATCGGCGCCGGGACGACCGAAGTCGCGGTGATCGCGCTCGGCGGTGTCGTCTATCGCGAGGCGATCCGGGTCGGCGGCAACCAGTTCGACGCGGCGATCGTCAATCACGTGCGCAACCTGTACGGCGTGCTGCTCGGCGAGCAGACCGCCGAGCGCGTGAAGGAGACGATCGGCTCGGCCACCAGCGCCGTGCCGCGCGCGTCGACGCGCGCGATCGGGCGCAGCGTCAAGGACGGCCTGCCGCGTTCGATCGAGCTGTCCAACCACGATGTGGCGGACGCGCTGGCCGCGCCGCTCAAGCAGGTGATCGGCGCGGTGAAGTCGGTGCTGGAAAACGCGCCGGCCGAACTCGTGACCGACATCGCGCATCGCGGCGTGGTGCTGACGGGCGGCGGCGCGCTGCTCGCGGATCTCGAACGCCTGCTGCGCGACGAGACCGGGCTGAGCGCGCGGATCGCCGACGAGCCGGCCACCTGCGCGGTGCGCGGCGCCGGGGAGGCGATGGGGCGGCTCGCGATGTGTCCGGTGGATTGACGCCGGCCGGGCAGGCGCGTTGGCGTTCGTTGCCGTTCTTCGAACCGTGATCCTCCAGTGTGGCGAACGTCGTCCGGTTTCTCCGGACCCGCTTGACACGTGGTGTCGACCACGATGCCCGGACATGCGCGAGCGGGCCGTGGCCGCGCGCCGTGCAAGCTGGCGGCCTGCTTCTCCAGGCGTCCGACACCTTTGAGCCGGCATTTCGGGCGGGGCGGGAGGCGCGTCTTTTTCGGCGCTGCGCGCGTCCCCCGTTCTGGCCTATCCTGTGCGAAACACGCGACGCGCGCCGCGCGTTGCGCCTCGACACAGGAGCATCGATGCCGAATCACGCCGAAGCCACCACGACGCAGGCGCCGCAAGTCGCGCCCGTCCCCCCGACCCAGGCGACAGGCCCCGCATTCATCGCGCCCGAAGCCGATCCGCAGGCGCTCGCACGCAACAACCAGTACGTCCTGAAATCTGGCGACGCGTTCGTCGTCAGCGACGCGCTCGGTGACGTCGGCGGCCATGACGACGGCCTGTTCGTCGACGACATGCGCGTGCTGTCGACCTGGCGCCTGACGTTCGGCGGCCGCGCGCCGTCGCTGCTGTCGGGCGCGACGAGCGCGGACAACGCGTCGTTCACCGCGCACCTGACGAACCGCCCGCTGCCGCCGCTCGGCGGTCGCGAGACGCCCGAGGGCGTGATCCACATCGAACGGATGCGCGTGCTCGCGGGCGACGTGCTGTACGAAGCGCTGACGCTGACCAACTATGGCGCGAGCGAGGCCGAGGTGCCGCTGTCGCTGTCGTTCGCGGCGGATTTCAAGGACATGTTCGAAGTGCGCGGCACGCAGCGCCCGAAGCGCGGCACGGTGGTTGCGCCGCGCGTCGACGGCGGTGCGGTGCGGCTTCGGTACGACGGCCTCGACAAGGTCGAGCGCAACGTGACCGTGCATTTCTCGCCGGCGCCCGACGCGTTGTCGGTCGATCGTGCCGATTACACGCTGACGATCGCCGCGCAGGCGTGCGTGTCGATCTACCTGACCGTCGACGCGACGCTCGGCCGCGCGCACGACGGTGAAGGCCCGGGATGCGGGCGCGTCGCGCTGCGCACCGCGCTCGTCGGCGTGCATCGCGAGATGCGCTCGCGCCGCGAGTCGATGGCGCGCGTGAACACCGGCAATCCGCTGTTCGATGCGTGGCTCGACCGCTCGCTCGCGGATCTCGGGCTGCTCACGACGCAGCTCGATACCGGGCCGTATCCGTATGCGGGCATTCCGTGGTTCTCGACGCCGTTCGGCCGCGACGCGGTGATCACGTCGCTGCAGATGCTGTGGCTGCAGCCGTCGCTCGCGCGCGGCGTGCTGCGCTTTCTCGCGGAGCACCAGGCGCGCGAGACGTCCGCGTTTCGCGATGCGGAGCCCGGCAAGATCATGCACGAATTCCGCCGCAGCGAAATGGCCGCGACGGGGGAGGTGCCGTTCGCGCTCTATTACGGCGGCGTCGACACGACCCCGCTGTTCATCGTGCTCGCGGGCGCGTACGTCGAACACACCGGCGACGATGCGCTGATCGACGAACTGTGGCCCGCGCTCGAGCGCGCCGCGCAGTGGGTGATCGACAAGTGCGACCGCAATCCGTACGGGCTGCTCGACTACCAGCGCACGTCGGAGCGCGGTCTCGCGAACCAGGGCTGGAAGGACAGCCACGATTCGGTGTTTCATGCGGACGGCCGTTTTCCCGACGGCCCGATCGCGCTCGTCGAAGTGCAGGCGTATGCGTGCGCGGCGCTCGATGCGATGTCGATGTGCTCGCACCGGCGCGGCCACGCGGCCGACGCGACACGCTATGCGCTGCGCGCGAAGGCGCTGCGCGACCAGGTCGAGACGCTGTTCTGGATGCCGGAAGGCCAGTTCTACGGGATCGCGCTCGACGGTCACGGCGACCTGTGCCGCGTGCTGGCGTCGAACGCGGGCCATCTGCTCGCGTTCGGCCTGCCCGACGCCGAGCGCGGCGCGGCGGTCGCCGGCGTGCTCGGCTCGACGCTGTTCCAGACGGGCTGGGGCGTGCGCACGCTCGCGGCCGGCCAGCCGCGCTTCAACCCGATGGCCTATCACAACGGCTCGGTGTGGCCGCACGACAATGCGCTGATCGCGCGCGGGCTCGCGCGCTACGGCGACAAGACGGCCGCGGTGAACCTGCTGCGCGCGCTGTTCGAAGCCGCGGTCAGCTTCGAGATGCGGCTGCCGGAGCTGTTCTGCGGGTTCCCGCGCCGGCGCGGCGAGCCGCCGACCGCCTATCCGGTCGCGTGCCTGCCGCAGGCGTGGGCGGCCGGTGCGCCGTTCATGATGCTGCAGGCGTGTCTCGGCGTGAGCGTCGACGCGGCGCGCCACGAGGTGCGGGTCGAGCGCCCGGCGCTGCCCGAAGGTGTCGACTGGCTGCGCATCGACGAACTGCGCGTGGGCGACGAAACGGTATCGCTGACGTTCCGGCGCGTCGACGGCCAGGTGATCGCGTCGGCGGAGCAGCCGGGGCGGGTGAAGGTGGTCGCGGTGCTGTAGCGCATGCGGCTGCACGGACGTTGCGCGATGTCGTGCCACGTCCGCACGCAGCGGCATAGAATCGTGACATGACCCTTGAACGATGGCGGAGGCACCTACGATGACGACCGACAACCGGCCCGACGACGGCGAGCAGAAGAAGCTCGAGAACCTGGAAGCGGCGGTCGACCACCTGCACAAGTCGATCGAGTCGCAGAGCATCGCGGCTGGCGCGGCGAAGGGCATCCTGTTCAGCCTGATCGAAACGCTCGGCGCGCTGATCGGCGATCCCGACCTGCCCGAACATGCGCGCTCCGGGTACGAGGCGCTGCGCGACAAGGCGAGCGAATTGCGCCGCGGGCTCGACCGGCATTGACGAAGCGGCAGCCGGCGTCGGCCGCCTGGCCCGGCGCCGGCGCTGCCCAATCCTGCACGGCGCGCACAAAACCCCGTGCGCTCAATGAGTTAGCCGGCCGGTGCGCAGGATATCCACAAGCTTGCCAACACAATCTGTGGAGAACCGGCCGGCCCCCGACCGGCCGCGCAAGCGGCGCCGCGAGGCCGCACACGATGACGCGTCATTGACCTGTCTGGCCCGATCTACTGAATCCCCTTTTGTATCAGGATGTTACGCGTCACATTGGCGGAATATCCACAGGCTTGCCAACAAAATCTGTGGATAAGTCTGACGTGATTGCTTCCTGATGGTTGACGATCCGGCGCGCGGCGGCCGCGGCGTCGAAGCCTTTGCGCACGGGCTGCCCGCTGCGTGCGTCGGCGCGATAATTCGTGCGCGATCAACGGGTTAGACCTCGGGTACCCAGGATATCCACATCCTTGCCAACACAATCTGTGGACAAGCCGGGCCGCATCATTCGAGCGGCGCGGTATCGGCCGCTTCCGCGACGATCCAGTCGCGAAACAGCGTCATCGCCGGCGAGAGCGGCTTCGACTTCAGCGACGTGAGCCAGTAGCCGCCCGCGCGCACGTCGATGTCGAACGGCCGCGCGAGCAGGCCGAGCTGCAGTTCGCGCGCGAACATGCAGGCTGGCGCGAGAGCGATGCCGGCGCCCTGCATCGCGGCCTCGACCATCAGTCGAGACGAATCGAACACGGGCCCGTTCACCGCCCACGGTTCGAGCGGCGCGGCATCGAACCAGCCGAGCCATTCGTCGGTGCGGTACGAGCGCAGCAGCGTTTCGTTCGCGAGATCGGCCGGCCGCGCGAGGCGCCGCGCGATCTCCGGCGCGCACAGCGCGGTGAGCGGGGCGTCGAGCAGCCGCTCGTTGCGCGTCGCCGGCCAGTTGCCTTCCCCGAAGCGGATCGCGAAATCGAGACCCTCGGCCGCGAGGTCGACGACGTTGTTGTGGGTCCGCAGCCGCAGCTCGACGAACGGGTGCGTGTCGCCGAAGCGCTTCAGCCGTGGCATTAGCCAGCCTATGGCAAAGGTGCCGACCGCGCCGAGCGTCAGCACTTCGTGGAAGCGCCCGCCGTCGAACTGCTTGAGCACGGTTTCGATCCGGCTGAATGCGTCGCTGAGCACCGGCAATAGCGCGCGCCCTTCGTCGGTGAGCCCGAGGCCGCGCGGCAACCGGGTGAACAGCGCACAGCCGAGCCGCTCCTCGAGCGAGCGCACCTGCTGGCTCACGGCCGCCTGGGTCACGCTCAGCTCGAGGCCGGCGCGCGTGAAGTTCAGGTGGCGCGCCGACGATTCGAACGCGCGCAACGCATTGAGCGGAAGGTGAGGGCGGAGCTTCGTCATAAGAATTTCTTTTGTCAGCGCTCAATTATCGTTGCTTGTCAGGCAACCGTAAAGTCACGATAGTGCTGTCTCGCCGGCCGGCCGTTCTGCATCCATTCCACCACGAGAGACACCCCATGACCTACTCATCGCAACGTCGAACCCTGCTGCTGGCCGCCGCGACGGCGCCGCTCGTCCTGACCGTCAGCGCGTGCGCGTCGCCGCCGGCTGCCGGGCAGGACGTTTCGTCCGCGACGTCGTTTGCCGCGCTCGAGCGCGCGGCGGGCGGCCGTCTCGGCGTGTGCGCGATCGACACCGCGGGCGGCCGGCGCGTGCAGCATCGCGCGGACGAGCGCTTCCCGTTCTGCAGCACGTTCAAGGCGATGCTGAGTGCGGCGGTGCTCGCGCAGAGCGTCGAGCGCCCGGGGCTGCTGCAGCAGCGCGTGGCCGTTGCGCAGTCCGATCTCGTGAACTACTCGCCGGTGTCGGGCAAGCATGTCGGCACCGGGATGACCGTCGCCGAGTTGTGCGAGGCGGCGATCCAGTACAGCGACAACTCGGCCGCGAACCTGGCGATGAAGCTGATCGGCGGGCCGGCGGCGGTGACCGCGTTTGCACGTTCGATCGGCGACGACACGTTCCGGCTCGATCGCTGGGAGACCGAACTGAACACCGCGTTGCCGGGCGACCCGCGCGACACCACGACGCCGGCCGCGATGGCTGCGAGCCTGCGCGTGCTCACGCTCGGCGACGCGCTGCCGCCCGCGCAGCGTGCGCAGCTCGTCGCCTGGCTGCGCGGCAACAAGGTCGGCGACAAGCGGATTCGCGCGGGCGTGCCGGCCGGGTGGCAGGTGGCCGACAAGACCGGCACCGGCGACTACGGGACGACGAACGACGCGGGCGTGATCTGGCCGCCGTCGCGCGCACCGATCGTGCTCGCCGTGTATTACACGCAGACGCGTGCCGATGCGAAGGCGAAGGACGACGTGATCGCGGCCGCCGCGCGTATCGCGGTCGCGACGTTCGCGTGAGCGGGCGGCGCGGCGTGCGTTCATCGATGAATGCACGGAACGATGAAGCGATGTGTCGATGAATGCACGCGGTGCCGCAGTCGTGACCGGCATGTCGAAACGTTGTGCGATCAACGACTTAGATGACGCATGCTCAGGATATCCACATCCTTGCCAACAAAAATTGTGGACAAGCCCGCGCGCGGCCGCGTTCATCGCGCAGCGGGCGCGGCGCCGGCGTGCGTGAGGCTTGCCTGCCCGGTTCGAAGCGGCACGGACAAAACCTTTCGGATCAAGCGCTTGTGCGTGGTATGCGCAGGCTATCCACACGCTTGCGAACAAAATCTGTGGACAAGCGGCGTGGCGCGCGCGACATGCGGTCCGTCGCGTCGCGTGACGATGCGTGAACGGCACATCGCGTGGCCGCGTGCCCGATTCGAAGCGGCGCGGACAAAGTCTTACGGATCAAGCGCTTGATCGCGGTATGCGCAGGCTATCCACATGCTTGCCAACACAATCTGTGGACAAGCCCGCCCGATGTTCAGCCGTGCCGATCGTCGACCGAGGGCCAGCGCGCGAACGCGAACACCCACAACATGATGAAGTTCAGGACCGGGACGAACATCGTCAGGATCCACCAGCCTGAATGCCCGGTGCGCCGAACGATGCGGACATACGGATAGACGACGATCGCGACGAGCACGAGCGAGACGATCAACTGCCCTGCGGTGAAGTGTTCCATGGTCTTCCTCGGAATGATGTGTCGTTGTCCGATGCGGGCGCAACGGCCGGCACCGTGGTGCCGCTGCGTGAAGTCTCGCGATGCGTGGCGCGTGCGGCTCGTGTGATCGTGACGCGTGGCAGGTGCGGGCGTCAAGCGGCGGGCAGGGTGCCGCTGTTGCGCCGGATCGTCCGTCTGCGCGCGGGCGAACCGCGTGCTGCCGCAACGGTGACGCGGCATGAATCATTGGCCGATCAACGGGTTAGCCGATGCGTGCGCAGGATATCCACAAGCTTGCCAACAAAATCTGTGGGTAAGTGCTGCGACGATCGCATCGCACGTCATTGGGGCATCGACGTGGCATCGTGATGCGAAGTGCGGCGAACCGGCGCGTGTGACGGCCCGGCGCGCGCCGCGTCTGCATCACGCGTGCCAAAGTCCGTCGGATCAACGGCTTAGCGTTGCGGTGCGCAGGATATCCACAAGCTTGCCAACATTTTCTGTGGAGAAGTCCGCGTGGCGATCGCGCGGCGCGGCACATCGTGCAAACCGCCTCGTCTGCCGGATCCACCGTGAAGATGTTGAGGAGCACGACGGGTTGCGCGTCGACGTCGCGCCATTGCGGGATCGGGAAGTTCGGATCCATCGATTTGAAATGTGGCATTGGGCGCCCCTGCAAGTAGTGCGGCGACGACTCGGAGGGAAGGGATCGGTACGCGATGTCGCGTCGAGGCGAGCGCCTGCTCGACGCGGGTTGGCGCATTCGCTGCGCACGAGCGCCAAACCCTTTCGGATCAATGGTTTGCTGCCGTTAGCGGCCGGTTGTCCACAAGCTTGCCAACACAATCTGTGGAAAAGCCGCCCGTCGGGCGTGTGTCAGGCCGGCACCGGAAAGCGCACCGTCACGGTCAGCCCGCGCCCGCCTTGCGTCGTGCCCAGCGCGACGGTTGCGCGATGCTGTTCGGCGATCCGCTTGACGATCGACAGCCCGAGCCCGCTGCCCGACGACGTGACCGCCTGCGCGCCTTCGCCGCGATAGAAGCGCTCCCACACGTCCGTGCGCTCGGCTTCCGGAATGCCGGGGCCGTCGTCGGCGACTTCGAGCACGGGCGTCGCGCCGTCGAGACGCGCGGACACGTCGACGCGCGCGCCGACGCCCGCGTAGCGGATCGCGTTGTCGACGAGGTTGTTCAGCAGCACGCGCAACGTGTCGATGTTGCCGGCGGCCATCACCGGCGACGACACGATCGCGCCGAGGTCGATGCGGTGCGCATCCGCGACGCGCGTGCGATCGGCGACCACCGAGCGGCACAGCGCGGCGAGATCGACGGGCGCGGAGGTCGCGGCGGACGCCTGCGCGTCGGGTTCGAGGCGTGCGAGCGTCAGCAATTGTTCGGCGAGGTGGCCGAGGCGTGTCGTGCCCGCATGGATCTGCGCGAGGATCTGCTCGCGTTCGTCGGCCGTCGACGCGCGCCGCAGCAATTGCGACTGGATCGACAGCCCCATGATCGGCGTGCGCAATTCGTGCGCGGCATCGGCGATGAAGTGCCGCTGCAGCGTGAACGAACGGTCGAGCCGCGCGAGCAGGTCGTTGATCGCTTCGGCGAGCGGGCGGACTTCGTTCGGCATCGACGCGACGTCGACCGGCTCGAGATTGTTCGCATTCCTGCGCTTCAGGCCGGCCGCGATCGTGCGCAGCGGCCGCAGCCCCGCGCCGATGCCGAACCACAGCCCGATCGCGAGCACCGGCAGCATCGAGAACACCGGCCACAGCAGGTGCACCGCGATGCCCGCGATCGCTTCCCAGCGCGCGTGGCGCGCCTGCGCGAGCCGGATCGTCGTGCCGCCGCGTTCGGTCACGTAGGTGCGCCACGGCTGGCCGCCGACGTCGACGCTGCCGATGCCCGTCTGCGCGGGCGGCGGCAGCGCGGACTTGCGATCGGTCGAATACACCAGCGTGCCGTTGCGCCAGACCTGCAGCAGCACGGCGTCGGGGTCGCCTGCCTCGAATTCGTGCTTGCCGTCGCGATGGTTGCGGAACGACAGTTCGCCGTTCGGGCCGACGACGATCTGCTTCGACATGCTGCGCATCTGGTCGTCGAGGAGATCGTCGAGTTCGCGCAGCGCGCCCCAGTAGGTGCCCGCGCTTGCGACCAGCCCGATCACGCACGCGGCCGGCAGCAGCCACGTCAACAGGCGCCGCCGCAGCGATGCGCTGCGCCAGCGCGCGATCGCGTGTTGCAGACGCATCATGCGGCGTCACCGATCCGGTAGCCGACGCCGCGCACCGTGCGGATCATGTCGTGGCCGAGTTTCTTGCGCAGGTTGTGGATGTGTACCTGCACCGCGTTGCTCTCGATTTCCTCGCCCCAGCTGTACAGCCGTTCCTCGAACTGTTCGCGCGAGATCACGGCGCCGGGGTCGCGCATCAGTTCGTGCAGCAGCACGAATTCCTTCGGCGACAGCGTGACTTCTTCGTCGTTGAGCCAGACCAGGTGCTTGACCGGATCGAGCCGCAGCGGGCCGATCGCGAGCGTCGTCTGCGCGCGCCCTGCGTGGCGGCGGTTGACCGCACGAATGCGGGCGAGTAGTTCCTCGAGCACGAACGGCTTGACGAGGTAGTCGTCGGCACCGCTGTCGAGGCCGGCGATGCGGTCCGGCACGCCGTCGCGCGCGGTGATGATGATCGCCGGCAGGGTTTCGTCGCGGCGGCGCAGCGACGCGAGCACCGACAGGCCGTCGCGGTTCGGCAGCCCGAGGTCGAGCAGTAGGAGGCCGTAGCCGGTCGAGCGCAGCGCGAGCGTCGCGGCGTCGCCGTCCTTGACCCAGTCGACCGCGAAGCCTTCCTGTTTGAGGCCCTGTTCGAGCCCGCTGCCGATCAGCGGATCGTCCTCGACGAGCAGTACGCGCATGGATTCGTGTCTGTTGGCGGGCGTGGGCGCCCGGGGTTCCCATGATAAGCGCAGGTGTCTTAGGCCGAGCTTAAACACGGGCGCCTGCGTGCGTTCGCGCACCGGAATGTTGCGACGGCATGCCGCGGCGCACGGTCTTCAGCTTTGCTTAATCTTACGGTCCGTAATCTGGGGCCGTCGCGTTCAACGGAGCGCGACGCACTCGAAAAAATGGAGGAACGAGATCATGAAACACCTGACGAGAATCCTGGCGGTCGCGCTTGCGGTGCTGCCCGCCGCCGTCTACGCGCAATACACGGGGCCGTCCGCGCTGACCACGACGACCGTGAAGGAACTGCTCGCGAACGGCAAGGACGACCAGCACGTGCAGTTGCAGGGGCGCATCGTCAAGCATGCCGGCGGCGAGGACTACGAGTTCGCCGATGCGACGGGCACGATCCGCGTCGAGATCGACCACAAGCTGTGGGCGGCCGGCCAGCCCGTCAGCGACAAGAACGAAGTGAAGCTGACCGGCGAGTTCGAGCGCAAGTGGTCGGGCAAGGTGAAGGTCGACGCCGATCACGTGGAAGTGCTGCGCTGAGCGGTGCACCGGTGTGCACGGGGCCGGTGATACCATGGACGACCGGTTCCCGTTCTCACCAAGATGGCTGCCAATTTCGATGAACTCGCGTCCCGGATCCGGGCGCAATTTTCCGAACTGAGCCCGCAATTCCAGGCGGGCGCTGCATTTCTGCTCGATCATCCCGACGAGGTCGCCACCTCGTCGATGCGCAAGGTCGCGCAGCGCGCGCAGGTTCAACCCGCATCGCTCGTGCGGCTCGCGCAGCAATTCGGTTTCCCCGGCTGGAACGAGCTGCGCGACCTGTGCGTCGCGCGCGTGCGCACGCGTCCCGAGCCGCTCACGCAGCGTGCGCGTTCGCTCGTGCGGCCCGACGCGAAGGCGTCGCTCGCGCACGACCTGCTCGCCGCACAGCAGCACAATCTTGCCGCCACCGCCGCACAGAACGGGCACGCGCTCGCGGACGCCGCGAAGCTGATCCGCAAGGCGTCGCACGTGCATGTCGCGGGGTTCCGGTCGTGCTATCCGGTGGCGTTCGGTTTCGTGTACGGCTACCGGCTGTTCCGGCCGACCGTGTCGTTGCTCAACGGTGTCGCCGGCTCGCTCGAGATGGAGTTGCGCACGATCGCGAAGCAGAGCGTGACCGTGATCATCAGTTTCGCGCCGTATTCGGCGGAAGCGACGCGCGTCGCGCAGGCGGCGAAAGCGCAGGGCAGCAGGATCGTCGCGATCACCGACAGCGCGGTGTCGCCGATCGCGCTGCATGCGGACGCGCAGCTGATCTTCACGCACGACAGCCCGTCGTTCTTTCCGTCGCTGGTCGCCGCGCATGCGATGGCCGAGGCGCTGGTCGCGCAGTTGCTGGCGCTCGAAGGCAGCGATGCGATCACGGCGCTCGAGCGCACGGAAGCGGAACTGCATGCGAAGGGCGCGTATGTCGTGTAGCCGCGCGCGCGGCTTCGACTGTCTTCCCTCCCGTTTTTCTCCTTGATCCGACGTAACCGATGACGTTCACCTACGACGTGACCGACGTCGGCGATGCGGACGTCCGCAAGCAGATCGCGGCGCCGCTCGTCCGGTTCAACGAAAGCCGGGCCGGCCCGGCCGACTTCCGGCCGCACACCGCGCCGCGCCGGGCCCTGACATCCGCATCGATATTTCATCGCGACCTGAACCGTCGCGGTACCGCGCGCGCGTATGCTGACGTCTCCATTCCGAGGAGACGTCAATGTCCGATTCCAACGTGCAGTTCCGTCAGGCCGAAGCGTTCCGCGCGCTGCACGCGCGCGCCGGCGCCTTCATCATCCCGAACCCGTGGGATGCCGGGTCCGCCCGGCTGCTCGCGATGGCCGGCTTCGAATCGCTCGCCACCACGAGCGCCGGTTTCGCGTTTTCGAGAGGGCGGCCCGACAACGCGATCGGCCGTGACGAAATGCTCGCCCACATCTCGGAGATCGTCGCGGCGGGCGGCCTGCCGGTCAGCGCCGATCTCGAGAACGGCTTCGGCGACGCGCCCGACACGGTCGCCGAGACGATCCGCCTGGCGGCCGGCGCCGGCGCGGTGGGCGGCTCGATCGAGGACGCGACCGGCCGCGCCGATGCACCGATCTATCCGTACGACGCGGCGGTCGAGCGCATCGCGGCGGCGGTCGACGCGGCGCGCGCGCTGCCGTTTCCGTTCACGCTGACCGCGCGTTGCGAAAACTACCTGCACGGCCGCCACGACCTGGCCGACACGATCGCGCGGCTGGTCGCGTACCGTGACGCGGGCGCTGACGTGCTGTACGCACCGGGCGTGACCGATCCCGACGAGATCGCGGCGCTCACGCGCGCGGTCGGCGCGCCGGTCAACGTCGTGATGGGGCTGCAGGGCGGGTTGCTGAGCCTCGAGGCGCTCGCGGCGCTCGGCGTGAAGCGCGTCAGCGTCGGCGGCGCGCTGGCGCGGGCCGCATTCGGTGCGTTCCTGCGCGCCGCGACGGAAATGGCGCGCGACGGCACGTTCACGTTCACGCAGGCGGCGGTGCCGGGCCGCGACCTCAATCGCTGGTTTTCGGCGCCGGACAATTCGCCCGTTCAGTTTGAACAATAAGGGCCGGTGAAACGTGGGAACGTTTCCAACCGAAAGCTGATTGACGGTAATCAATCGAAACTGCTGCCGATTTGAAGTTCGATGACGGCGCGAAAACCATCGATTATTCTCCGTATTCCGGCGGTGCGACCGGAACCGGCACGCAAGCCGCGCCGGTTCTGGCGTCAGCCGCCCGCCACGCGAACCGGTGCCGCATATTGTTGCGATTTTCCGGTCGCTGTTTTTTTCGTATTCGGGAGTTGCCGGTTATTTATCGGATTGGTAATCTCCCGCATATCCGAATGACCTGCCAGCGGGCCGCCGGAAAATGAATATATAAAAAATCGAGAGAGCGATGACAATCCGAGAAAATCACCGCAGTGGCGTTCGCGTCGGCGATGTCGTGACGCTGAAAACCGGCGGGCCGCGCATGACCGTCACCTACGCGGGGCCGGTCGTGTTCGACGATGCCGACTGGCTGATCTGCCAGTGGTTCGACGACAGCGGCCACTTCCGGCAGGAAATGTTTCATCACGAAACGGTAGTGCCCGAACCGCGCGCGATTTCCGCCGGGCGCGTCCGCGTGCGCATGCAGGGGCACCGCTACCGGTCGGCAGCCTGACGACGCGCCCGTCGCGGCACCGCGCCGCTTGCCGGCCGCAGGTTGCCGCATCGCCGTGGCCCGCCGTGCCGGCATGCCGACGACATCCACGACATTTCACGTCAACCCGAAACATGCGGCGGCCCGGCGCGCCGATACTGCACGCATGAACCCGACCCATCCGATTGCCGCGGTCACGCACCGCGATCCCTACCCGTATTACGCGACGCTCGTCGACGGGCCGCCGCTTGCGTTCGACGCCTCGCTCGGCCTGTGGGTCGCGAGCCGGGCGGCGAGCGTGACGGCCGTGCTCGGCCACCCGGCGTGCCGCGTCAGGCCGCTCGATGCGCCGGTACCGCCCGCGTTGCGCGGGTCGATGGCGGGTGCGCTGTTCGGCGAACTGGTGCGCATGAACGACGGCGCATTGCGGCACGACGTGCCGAAGCAGGCGCTGCGCGCGGCGTTCGCGCCGATCGATGCGAACGCGTTGCGCGAACGGGCCGCCCAACTCGCCGGCAGCCGGCTGCGCGCGCCGTATGACGCCGATGCATTGAACGCGTGGTGCCTGACGGTGCCCGTTTGCGCGGTCGCCGATCTGCTCGGCTTCGACAGCGCGCAACTCGACGATATCGCCGCGCTGGTCGTCGACTTCGTCGCCGCGCTGTCGCCGCTGTCGGACGACGCCGCGCTGGCCCGCGCGAGCGAAGCCGCGCGGCAACTGCTCGACCGCATGACGGAACGCGTCGCGCGCACGCATGCGCAGGACGGTTCACTCGTCGCCGCGGTTCAGCAGGCGGCCGGCGCCGCGGGCTGGCACGCGAGCGGCGCGCTGGTCGCGAATCTGGTCGGGTTGCTGTCGCAGACGTGCGAGGCGACGGCCGCGTGGCTCGGCAACGTGCTGGTCGCATGGGATGGCACGGACGGCGAACGCGCGATGCCGGATACGGCCGCCCTCGACGCATTCGTCGCCGAGGTCGGCCGATTCGATGCGCCGGTGCAGAACACGCGCCGCTTCGTCGCGTCGCGCACGACGATCGACGGCGTGACCGTCGATGCCGGTGCGGCCATCCTGGTCGTGCTTGCGGCGGCGAACCGCGATCCGGCCGTGCATCGCGAGCCGCACCGACTGCTGCCGGGCCGCGCGCCGGGGCCGAACTTCGGGTTCGGCACGGGGCCGCACGGCTGTCCGGGCGAGCGGATCGCGCGGGCGGTCACGGCGGGGGCGTTCGGGGCGTGGTTGCGCGCGGGCGGTGACGCGCCGCGCGACAGGCTGGTGTGGGACTACCGGGCCTCGACCAATGTCAGGATGCCGAAGTTCGGCACGGCGAGGTAAGCGGAAAGGCGGGACTGCCTAGCGGCAACCTTGCTTCTCGGCCCATTGTTGCTGGGCGGCGACGCGGCGTTGCACGCGTTCGACGAGACCGGTCGAGAAGGTCCGCATGCTGATGCCGCGGCGCTTCGCGAGGATGGTTTGTGCGACGTCGGTCTGCGGGTTCGGCTGGCATGCCCAGTACAGCGTCAGCAGCCAGCCGATGCCCGTCCACGCGAACAGCGCGTTGAACATCGCGATCATCAGCTTGTCGTGCCGGCTGCGCCGATCGGCGACGATGGCCGGAAGAAAATAGAGCGCGATCGCTGCGACCGAACCGGCCACCTGAATCAGGACTGTGTGTTCCATGTTGCTGCTCCGTCCGAACTGCAATGAGGCTGATTGTCGCGCTTTTTCCATTCGTGTGCCGGCAATTGATTGTTGCGTTTTCAATAACGATCAGCGCATGGCGACGCCCTCAGGCTGCACTTCGTTGCTCAACGCGAAACCTTCGTCGAGCCAGCCCGTGACGCCGCCAATCATCAGCTTCACCGGTCGGCCGAGGCGCGCGAGCCGGATCGCCGCGCGCGCGGCGCCGTTGCAGTGCGGGCCCGCGCAGTAGACGACGAACAGCGTGCCGGCCGGATGGTCGGCGAGCTTGCCGGCGACGATCTTGCGGTGCGGCAGGTTGCGCGCGCCGGGCACGTGGCCGGCGGCAAACTGCTCCGGCCCCCGGACGTCGAGCAGCACGAAATCCGGCGCGCCGGACGCAAGCGCATCGTGTACGTCCCAGCAATCGGTCTCGAAGCGCAGCGATGCTTCGAAGTGCGCAAGGGCGGCGGCGCTGTCGGCGGCGGGGACGTCGGTGACGTATGACATGAAAGGCGCTCCTGAAGGACGGCGCGGAATGCGCCGGAATGAAGGGCAGTATCGCGGTTCGGCGGCCGTCGCGGCAGTGGCGCGATCGACAAGTTCCGGTAACATCGCGCCATGCACAATCATCTCGTCGTCGCGCTCGCCTACGATCGCCTCTGCACCTTCGAGTTCGGCTGCGTGGTCGAACTGTTCGCGCTCGAACGCCCGGAACTCGGCGTCGACTGGTATCGCTTCGCGGTCTGCGCGAGCGAGCCCGGGCCCGTGCGCGCGGCGGGCGGCATCACGGTCGCCGCGCCGTACCGGCTCGCGATGCTCGATCGCGCGGACACCATCGTGATTCCCGGCTGGCGCGATCCGGACGAGCTGCCGCCGGAGCCGCTGCTGAAGAAGCTGCGTGCCGCGCATCGCCGCGGCGCGCGGCTCTGTTCGATCTGCTCGGGCGTGTTCGTGCTCGCGGCGGCCGGCGTGCTCGACGGGCTTACCGTGACCACGCACTGGCGCTACGCCGAGCGCCTGCAGGCGCGCTATCCGGCGCTGCGCGTGAATCCCGACGCGCTGTATGTCGACGAAGGGCAGATCGTCACGTCGGCCGGCTCGGCGGCGGGGCTCGACATGCTGCTGCATCTCGTGCGCCGCGATCACGGCGGCGCGATCGCGAACCGCGTCGCGCAGCGCCTCGTGCTGCCGCCGCATCGCGACGGCGGCCAGGCGCAGTTCGTGCCGCGCCCGGTCGCGCCGGGCGGCAGCGACCGGCTCGCTAAGCTGATCGACTGGATGCGCGCGCACGCGGCCGAGCCGCACACGCTCGCGTCGCTGGCCGCGCAGGCCGCGATGAGCACGCGCACGCTGCAGCGGCAGTTCGCGGATGCAACCGGGATGTCGCCGCTCGCGTGGCTGACCCGCGAGCGCGTGAACGTCGCGAAGGACATGCTCGAAGCGCATCCCGGGCTGTCGCTCGCACAGATTGCCGCGCGCGCGGGGTTCGGTTCCGAGGAGTCGTTGCGCCGGCATTTCCGGCGCGTCGCGGCGACGAGCCCGGCTGCGTACCGGCGCGGGATGGATCGCGGCGTGAGGTCCACGGACGCGTGAGTGGTGCGTCTTTCCGCGCCGCGGCGGAATCAGTCCGTCGTTTGCTTCTTGTCGACTTCGAGCACGCGTAAGATGGCGATCGCCGTGCGGCGACCGTAGATGCGGCGCCGCCATTCCCGCTCGCAACGACAACGACAAGGACAATCATCATGGGCCTGCTGGGCAAGCTGTTCGGAAAGAAAACGCGTGACGAAGCGGCAGCGCCCGCGCGTTCCGCGCACGACGCAGGCGGAGCGTCGGAAGCAACGGAAGGATCCGACGATACGAACGAACAAGGCGGCCCCGACATCGCGCCGGAACTCGCGCCCGCGCTGAGGGCATTCCAGGCCGGCCGGCACGAGGCCGCGATCGCGGCCGCCGCGCCGCACGCGGAGCGGCTGGCCGATGCGGCGCGCCTCTGCGCGCTTTCATACTCGGCGATGAAGCGTTACCCGGAAGCGTTTCCGTACTGGCTCGCGCTGTTCGACCATGAGCCGAGCGCGCACAACGCGGTGCAACTCGCGACGACGTCGGTGATGTGCGACGAAGTGGAGCGCGGCGAAGCGTGGATGCAGAAGGCCGCCGAGGTCAATCACGACACGCACGAGCAGTCCGACGTCGCGGCGCGCGTGAACTTCATTTCGGCGCTGATGCAAGGCGGCCACCTGCGCGAGGCGCTGCCGCATCTCGCGTGGGTGCGCGACGTGTACGGCCACGTGCGGATCACCGATTCGACCTTCCTCTACATGCGCGGCATTCCGTTCTTTTCGTCGTTCCTCGAGAACAGTCTCGAGATCCTGAAGGCCACGCAGCCGGCCGACGCGATCGCGCCGTGGTACGGGGAACTGAAGGGCAAGCTCGACGAAGAAGGCGAAGCGCAGCTTGCCGCGTGGGTTAATCAGTTGCCGGCATGACCGGCCGGTTCATCGCGCGTCGCGACGCCTGCCGCATCCTGCCGGCGCGGCGTCGCGGCGCGCATGCTCAGCGCGTGTTGGTATTGCGGGTATCGCGCGCGGTTTGCTTGATGCACGCGATCCGGTACACGCCGTCCTCGACTTCGACGCCATGCGTGTCGTGCGTGAAGCCGGGGAAGCGCAGGTCGTACTGCTCGAGCGCCTTCAGGTAACCGAGCAGCGGGCCGTCGGCCGGCCCCGCGTTCTCGCCGGGCATCAGCAGCGGAATGCCGGGCGGATAGGGCACCACGCCCGTCGCGACGGTGCGGCCCGCCATCTCGGCGAGTTCCAGCATCTCGATGTCGTTGTGCACGAGATGCTCGTACGCCTCGGCCGGGCTGAAGTCGGGCTGCGGCAGCGTCGAGAAGCCGCGCGACATCATCTCGGTCGTCTTCAGGTCGCTCATCGCGCTGAACATCAGGTCGCACAGATCGCGCAGGCCGAGCGTGCCGTAGCGGTCCGGATAGCGCGCGACGAGTTCCGGGAGCGCCTGCTCGAGCGGCGCGTTCGCATCGTAGTCGCGCTTGAAGTCGAGCAGCGTGTTGACGAGCGTGCCCCACTTGCCCTTCGTCACGCCGAGCGAGAACAGGAACAGGATCGTGAAGTCGGTCGTCTTCTCGACGACGATCCCGTGCCGGTCCAGGTACGCGGTGACGACCGACGCCGGAATGCCGACCGGCATCAGCCCGCCGTGCGGCGCGACGCCAGGCGTGACGATCGACACCTTGATCGGATCGAGCATGCAGTAATCGTCCTCGATCTCGCCGAAGCCGTGCCATGTGTCGCCCGGATGCAGTACCCAGCATGACGGATCGGTGGCGAGCAGCGTTTCGTCCGCTTCATGGAAGCGCACGCGCCGGCCCGTCTTGCGATCGACCACGGTGTCCGGCTGCCAGCCGTTGAAGAACCAGTCGTCGTTCTCCTCGCATTCCGCATGCAGCCGCGCGAGCATCCGGCGGAACGACACGGCCTCGCGGATCGCGTCGGTGGTCAGCGCCTCGCCGCCGGGGCCGTCCATCATCGCGGCGCTCACGTCGTTCGACGCGATGATCGCGTAGTTCGGCGACGTCGATGCATGCATCATGTACGCCTCGTTGAAGCGCGCGTGCTCGATCGGGTTGCGGCCGTTGCGGACATGGATGAACGACGCCTGCGACAGCGCGGCGAGCAGCTTGTGCGTCGACTGTGTCGCGAACACGGTCGGCTTGCTCGCGTCGTGTTGCGACGGATCGCCGTGCATCGCGTGGCGATCGCGGTAGATCGGGTTGAAGCGCGCGTAGCCGTACCATGCCTCGTCGAAATGCAACCGGTCGACGCTCTGGCCGAGCAGTTCCTCGATGCGCGTGACGTTGTAGCAGAGGCCGTCGTACGTCGAGTTCGTGATCAGCGCATGCACGGGCGTCGGGTCGATGCCGTCGCGGCCGCGCACGAGCGGGTTCGCGTCGATCGCGAGACGCACGGCGGCGGCCGTGAGCCGTTCCGGCATGATCGGCCCGATGATCCCGTAATGGTTGCGCGACGGAATCAGGTAGGTCGGAATCGCGCCCGACATCGTCATCGCATGCTCGGCCGACTTGTGGCAGTTGCGATCGCACAGCGCGACCTGGTTGCGCGTGACGCTCGCCATCAGGATCACGCGGTTCGACATCGACGAGCCGTTCGTCACGTGATACGTGCGGTGCGCACCGAACACGCGCGCCGCGTAGCGTTCGCTTTCGCCGATCGGGCCCGAGTGGTCGAGCAGCGAGCCGAGTTCGCCGACCGAGATCGACAGGTCCGAGCGGAACAGCGCTTCGCCGAAGAATTCGAAGTACGCGCGGCCGACCGGCGATTTCAGGAACGCGGTGCCGCCCGTGTGGCCCGGCGTGTGCCACGAGTATTCGTACACGCGCGAGAACTGCGCGAGCGCGCGGAACATCGGCGGCAGCACGGTTTCGCGGTAGCGTTCGATCGCGGCGACGATCCGCCCGCCGATGAATGCGGTCGTGTCCTCCAGCATCCAGATGAAGTCGTCGGCCTTGCGCATCGCGTCGACGGGAATCGCCGCCGCGCTCGCGCGGCTCGCGAGCAGGAACACCGGCACCGTCGCATTGCGCGCACGCATCGCGTCGAGCACGGCCTGCGCGGGCGCATGGCCGGGATCGTTGCCGAGCTCCCAGTTGAGCAGCAGGCACTGGATCGCGGGATCGGCGTCGACCACCGCGCGTGCGTCTTCGGCTGAGGTTGCGATCACGACGTCGACGAGCCGCGTGCGCAATTCTTCGACGAGCGCGGTGGCCGCGCGTCCGGTGGCCGTGCGTTCGTCGATGTCGTGCTGCACGAGCAGCGCCTTCATGCCGAGGCGGCGGAACGCCGGTTGGGTCAAGGAAGCGGTCATGGGTCATTCCCCCGTTTGTTGAGTTGCCGGGATGCCTGCTGTGGCGGCCGGTGAGCGTGCGTGAAGGCGGGCGGCCTCGTGTTGGCCGACGGAGATCCAGAAGGCCGCGACGAGCGCGACGATGGTCACGCCGAGCGCGAGGTAGCGCACCCAGCGCGGCGAGCGGCCGCCCGGATGGACATGGGTTTCCTCGATTTCGCGCTGGCGGTTGATCGACAGCTCGTAGAACACGATCGTCGCGATCACGAAGATCAGCGACCAGCGCGTCTGCTGGCCGTCGGAGCCGACCATCGCCCACAGCGCGTAGACGGCGCCGATCAGGCCGACGATCGTGTAGAAGGTGAACTGGTGCGATGGCATCTTGCCGTAGCCGAGCACCTTGATCGCGATGCACGAGTAGATGTACGGCAGCAGCGTCATGATCACGGCGATCGACGCGATCTTGCCGAACTGCTCGCTCGCGCTCGGCGACATCGTCGCGAGCACCTGCACCGACATGATGACCGCGACGATCGCGAGGCCGGCCGACGGCACGTTCTTCGAGTTGACGCGGGCGAACACGCCGGCGAACAGGCCGTCGTCGGCCGCGGCCTTCGCGGTCTGGCCGACCAGCAGCGTCCAGCCCGCGAGCGAGCCGAGGCAGCCGAGCGCCGCGCAGATCGCGACCGCGTTCGCGGCGGTGTCGCCGAGCGCGAGGCGCGCGGCATCCGCGAACGGCGCGCTCGACGCGAGCAGCGCCTTGTTCGGGATCATCCCCATGATCACGGTCGAGCTGAGCACGTAGCAGACGGCCGCGAGCACGACGCCGCCGACGGTCGCGATCGGCACGTTGCGCGACGGGTTCTCGACGACGCCGGCCGACACCGACGCGCTCTCGACGCCGATGAACGCCCACAGCGTGAAGTTCAGCGTCGCGCCGATCGCGCTGAAGCTGCTCGCGCCCGACACGTTCCAGCCGGCGAAGTACACGTCCTTGCTGAACCAGAACCAGCCGAACACGGCCATCCCGAGGATCGGCACGAGCGCGAAGATCGTCGTGACCGACTGCACGCGGCCGACCACGTTCGGCCCCAGGATGTTCGCGTAGGTGAACAGCCAGATCACGAAGATCTGCGCGAGCGCGAACACGAGCGGGTCGTGCAGGACCGGGAAGAAGTGCGTGAGATAGCCGAGGCCGGCGACCGCGAGGCCGACGTTGCCGAGCACGTTCGCGAGCCAGTAGATCAGGTTGGTCTGGTAGCCGATGTACGGGCCGAAGGCCTTGCGCGCATACGCATACGGGCCGCCGGCGGCCGGGTCGATCGCCGCGAGCTTCGCGAACACCAGCGCGAGCGACACGGCGCCGACCACGGTGATCAGCCAGCCGAAGATCGCGATGCCGCCGGTGGCGGCGAGGTTCGCGGGCAGCATGAAGACGCCGGAGCCCATCATGTTGCCCGCGACCATCAGCGTGGCGGGGATGACGCCGATTTTCGGCGCGGCGGTCGCGGCTGGCGCGGCGGCGGAACGGGAGGAGGACGAGCTGGCATCGGACATGCGAGGCTCCTTGAATGGTCGTGATGCGGTTGAGGTGGCGCGGCCCGGCGCCGGTCGACGATTCCGGAATGGATCGTCGTTTTATTGAACGACAGCATCTTATATCTTAATTAGGTTTGAATAAGGGTAAGCGATAAAATTTAATATCTTGAATATTGATGTCGATCATTGAAAAGAGTGAAACGCTTTGGTGCGGATGACGGTGGCTGCACCGGGGCGAATGGCCTGTCTTGGCCGTCCGGACGGTGGTTCAGGGGTGAAGGTGAGATGCGGGTCAGGTTGAACGGATAATCGATTTTTGCCGAACCGGTTAATTCAATTTGCGGGCTGAATGAGTCGGAAAACCCTGATTGAATTAGTCGGTTATTATCGAGCGCTCGAAATGCGCTCGCCCACGCCATTGATTATTTCTACCGAACGGTGATTCCGATGACGATGCTGCCTTCCCGCCTGCCGCTGATCCAGGCTCCGATGGTCGGTTCCCTGAGCCCGCTGACGATTGCGGTCTGCGAGGCGGGCGGGCTCGGCTCGCTCGCATGCGCGGCGCTCGGCCCGCAGCAGTTGCGCGACGAGATCGCGGCGATCCACGCGCACACGCCGGCGCCGTTCAACGTCAACTTCTTCTGTCATGCGCCGCCCGCGCCCGATGCCGAGGTCGACGCGCGCTGGCGCGCGGCGCTGGCCGGCTACTACGCGGAAGCCGGGCTCGATCCGGCCGCCGTGAAGGGCGGCCCCGGTCGGGCGCCGTTCGACGACGCGATGTGCGCGGTCGTCGAGGAACTGCGCCCGGCCGTCGTGAGCTTCCATTTCGGTTTGCCGGATGAAGCGCTGCTCGAACGGGTGCGGCGCACGGGCGCGTTGGTCGTCTCGTCCGCGACGACCGTCGAGGAAGCGCGCTGGCTCGATGCGCGCGGCGTCGATGCGATCGTCGCGCAGGGCGCCGAGGCGGGCGGGCATCGCGGGATGTTCCTGACCGACGACATCCACGCGCAGCCGGGCCTGTTCGCGCTGCTGCCGCAGCTCGTCGACGCGGTGCGCGCGCCGGTGATCGCCGCCGGCGCGATCGCCGATGGCCGCGGCATCGCGGCCGCGTTCGCGCTCGGCGCACGCGCGGTGCAGATCGGCACCGGCTACCTGCTGACGCCGCAAGCCGGCCGCTCGACGCAGCACCGCGCGGCGCTGCGGGCCGCACGCGACGACGGCACGCGCGTGACCAACCTCTACACGGGCCGCCCCGGACGCGGCCTGCTGACGCGCTTCATGCGCGAGCAGGGGCCGATGAGCGCGCTTGCGCCCGCGTTCCCGCTCGCGACGGCGGCAGTCGATCCGCTGCGCGTCGCGTTCGAGCGGCAGGGGCGCGACGATTTCTCGCTGCTGTGGTCGGGCGAGGCCGCGGCACTCGCGCGGGAAGAGGATGCCGGGGTGCTGACCCGGCGGCTGTGGGACGACGCGATCGCGTGCGCGGCGGGGTTGTGCGACGCATTCCCGCAGGCCGTTTGAGCGGGTGCGCGACGCGCTGCGGGAAACGGGCCCGAACGGGCCCCGAATACGGCACGGAAAGCGCCCCGGGGCGGGGGCATCGGCGTATCATCCGGTTTTTCGTCAGCCCTATCCAGGCACCCCACCATGACCTCCGTCGACACTACCCCCGTCCTCGACCATGACAAGCTCGTTACCTTCGTCGAGCGCAAGTGGAACGATGAAATCCTCCACGCACTGACCGACTACATCGCGATTCCCGCGAAGAGCCCCGCCTTCGACCCCGACTGGGCGAAGCGCGGCTATCTCGAACGGGTCGTCACCGATGCCGCGCAGTGGGCCGAACGCCAGCCGGTGAAAGGCCTGAAGCTCGAGATCGTGCGCTTGCCCGGCCGCACGCCGGTGATCTTCTTCGAAACCCCCGCAACCCGCTCGGGCAGCACCGACACGATCCTGCTGTACGGCCACCTCGACAAGCAGCCCGAATTCGACGGCTGGCGCGCGGACCTCGGCCCGTGGACGCCGAAGTTCGAGAACGGCAAGCTGTACGGCCGCGGCGGCGCGGACGACGGCTACGCGATCTACGCGAGCCTCGCCGCGCTCGGCGCGCTCGACGAGCAGGGCGTCGAACGCCCGCGCTGCGTCGGCCTGATCGAGACCTGCGAGGAGTCGGGCAGCTACGACCTGCTGCCGTACGTCGATGCGCTGCGCGACCGGCTCGGCCAGGTGTCGCTCGTCGTGTGCCTCGATTCGGGCGCCGGCAACTACGACCAGATGTGGCTCACGACGTCGCTGCGCGGGCTGGTGTCCGGCGACCTGCAGGTCGAGGTGCTCGAGGAGGGTGTTCACTCGGGCGTGTTCGGCGGCATCGCGCCGTCGAGCTTCCGCGTGATGCGCCAGCTGTTCGAGCGCCTGGAAGACGCGAAGAACGGCAACCTGCTGCCGGGCGTGTTCCATTGCGAGATTCCCGACAGCCGCGTGCGCGAGGCCGACGCGGCCGCCGCGATCCTCGGCGACGCCGTGTGGAAGGGGCTGCCGTGGGCATGCGGCGCGGACGGCAAGCCGGTGCTGCCGACCACCACCGATCCGCGCGAGGCGCTGTTGAACTCGACGTGGCGTCCGTCGCTGTCGGTGACGGGCGCGGCCGGCCTGCCGGCGCTCGCCGACGCGGGCAACGTGCTGCGTCCGCGCACCGCGTTCAAGCTGTCGCTGCGCCTGCCGCCGCTGGTCGATGCCGCTCAGGCCGTGCAGCAACTGAAGGAACTGCTCGAACTCGATCCGCCGTACAACGCGAAGGTCACGTTCAAGCCGGATGCGGGCGCCGCGACCGGCTGGAGCGCGCCGGATCTCGCGCCGTGGCTCGCGTCGTCGCTCGACGCCGCGTCGCGCCGCCACTTCGGCGCGGACTGCGCGTACATGGGCCTCGGCGGCACGATCCCGCTGATGAACGTGCTGCAGGCCGGCTTCCCGTCCGCGCAGTTCATGGTGTGCGGCGTGCTCGGGCCGAAGTCGAATGCGCACGGCCCGAACGAGTTCCTGCACGTGCCGTACGCGAAGAAGCTGACCGCGGCGGTGGCGGACGTGATCGCGTCCGCGCGCTGAGCGTTCGCGCCGTCTGTCCCGACCCGACCGGATCCAACCCGACCTGACGGAGCCTTGCCGATGACCGCGCTGCCGACCCCCGATACCGACCCGCTGCGCATGCGCGCCGAACCGCTGCACGCGTTCGTCGCGGCACTCTGGGAGCGGGTCGGCAGCAGCGAGCGCGAGGCGCGGCTCGTCGCCGATCACCTGGTCGGCGCGAATCTGGCCGGGCACGATTCGCACGGGATCGGGATGATCCCGAACTACGTCGCGTCGTGGCGGGAAGGGCAGTTGCAGTTGAACGGGCACGCGTCGATCGTCCGCGACGGCGGCGCGGTGCTCACCATCGACGGCGGACGCGGCTTCGGCCAGGTGATCGCATTCGAGGCGATGGTCGAAGGCATCGAGCGCGCGCGACGCATGGGCATCTGCGCGATCGGGCTGCGCGACGTCCATCACCTCGGCCGCATCGGGCACTGGGCCGAGCAGTGCGCGCGCTCGGGGCTCGTGTCGTTCCATTTCGTCAACGTGCCGGGCGACTTGCTCGTCGCGCCGCTGCACGGCACCGATGCGCGCTTCGGCACGAATCCGTTCTGCGCCGCGTATCCGCGCGCGGGGCGGCCGCCGCTGCTGCTCGATTTCGCGACGAGCGCGATCGCTTACGGCAAGACGCGGGTCGCGTACAACCAGGGCAAGCGCGTGCCGGCCGGGTCGCTGATCGATCATCGCGGCCAGCCGACCGACGATCCGGCCGTCATGCACGAGCAGCCGTTCGGCGCGCTGCTGCCGTTCGGGCTGCACAAGGGGTATGCGCTGGCCGCGATGTGCGAGATCTTCGGCGGCGCGCTGGTCGGCGGGCATACGACCTACGGCGACACGCTGCAGAAGACGAGCGCGATCGTCAACGGGATGCTGTCGGTGCTGATCGATCCTGACGCGTTCGATGCGGCCGATGCGCAGCGCGAAGCCGATGCGTTCGTCGAATGGGCGAAGGCGTCGCCGCAGGCGGGCGATGCGCCGGTGCGGATGCCCGGCGAGCCGGAGGAGGCGAGCCGCGCCGCACGCGGCGTGGACGGCATTCCGGTCGATCGCGCGACGTGGCGGCAGATCCGCGAGAGCGCGGCGGCCGTCGGCTTCGACGACGCGGAACTCGACGTGTGGACACGGCGCTGCACGGAGCCCGCATGAGCTGGCAATCGGAGAAGGCGCACGGCGAGGAGATCGCGTACCGGCTCGCGCCGCTCGGCAAGGTAGAGGTCGCGCGGTTCTTCAGCGGCGCCGCGATGCGGCTCGACGGCGTGATGTTCGGCTTCATGTCGCGCGGGTCGCTGTTCCTGCGCGTCGACGACGTGAACCGTCCCGCGTTCGTGGCGGCAGGGATGGGGCCGTTCTCGTATGAGCGCCCTACGCGCACCGTTGCGCTCGAGGGTTATTACGAAACGCCGGCCGACGTGCTGGAGGATGCGGGCGCGCTGTTCGACTGGTGCCGCGGCGCGTATCGGGCGGCGTTGCTGGCGGGGGCGCCGAAGCGCAAGGCGAAGGGGAAGGCGGCGCCGAAGCCGCCTGCGGAGCCGAAGACGGCAGCGGCGTCAACGCCGGCTGAGAAACGGAGTGTGAAGCCGGCTGCGAAAGCGTCCGCGAAACCTTCCGCGAAAGCGGCGCCGAAACCTGTTTCGAAACGGGCCACGAAATCCGTGGCGAAGCGCAAGTAACCGTAGCGCCGGCCGCCCATCGTCGCTGCGCGACGATTTACGTTGTCCTGAGTTTGCGACTCGCGAAGCGTGGGGAGATGCGCCAGATTCCTGCCAACCGCACGGGATGTACGAAAGCATCAACCTTGCCGAACCGTGCGTGCGTCATGCTTCACAACGGCGGCTACGGCGTTTATGATCGGCGCGGATCGCGTCCGCGTCTGGCGCGACCCGCGCCGGCCGTGTCGCCGGCCTCGCGAACGGCGCATCGAAAGCCGCGCGAATGATTCCCCACTCATCGTTCCAGACGGAGACAACCGATGCTCGTCCTGATTCTCGGTTTAGCGATCTTCCTCGGTGTGCATTCGATTCGGATCGTCGCGGACGGCTGGCGATCCGCGACCATCGAGCGGATCGGCGAGAAACGCTGGAAGGGCCCCTATGCGATCGCGTCGATCGTCGGCTTCGTGCTGATCATCTGGGGTTACGGGATCGCGCGCCAGGGCGGGACGCTGCTGTGGGTGTCGCCCGTCGGCGTTCGCCATCTCACCGGCATGCTGACCGCGATCGCGTTCGTGCTGATTGCCGCGTCCTACGTGCCGCGCAACCGCATCAAGACGCTCGTCGGCCATCCGATGGTGGCCGGCGTGATGGTATGGGCGATCGCGCACCTGCTCGCGAACGGCACGCTGCACGCGGTCGTGCTGTTCGGCGCATTCTTCGTGTGGTCGCTGGTCGATTTCGTCGTGTGGCGCGCGCGCGATCGCCGCAACGGCGTCCGCTATCCGGCCGGCAGCCTGTCGGGCGATGCCGTGACGATCGTCGCCGGGCTCGTCGTATGGGCCGTCTTCGCTTGGTTCCTGCACGGCCCGCTGATCGGCGTGCGGCCGTTCGGTTGAACGCGCGCGCCTGCAAGCATTGACGAGCGGGGCGCGCAGGCCGCCCGCCGCGCCCGCGAATCCGCCGCGACATCGAGGCGGGCGCATTGCCCGCCATCGCTCGGCGCACGGGGCGCCTGCCGAGCGATGGCGAGTTCGTCGCGACCGACGGGATGCGTGCCGTCGGCGCGATCGGGGCGCGCGCGTCAGATCGGCTTGACGAACAGCCCCACGGTCAGCGCGGCGCCGATGCAGACGATCGCAATCCGCAGCACGCGCTCGTTCACGCGGTGCAGCGCCCACGCGCCGAGCAGGCCGCCGACGATCGCGCCGCCGCCGAGCGCGATCGCCGCCTGCCAGTGGAGGTGCGGTGAGGTCAGGAACAGCACGACCGCCGACGCGTTCATCACGCCCGCGAGTGCGTTCTTGGTCGACATCGCGTGACGTGGCGACAGGCCGGCCATCGTCAGCGCGGCCATCATCAGGAAGCCGATGCCGCCGCCGAAGTAGCCGCCGTAGATCGCGATCAGGAACTGCGAGATCGCGGCCGTGACGGGGCCGACATGCTGCGTGCCGGCGCCGGTCTTGCGGAAGAAGCTGCCCCATGCGAACACGACCGTCGCGAACAGCACGAGCCACGGCACGAGGTGCGAGAAGATCGACGACGGGGTTTTCAGCAGCAGCAGGCCGCCGAGTGCGCCGCCGACCACGCTGATCGCGAACAGCGCGCGAAACGACAGCTTGCCCGCGCCGCGCACCATGTTCCGGCTGGCCCAGCCCGTCGTGACCTGGCCGGGAAACAGCGCGACCGTCGACGTGATGTTCGCCGCGAGCGGCGACATTCCCGACACGATCAGCGCGGGCAGCGTGACGAACGAGCCGCCGCCCGCGAGGGCGTTTTGCAGGCCGGCCCACAGGCCGGCGACGATGATGAGGGCGAGCATGGATGCGGAAGCGGAGAAGTGGCGGGGCGCGCGGGTACGCGCGGCGGACGCCCGATGGTAATGCAGGATCGCGGCGGCGCAAAGCGGGGCCGGCGCGCGGCGTTGCAGGGGGCGCGGCTGATCGACGTGGGCGTTGCGTCGGGCGTGATGCTTTCGCGCCGTTTCGCGTTTCGCCGCTACGCCGCTACGCCGTCACACCGTCACACCGTCACACCGTCACGCACCCGACCGGTGTCGCGTCACGCGTTCGGCTGCGTGTCGGCTGTTTCCGCTGGCGCATCGCCTTCGACGTCCGGATAGACGATCGTGCCGTCGTCCCGGATCACCGCGCCGGCAGTAAGACGCGCGGGCTCCACGCGGTTCTTGCCCATGATGTGCAGCACCGTTTCGCCGCGCGCGATCAGGTAGTCGGACACGATGCGTCGATGACAGCGCCACCACACGGCTTCCGAGCACATGATCGCGCAGCGCTGCCGGTGCCCTTGCGCGATCAGCTGTCGAGGCCCGCTCAGCCCGAGAAACTAGAGTCGCTCTTTCTCTAGTTATGGAGGATGCCCGTGGAGACCGGGTTTGCGGGCAGTACGGTGACCCCAGAGCATGCATTTACTTCTAAATTTCTGGAAGTAAAGTTGGATCAATAATGCCTAACGAACTAGAGTTGCTCGACTTCTGTAACGTTGGCGATTTCGCATCTCGTGCAGCGGCTTCGGGCGTCGGTGAGGAACGGATCGATTCAACGTGAACAACCGTTCGATTCGTGTCGGTCAACTTGAATGGTGCTCGTGAGTCTAGGCGCGCGTGACCAGCTTTGACCAAGCAAAGTGGCGCGATTGCTGCCAATTGTTAAATCCAGTGGAAATCACTTGAAAAGAGCGCAACTTTAGTTCACCGGACTAATCCCATCCTCCCGCTTGCCTCCGTGAAATTGACGTGCTAATTTTTCATGAAATTAGTCGACTGAAATTTCACGGGAGCCCGCATGTTCGTGCAGTCCGACCGTCACGTCGCAAGCTACTACGCCGGCACCTGCCCGGCGCCGATCCCGCGGCGTCCCGAACTGGACGAACGCATCGACGCCGACGTGCTGGTCGTCGGCGCGGGCTTCAGCGGGCTGCACACGGCGTTGCGCCTGGCGCTCGCGGGCAAGCGCGTGGTGGTGCTCGAAGCGAGCCGCGTCGCGTGGGCCGCATCGGGCCGCAACGGCGGACAGGCGCTGCTCGGCTGGTCGTGCGACATGCAGCCGCTCGAGGATTCGCTCGGCCGCGACGGCGCGCGCATGCTGTGGGACAGCATGCGCTGGGCCGCGGCCGAAGTGCGCGAACTGCCCGCGCGGCACGGCTTCGACATCGACTATCGGCCCGGCAGCCTGTGGGCCGCGGTGCGGCCGCGTCGCGTTGCGTTGCTCGCACAGGCCCGCGACGAAGCCGCGCAGCGCTGGGGCTACGACCGGCTGCGCGTGATCGGGCAGGACGAGATGCCCGAATGGATCGGCAGCGCGCGCTATCTCGCCGCGCTCTACGATCCCGAGGCCGGCCATCTGAATCCGCTGAAGCTCGCGCTCGGTCTTGCGCAGACGATCGAACGGGCCGGCGGCCGCATCTTCGAGCAAAGCCGCGTGCTCGACTGTCGCGAGACGGCCGGCGGTCACGTCGCACGCACCGCGCACGGCGAAGTGCGCGCGGACGTGCTGGTGCTCGCGTGCAACGCGTACGTCGACCGGCTCGATCCCGAGCTGTCGCGCCGGTTGCTGCCGGTCGGCACCTACCAGGTCGCGACCGCGCCGCTTTCGGCGGACGTCGCCCGCTCGCTGCTGCCGCAGAACAGCTGTGTGATCGACAACCAGTTCGTGCCCGACTACTTCCGCCTGAGCCCCGACAACCGTCTGCTGTTCGGCGGCGGCTGCACGTATCTCGGCGGGATTCCGGCCGACATCGCGGCCGCGACGCGCCCGCATCTCGAACGCGTGTTCCCGCAACTGGCCGGCGTGCCGCTCGACTACGTGTGGGGCGGTCACATCGACATCAGCATGCGCCGCACGCCCGACATCGGCCGCCGCGGCCAGCGCTTCTGGCTGCAGGGCTTCTCGGGGCACGGCGTGCTGCCGACGCTCGCCGGCGCGCGCGCGGTCGCCGATGCCGTGCTCGGCGACGATCACCTGCTCGCGCAGTACCAGCGCATCCGCAACCCGCGCTTTCCCGGCGGCGACCGCCTCGCCGCGCCGCTGGAAGCGATCGGCAAGGCCTGGTACCGTTTGCGCGATACCGTCTGACGTACCGGAACTCATCATGAACGAACAGGAAGAGATAGAAAGTCTGGCGATCCTGATCCGCGACCTGCGCAAGCATCGCAAGGTCACGCTCAACGATCTCGCGGAACGGATCGGCCGCTCGGTCGGCTTTCTGTCGCAGGTCGAGCGCGGGCTGTCGCGCCCGACGGTCGCGGATCTCACCGCGATCGGCGAGGCGCTCGGCGTGCCGACCACGTATTTCTACAGCCTGAGCAAGCCGCGCAGCGTGCCGTGGGTCACGCGGCCCGACGAGCGGCGCACCGTGTATTACGCGGCCGGCATCACGGACATCCTCGTGTCGCCGAACATGCGCTCGCGCTTCTCGATCCTCGAGAGCCATCTCGCGCCCGGCGCGAGCAGCGGCGAGCGCTCCGTCGACGACAGCGACGAGCAGGGCGGCTTCGTGCTCGAAGGCGAGCTGACGATCTGGATCGACGGCGACGACACGCCCGTCACGCTCGGCCCGAACGACGCATTCCAGCTTCCCGCGCACAAGCGGTTTCGTTACGCGAACCTGGGCGACGCGCCGGCGCGCGTGATCTGGGTGTTCACCTGAGTTCGCCGGCGGGCGGTCCGGCGGATCGTCGCGCCGTGCTGCTGGTTTGCAGTACTGATCGACATCGGGTATGGGGCGTGCCGCATGCCGATGAGTCCGGTTCGCCGCGCTGCGGCACCGTCATACAAGACATGGAAAGGATGAGACATGGCAGACGTCGTTCCCGTGCTGGTCGATGAAGTCCGCGCATTCCGGCAGGCGCATCCCGAGATCCGTTATGTCGACCTGATCTGTCTCGACCTGCCGGGCCATTTCTACGGCAAGCGTTATCCGATCGATGCGCTCGAGAAGGTCGCGTCGGGCTCGCTGCTGAAGCTGCCGCAGAACTGCGTGCTGCTCGGCACGCAGGGCGGCCTCTACAAGATCGGCGATTACTGCTTCAACGACGGCGACCCCGACGCGCCGCGCCGCCTGATTCCCGGCACGCTGAAGCCGGTGCGCTGGGAGCGGCAGCCGCTCGCGCAGATGCTGATCAGCTCCGACGGCACGGACGCGCCGATCGAGTTCGAGCCGCGCGAGGTGCTGGCGCGCGTGCTGCGGCGGTTCGCGGCGCGCGGCATCCGGCCGGTCGTCGCGTTCGAGCTCGAGTTCTACCTGTTCGCCGCGCAACTCGCGGACGGGCTGCCGCAGTATCCGCGCGACCGCTTGAGCGACGACCGCGACGACCAGCCGAACATGCACATCGAACGCCTGTCGCGGTTTTCCGATGTGCTGCACGAGATGGTCGAGGCCGCGCGCGAGCAGGGCGTCGACGCGACGGTGATCACGGCCGAGCTCGGGCCCGGCCAGTTCGAGATCAACTTCGGCCATACCGACGACGCGCTGCGCGCGGCCGACTGGTCGGCGCTGTTCTGCCGCAGCACGCGCGGCGTCGCGCTGCAGCACGGCTATCGTGCGAGCTTCATGGGCAAGCCGTACCTGCATGCGCCGGGCAGCGGGATGCACGTGCACGTGAGCCTGTATGACGACGCGGGCCGCAACCTGCTCGCAGCGGACGCGCAGCGGCCGCTGCGGCATGCGGTGGCCGGCTGCCTCGCGCTGCTGCCGCACTGCATGCCGGTATTCGCGCCGAACCACAATGCGTTCCGCCGCTACGGCTCGATGGTGAATGCGGCGAGCCGTGCAAGCTGGGGCTTCGAGGATCGCGACGCGTGCATCCGGATTCCGGAATCGGATGCGCGCAATCTGCGCATCGAGCATCGGCTCGCGAGCGCGGACGCGAATCCGTACCTGGTGCTCGCGGCGATCCTGTCCGGGATGGAGCACGGGCTCGACGCACGGATCGAGCCGATCGCGCCGCTCAACGACGATCGCGGCAGCGGGATCGATTTCCCGAAGGAGATGCTGTCGGCCGTCGCGGCGATGCAGGATCACGTGGCCGTGCGCGACGGGCTCGGCAGTGAATTCGTGATGGTGTATTGCGAGAACAAGCGGCAGGAGGAACTGGATTTTCGCAACGAGATCGGGGCGCGCGAGTATCGGTGGTTTCTTTGACGTGCTGCGCCGACCGGCGCGGACTATGGAAGTGCGCGCCAGTAGCGCACTTCGTCGATCGACGTCCCGTCGATGTCGAACGTCTTGATGTCGCTTTCGGCGACGAAGCCTTCACGTTCGTAGAACGCTCGCGCGCGGCGGTTCTCGACGATTGCCCAGAGCGACACCCATGCATGCCCCCCGTCGTGCAGCGACCGGCAAGCATGCCGGACCAGCGCCGTGCCGATTCCTTTGCCGCAATGCAGCGGATGCAGATAGATCGCGTGGATTTCACCCCACGCGCGATCCTTGTCGGCGTCGCGCGTCGTGCCGTACGCGACCCAGCCCGTCACGCCGTCTGCGTCGAATGCGACCGTGACGCGCGCTTCGCCTGCCGCGAGCGCGTGGTGCCAGAAGTCGGTACGTTGTTCGACCGACAAACCTGCAAGGAACGACGCCGGCATGATGCCGTCGTAGGTGGCCCGCCACGATGCGACGTGGATCGCGGCGATGGCTGCGGCATCGGCCGGCGTGGCTGCGCGGATGGCGATCGTGGTCGTGTTCGATGGCATGCGTGCGTGGTTTGACCGGTTGCGGGATACAACGATGAAGCAGCCCCGTTCAACACCGTGAATCGGGCGTGCATGCAGGTGCGGTGTCGCGCCGCACCTGCACCGTCCTTACTCGCCGAGCTTCGCCGTCACGCACCCCGTGCTCGAGCATTCGCGCTCGCGTTCGCGCAGGAACGACAGGCGCGATTGCGTGAAGTCGATCGCGCATTGCAGGTTCACGAGATAGCCGTCGTCGCGCGTTTCGCTGCAGCGGTCGTCGCGCTGCTTCATCCACGCGAGCTGGCCGGTCTTCAGCTTCGCCTGCTGGTCGCCGCTCAGTTGCTTGCGCACGCGGCCGTACTCGTCGTTCAGTTCGCGGTCGACCTGCGAGAACTCGTTGCTGCTGCAGTACACCTGGTCGAACGCGCTGCGCGGTTTGCCGCAGCCGGCCGCCTGCGCGGAGAACGGCACGGCAAGCGCGAGCAGCGTGCAGGATACGAGCAGATTCTTCTTCATCATTGTGGTGCTCCTCACTGGGTGAAAACTGTTGAAACCGACCGGCGCCGCCTTTACCTGGCCGCCGTACATGCGTCGATCCCGCCCGCGATCGCGGTGGCGAGGCGCTGGATCGTCTCGCGCTGCGCGAGCCGTTTTTCCTCGTCGGGATTGACGATCACGCCCGCCTCGACCAGAACGGCCGGGATCGGCGCGGTACGCAGCACGACGAGATCGTCGAAGCGGTGGATGCCGAGTTGCGGATCGATCAGCGGGCGGTTCTCGCCCTTGATCGGCTGCGCGTGATACAGCGACGGCCGTTCGCCGGCCGCGACCAGGCGTTCGGCGATCGCTTTCGCGCAACGCAGGCTTTCCGCGTAGTGCGGATTGCGCTCGGACACGAACACGGCGAAACCGCGGAATTCGCGCTGCCGGCCCGCGTCGATGAACTGCTGCTGCATCGAATCGTGATGGATCGACACGAACAGATTTGCGTCCGACGCCTGCGTCGAGCGCTGGTCGAGCGCGATCTCGCGGCCGTCGGCCGACGTGCGCAGCACGCGATCGCCGTGCGCGGCGAGTGTCTCCGCGACGGCGGTGGACAGGTCGAGGTTGTACCGGTATTCGACGCGGCCGCTTGCGCCGGTGGCACCCGGGTGGGCCGGCGTATGGCCGGTGTCGACGACGACGTAGCGGCCGGAGGCCGGCTGTGCGTCCGGACCTGCCGCATCGGCCGCATGCAGCGCGAGCGGCGCGCCGAGCAGCGGGCCGCATGCGAGCAGGCGCGCGGCGGCGCGCACGAACGGACGAAGGCGTCGAAGGGTTCGGTTTGTCATTGTTGTTGTCGAGGAGGGCATGCGGCGCGTCGCCTGGCGCGCACCGTCGGCCTGCTCAATGCAGTCGGAATGTCGCGCGATTATAGCGGTTGCCGGCGGCGCCGCAATGACGGAATGCGCGGCGTCGCGCGCGCCGGAAACCGGCGCTCAGGCGAGCACGCGCCGGGCCGCGAGCATGCCCCAGTACGATGCTTCCTCGAACAGCGACAGCCCGGACAGGTCCGCATGCGCGAACACGACGGGGCCGTCGGCCTCGCGCAGCGCGAGCAGCCCCGGCCGGCTCAGGAAGCCGACATCGGGCGTCGCCATCGCGTGGCCGCGCACGGTGATCTCGAGCGCGGTCGCATGCTTCCACAGTTCGCGTCCGTAGACGGCCTGCAGGTCGATCGCCGCCTGTTCGCGCAAGGCATCGGGCTTTGCCTGGGCAAGCCAGCGGCGCGTGTCGTCCGGCGTTTGCGTACTCAACGCCTGATAGGCGGAGAACACGGAGCGGGTCGGCGGCGACATCCGGATCAGCTGGTGCGTCGACACGACATAGCCGAGCCCCGCGCCGTCGTAGACGACGTTGTCCCACGCGAGCGGCACGCCGGCCGCCTCGGCCGGCATCCCGTCGAGCAGGAAATTGGACACGAGCCACGGCGCGCGCGGCGGCAGGTCGCGCGTGGGATCGAAACCGTACGCGCGCAACTGCGGAAACACGCGAGCCGCGACGAACAGCGGCATGGCGCTGACGACGCGCCGCGCCTTCAGCATGAACGTCGACAGCGTGCCGTCGTCACCGACACGCGCACACAGCACGTCGACGCCGCCCGCGCGCTCGGTCGCGCGAACGGCGAAGCCGCGCCGCGACCACGCGTTCGAGCCGGTGCGCGCGGCGATCGAGTCGCTCAGCTTCGTCACCATCGTATGCAGCCCGTCGGGCCAGGTCAGCACGGCGCCGTCGCCCGCATCGCTCGCGTGGCCGCCGCGCGACGAGAAATAGTGCAGGCCGGCCCACGCGGACACGTGCTCGTAACCCGCACCGTAGTCGTCGCGGCAGCAGTAGTTCAGGTACCAGTGCAGCGCGGTCGCGGTGTAGCCCTCGTCGAGCAGCCACTGCCTGAACGAGCGCCGGTCGAGCGCGCGCCAGCGCGGGTCGCGCGACGATTCCGCGAGCGGGATGCAGAACACCTTGCGGCCGTCCGCGCCGCGCGCGGAGCGCAGGCTGTCGGTGTAGGCGAAGAAGCGCGTTTGCTGCGCGAGCGCATCGGCGTCGAGGCCGGCCGTCGGCACGATGCCGTCCTGCCACTGGCCTCCGATGAACAGCCGTTCGTCGGGGGCGTGCACGAGCGCGCGTTCGTCGTACGCGGGTTGCGCGGAGAACGGCGCCGCTTCGATCACGCCGAGATCGGCGAGCATGTCGCGCAGATGTGCGGATTCGAGCGACGGCAGCGGCAGGTAGTGCGCGCCCTTCGGATAGCCGAGTTCGCCGAAGCGGCCGCCGGCCGCATTGCCGCCGAATTCGGGCCCGGCGAGCACGACGAAGCGTGTGTGTCCCGCGCGCGCGAGCTGCCACGCGCACGACAACCCGGCCGCGCCCGAGCCGAGGACCGCGACGTCGGTCTCGATCGTGCCGGACGGCGGCGGCAGCGCCGCGTGGTCGCGCAGCGCATGGCCTTCGCGCATGCCGGGGTAGCCGACGCGCGGCGTCGTCTCGATCCAGCCGGTGCGGCCGCACGCGGCGAGCGACGCCGCCGCGGACGCGACGAGGAACGTGCGGCGATCCATCAGCGCAGCACGTGCTTCCAGTCGTCGTCGAAGCGGCGCACGAGCGGCTGGTCGTTGAGTTCATTCGGCGACATCGGCAGCGCCGGCATGTCGGCCGGGAAGTGGAACATCTCGGCGGCCGTCTGCGCGTCGAGCCAGCGCGTCGGCACCGAATAGCGTGTCGGCACGGTGAAGTCGCGACGCTTGCCGGCGATCACGAACCCCCAGTCGCCGAACGACGGCACGTAGCAGTGGTACGGCCAGGTGTTGAGCCCGGCTTCGCGCAGCGTCGCGATGATCGTCCAGTACGCGTGCGGCGCGAAGTACGGCGACGTCGACTGGATCACCGCATAGCCGTTCTCGGACAGGTGGCGCGCGAGCAGCCGGAACACCGGCACCGAATACAGCCGGCCGAGCCCGAAGTTGGTCGGATCGGGGAAGTCGACGACGATCGCGTCATACACGTCGGCGTTCGATTCGAGCCAGCGCACCGCATCGTCGTTGATCATCTGCACGCGCGGGTCCTTCAGCGAACCCTGGTTCAGCTTCACGAGCGGCGCCGAAGTCGAGAACAGCTTCGTCATCGCGGGGTCGAGATCGACGAGCGTGATCCGTTCGAGATTGCGGTGCTTGAGCAGTTCGCGCACCGCGAGGCCGTCGCCGCCGCCGAGCACGAGCACGCGCTTCGCCCACGGCAGCGCCTCGATCGTCGGATGGATCAGCGCCTCGTGATAGCGATGCTCGTCGCGCGACGAGAACTGCAGGTTGCCGTTCAGGTACAGCCGCATGTCGTCGTGCCACTGCGTGAGCACGATGCGCTGGTACGGCGTCGTTTCCGAATAGATGGTCTCGTCGCCGTACACGCCGTGCTCGGCCCAGTGCGTGATGCGGTCCGACAGCGCGAAGCCGGCGACGAGCAGCCCGATCACGAGCGACGCGCGCATCAGCTTGCCGCGCACGTTGCGGATCTCGGCGCGGAACAGGTGCGTGGTCCACAGCGCGACGAACGCGTTCAGCAGCCCGAACAGGAAGCTCGTGCGCAACAGGCCGAGACGCGGCGCGAGCACGAGCGGGAAGATCAGCGACACGGCGAGCGAGCCGAGATAGTCGAAGGTCAGCACTTCGCTGACGGTATGGCGGAACGCCTGGCGGCGCTGCTGGAACGCGCGCATCACGAGCGGGATCTCCATCCCGATCAGCAGGCCGAGCGCGAGCACGAGCGCATAGAGCGCCGCGCGGAACGGCGCGGCGAGCCACGCGAACACCGCGAACAGCAGCGCAGCCGACACGCCGCCGAGCAGGCCGACGAGCAGCTCGATGTCGACGAAGCGGTCGAGCACGTCGTCGTCCTCGACGAACTTCGCGAGCCACGAGCCGATCCCCATCGCGAACAGGTAGCAGCCGATCACCGACGAGAACTGCAGGATCGAATCGCCGAGCAGGTAGCTCGACAGCGCGCTGCTGATCAGTTCGTAGCCGAGCCCGCACGACGCGAGCACGAGGATCGACAGGACGAGCGCGCGCTTATGCAGCATGGCGCATCCGTTGTGCAGTGCTCGTCAATGTGGATATACTGGCGCGGATTTTCGTGGGGTGGCCCGCCATGGGCCGGCCTGCGACGGGGCGGCGAACCGAGCACAAAATCCGAGGAAAAGAATGAATAGTGCCTATCTTTATGCGGTTCATTTGCTGTCGGCGTTCGTGCTGCTTTTCGTGTTCGCGGCAGTGTACCTGAAGGTCACCCCGTTCGACGAACTGGCCTTGATCCGCGACGGCAACGCGGCCGCGACGCTGTCGTTCGGCGGCGCGCTGGTCGGCTTCTGCCTGACGCTCGCGTCCAGCATCGCGCACAACTCGACGCTCGGCGAAGTCGTGCTGTGGGCCGTCGGCGCAATGGCCGTGCAGCTCGTCACCTACGCGGTGCTGACCCGCCTGATTCCCGGCATGAACCATGCGATCGAGGATCGCAACGTCGCGATGGGTGGCCTGATGGGCACCGCGTCGCTCGTCGTCGGCATCATCAATGCCGCCTGCCTGACCTGACACGCCACGCGTCCTGGGAGACCGACATGAGTCTGGGTTCGTTTATCCGCAAGCAGTTCATCGACGTCCTGCAATGGACGGAAGACACCGACGGCGTGCTGGCCTGGCGCTATCCGATGGAAGACCAGGAGATCCAGTACGGCGGCCAGCTGACCGTGCGCGAAACGCAGGTCGCGATCTTCGTCAACGAAGGCAAGGTCGCCGACGTGTTCCAGCCCGGGCTGTACAAGCTGGAAACGCGCACGCTGCCGGTGCTCACGTACCTGAAGAACTGGGACAAGTTCTTTCAGTCGCCTTTCAAGTCGGATGTCTACTTCTTCAGCACGCGGCTGCAGCTCGGCCGGCGCTGGGGCACCGCGCAGCCGGTGACGATCCGCGATCGCGAATTCGGCTTCGTGCAGCTGCGCGCGTTCGGCATCTACTCGTACCGGATCGTCGATGCGGCCGCGTTCCACCGCGAGGTGAGCGGCACGCGCGCGCAGTACACGGTCGACGATCTCGAGCAGCAGCTGCGCAACCTGGTCGTCACCGCGATGAGCACGACGTTCGGTTCCGCCGACGTGCCGTTCGTCGACATGGCCGCGAACCAGACGCTGCTGTCGCAACGCGTCGCCGAGGCGCTGGTGCCGGTGTTCACGCGCTACGGCCTCGCGCTCGATGCATTCGCGGTCGAAAGCGTGTCGCTGCCGGCCGAGCTGCAGAAGGCGCTCGACCTGCGGATCGGCGCGGGGATGGCCGGCGATCTCGCCCGCGCGACGCAATACCAGACGGCGCAGGCGATTCCGCTGGCCGCGCAGAACCCGGGCGGCATCGCGGGTGTCGGCGCGGGGCTCGCGGCCGGCGCGGCGATCGGGCAGGCGATGGCCGGCCAGATCGCGGGCGCCGCGCAACCGGCGCCGGCCGCACCGCCCGCGCCCGTCGCGGCACCGGTTGCCGCCGCGCAGCCGGCCGCACCGGCCGAAGGGACCGATTACGTGCAACGCCTCGAACAGCTGAAGGCGCTGCTCGACAAGGGCCTCGTCACCGAAGAGGACTATGCGCGCGCGAAGGCGGACATCCTCGCGAAGCTCACCCGGTAAGCGTCGCGCATGTTCAGTACTTCGTGCCCCCAGTGCGGCGCGCCGGTCGAGTTTCGCTCGGCGGCGGCGGTGATGGCCGTCTGCGCGTTCTGTCGCAGCACGCTGCTCAAGCGCGGCGCCGACGTCGAGCGCATCGGCGAGCTGGCCACGGTGCTCGACGACGCGTCGCCGATCCAGATCGGTACGGCTGGGCGCTACGGCAAGCGCACGTTCACGGTGCTCGGTCGCATCCAGATGACCTACGACGCCGGCATGTGGAGCGAGTGGTACGTCGTGTTCGACGACGGCGCGTTCGGCTGGCTGTCGGATGCGTCGGGCCAGTATGCGGTCACGGTGCGCGAGCCCGACGATGCGTCGGGCGGCGCGTGGCCCGCGTTCGGCACGCTCGAACCGGGCATGCGGATCGACCACGGCGGCCGCGCGTATCTCGTGTCCGACGTGCGTACCGCGCGCTGCACGGGCGGCGACGGCGAGTTGCCGTTCCGCATCGATGCGGGCTGGGAAGCGCGCGTCGTCGACCTGCGCACCGGCAATGCATTCGCGACTTACGACTATTCCGACGCCGACGCGAACGGCGGGAGCCCGGCCGTCTACAGCGGCGAAGCGATGGAATTCGACGCGCTCGCATTCACGGGGCTGCGCGATACCGACAACGACACGCGGGAGAAACGGGGCGCGCAGATGGTGCCGTTCGCGTGCCCGAGCTGCGGCGCGCCGCTGTCGTATGCACCGAACCTCGCCGACTACGTCGTGTGCGGCAGCTGCCACGCGGGCGTGCAGTGCACGGCCGAGCAGCAGACCGTGTTCGCCGCGCAGCGCAAGCTCGATGCGGTGAAGGGCGCGCTTGAGCTCGGTGCGACCGGCACGTTCGACGGCGTGAAGTACACGGTGATCGGCATGATGCGTTGCCGCGTGCCGGGCGACGACGAGACGTGGGACGAATACCTGCTGCTGAACCCGAAGCGCGGCTTCCTGTGGCTCGTGCAGAGCGAAGGGCGCTGGGAACGCGTGCAGGTGCTCGATCACTGGCCGACGATCGGCGGCGAGTCCGACGTCACCGACGAAGGCAAGACCTATCGACTGCGCGAGACGTACGACTCGGAAGTCGTGTACGTGGTCGGCGCGTTCAACTGGCGCGTGCAGGTCGGCGACCGCACGTCGATCGCCGACTACGGCTGGCAGAAGGACAAGCTCACGCGCGAGCGCAGCGCCGCGGAAATCGTCTGGTCGCGTGCGCGGCCGTTGTCGGCCGGCGCACTGGCCGAACGCTTCGCGACGCCGGCGCTCGCGACGGCAGCGGTTGCGTCCGCAACGGGTTCCGCCGGGACGTCGACGGGCCTGTTCGGCGCGAAGCAGCCGCACAGCTTCGCACCGCTGCCGATCGTGTTCAGCGCGATGCTCGTGATCTTCAACCTGGGGTCGCTGTTCTCGTTCAGCGGCCGCACCGTCTACGTGCTGATCGGCCTGCTCGTGCTGTGGCTGCCTGAATGGCTGTGGAAGGCCTTCGCGTCCGACGGGGGCAACTCGTAATGCGCTACATCCTCTACGGACTTTACGGGCTGATCGTCGTCACGCTGTTCAGCTGCGCGTCGCTCGGCGGCAGCGGTTCGGGCGGCAGCGGCTGGGGCAGTTCGTCGGCGCGCAGCGGCTATTCATCGTACGGGTCGCACAAATGACGGCGCGAGACGGTATCGCCGCACCGCGAGCGACGCTCGGCTCGCACGTGCTGGCCGATCTCGCCGGCATCGACGCGGCACTGCTGCGCGACGCCGCGCGGCTCGAGACGATACTCGCCGACGCCGCGCAGCAGGCCGGCGCACGCGTGATCGGCGCGCATTTCCATCACTTCGGCGGCGAGCATGGGGTGACGGGTGTCGTGCTGCTCGCGGAGTCGCACATCACGATTCATACGTGGCCGGAGCACGGCTTCGCGGCCGTCGATGCGTTCATGTGCGGCGCCGCGCGCGCCGCCGAGGCGGTCGATGCGATCGCCGCCGCGCTCGGCACGCACGCGCAGGTCCGGCAGCAGGTGGCGCGCGGCGTCGCATGAGCGGCCGGGCGACAGCGGTGGTCGCGCATGCGACGACGCGCTGCACCGATTTCGCGAACCGCTTATGATCGTGCGGTACGACGTCCCCACGCAGAGGTCCCCATGCACATCGCCATCCTGACCTTCGACGGTTTCAACGAACTCGATTCGCTGATCGCGCTCGGGATTCTCAACCGGGTCAGGCAGCCGGGTTGGCGGGTGTCGATCGCGAGCCCGACCGGCCGCGTGCGCTCGATGAACGGCGTGACGATCGACGCGCAAGCGTCGCTGCAGGACGCCCGCGACGCGGACGCCGTGCTGGTGGGCAGCGGCGTGCGGACCCGCGACGTCGTCGCCGATGCCGCGTTGATGGCGCAATTGCAGTTCGACCCCGCGCGGCAGTTGCTCGGCGCGCAGTGCTCGGGCACGCTCGTGCTGGCGAAGCTGGGCTGGCTCGGCGATGTCCCCGCGTGTACCGACCTGACCACGAAGCCGTGGGTGCAGGAAGCCGGCGTGGCCGTGCTCGACCAGCCGTTCGTGGCCAGCGGGAACGTCGCGACCGCCGGCGGGTGCCTGTCGTCGCAGTATCTGGCCGCGTGGTTCATCGCGCGTCTGGCCGGCATCGAGGCCGCGCGCAGTGCGATTCACTATGTCGCGCCGGTGGGCGAGAAGGACGATTACGTGTCGCGCGCGATCGCGAACATTTCGCCGTTCCTCTGATGCGTGCGGCGTCGCGCGTCAGCGCGGCAGCGCTTCGGCTTCGGCCCAACGCTTGAACGAGTCGAGACGCCGGCGCGTGTGCACGAGATAGAACGCGCCGATCAGCGGTTCGAGCAGCCAGCGCAGCCAGTACGGCTGCGCACGGAAGTGATACGTGAACTTCACTTCGGTCGTGCCCGGTGTGTGCTCGGTGAAATTCCAGCTGCCGCTGAAGCGTTCGAGCACCTTCGGCCCGTCGACCATTTCGACGGCCGCGACCTGCGGCGGACGGTACGAGATGTAGCGCGACACCATCGTCGCGCCCGACTGGCTGCGGCAGAACGCATCGACGCCGACGTCGGCCGTCATCCCGTCGGGCAGATACGCGTCGGCAAGGAAGCTGTCCCACACGAGCCGCCGCGCGTAGTCCTGCGACCACGTGAAGAGGCGTCTGCGATCGACGCCGACGATCCGGCTGACTGAGATCCTCATGATGGGGAGCAAGCGCAACGCTGTAATCGGGATGAAATCGAGTGTAACCCGCCAAAGCCGCGCAATTCTTCAGACTTCGTCAAGTCGAGCGCGCGCTCGATTGACCTTCTCCGGGAATTCCCCTACGATCGATTCCATGCCTTCGGGAAAGACCCGAAGCGTTTCAATCTCTTGAGGGAGCCTCATGAGTACGCAACAGAACCGGCGCTTCGACGCGCTCGTTTTCATTGGTCGTTTCCAGCCTCCGCATCGTGGTCACCTGAACGTGCTGAAGTCCGCACTGAGCCGGGCCGAGCGCGTATGCGTGCTGATCGGATCGACGGACAAGCCCCGCACCATCAAGGATCCGTTCTCGTTCGACGAGCGCCGCCAGATGCTGGCTTCGCTGCTCGAGCCGTCCGAGCGCGAGCGCGTGACGGTCGCGCCCGTGCAGGATTCGACGTACAACGACGGCGACTGGGTGCGCTGGGTGCAGGATGCCGTGGCCGCCTCGCTCGGCGACGTCGCGCAGCGCAGGGTCGGGCTGATCGGCCACGAGAAGGACGCCACGTCGTATTACCTGCGGATGTTCCCGCAATGGGAGCTCGTCGACGTCGATGCGACCGAAGACATCTCCGCCACCGAAATCCGCGATCAGTACTTCGCCGAACGCACCAACAGCTTCGTGCAATGGGCCGTGCCGGAACCGGTGTTCGGCTGGCTCGAACGCTTTCGCACGCAGCCGGCATTCGCGCAGCTGAAGGCCGAGGCCGAATTCATCGCCGGCTATCGCAAGGCGTGGTCGGCCGCACCGTATCCGGTCACGTTCGTGACGGTCGACGCGGTGGTCGTGCACTCGGGCCATCTCCTGCTCGTGCGCCGGCGCAGCGAACCGGGCCGCGGCCTGTGGGCGCTGCCGGGCGGGTTCGTGAACCAGGACGAACGGCTCGACGCGGCCTGCATCCGCGAACTGCGCGAGGAGACCGGCCTGAAGCTGCCGGAGCCCGTGCTGCGCGGCTCGATCAAGGATCGCCAGGTATTCGATCATCCGACCCGCTCGCTGCGCGGCCGCACGATCACGCACGCGTGCCTGTTCAACTTCCCGACCGGCGAGTTGCCGCGCGTGAAGGGCAGCGACGACGCCGACAAGGCGCGCTGGGTGCCGCTCAACGAATTTGCGCAGATGCGCAACGTGATGTTCGAGGATCACTTCGAGATCGCGTATCACTTCCTGGGGAAGCTGTGACACGCTGATTCCCCGGATTCCGGTCCGCCGCGACAGACGCGGCGGCACTTCAACGGCCTAGAGGAGCTCTAGCCATGCAAAACGATCCCGGCGGCTTTGCCGCGGTTCTCGCCAATCCGATCCTCAACACGGATTCGTACAAGGCTTCCCACTTCCTGCAATACCCGCCCGACGCGCAGGCGATGTTCTCGTACGTCGAGTCGCGCGGCGGCCGCTATGACCGCACGCTGTTCTTCGGCCTGCAGATGTTGCTGAAGGACTATCTGTGCCGGCCGGTCACGCACGCGATGATCGACGACGCGCGCGATTTCTTCGCGGTGCACGGCGAGCCGTTCAACGAGGACGGCTGGCGCCATGTCGTCGAGCACTACGACGGCTACCTGCCCGTGAGGATCCGCGCGGTGCCCGAAGGTTCGATCGTGCCCGTGCACAACGTGCTGATGACCGTCGAATGCGACGACCCGAAGGTGTTCTGGCTCGCGTCGTATCTGGAGACGATGCTGCTGCGCGTGTGGTACCCGGTGACGGTCGCGACGCGCAGCTGGCACCTGCGGCAGACGATCCGCCGCTTTCTCGAGAAGACCGACGACGATCTCGCGCAGCTGCCGTTCAAGCTGCACGACTTCGGCGCGCGCGGCGTATCGAGCGCGGAGTCGGCCGCGATCGGCGGCGCGGCACACCTCGTGAGCTTCATGGGTTCGGACACGGTGCTCGGCGTGCTGGCCGCGAACCGCTTCTATCGCGAGCCGATGGCCGCGTATTCGGTGCCCGCGGCCGAGCACAGCACGATCACGTCGTGGGGGCGTGAGCACGAAGCCGATGCGTACCGGAACATGATCGCTCGCTTCGGTTTGCCGGGCGCGATCGTGTCGGTCGTGTCGGACTCCTATGATCTGTTCGCCGCGCTTGAACTGTGGGGTGGCCCGCTGCGCCAAGCGGTGATCGATTCGGGCGCGACGCTCGTCGTGCGTCCCGATTCGGGCGACCCGGTGAAGATCGTGCTGCAGACCGTGCGCGCGCTCGACGCTTCGTTCGGCTCGACCGTGAACGGCAAGGGGCGGCGCGTGCTGAACCGCGTGCGCGTGATCCAGGGCGACGGCGTCGACGAGCTGTCGATCGACGCGATCCTTTCCGCACTCGACGACGCGGGTTATGCGGCCGGCAACGTCGTGTTCGGGATGGGGGCGCGCTGCTGCAGCAGGTGAATCGCGACACGCAGCGCTTCGCGATGAAGTGCTCGGCGATCCGGCGCGGCGACGTGTGGCACGACGTGAGCAAGGATCCGGTTACCGATCCGGGCAAGCGCTCGAAGCAGGGCCGGCTCACGTTGCTGCGCAATCGGCGCACGGGAGAATACCGGACGGTGACGCTGCCTGTTGCGTGGGACGATCGTGCGCTGGAAGGCGAGTGGGACGACGCGCTCGAAACGGTGTTCGACACCGGAAGAATGCCGGTCGAGACGACGTTCGCCGAGGTGCGGGCGAGGGCGCACGCGGGGGAGGCGTGATCGGGCGACCGGTGCGGCGGCGTGGCAACGCCAGCCGCCGCACCGGTCGCGCTCAGGCGACGCGGGCGACGAGGGCGTGCAGCACGGCGTCCGCGTCGATTTCTCCTCGAACGACATCCGCGCGCGCCGACTCGAAGTCGATCCAGCCCTCGTTGAAGCCGTCGAGCATGCGCATGCGCGGCTCGGGGTGGCGCATCCGCTGCGCATCGAACAGCGCCGCCCACGTGCTGCGCGGCACGGCTTCGGCGCGCACCGGGCGCCCGAACACGCGGGTGAACGCGTTCGCGAGGTCGTTCGGGCTGACCCGCCGGGGCCCTTCGAGTTCGACGATGCGTGCGCCGGTCCATTCGTCCTGTAGCAGCGCGGCCGCCGTCCGGCCGACATCTTCGGTTGCGACCATCGGCACCGGCTTGTCGAGCGGCTGGAGAAAGCTGTAGATGACGCCGGCGTCGCGTGCGGTTGCTACGTCCCACGCGGCATTTTCGAGGAACCACGCGGGGCGCAGGAACGTGACGGGTATCGGCAAGTCGTCGAACGCCTGTTCGATCATCGTCAGTTGCGTCAGCAGATTCACCTGCGTCGCCTGCGCGCCGATCGTCGACAGACAGACGACCTTGCGTGGCCGAGCGGCGCGCAATGCCGTACCGACGGCATCGATGACGGCGCGCGTTTCGGGGAATCCCGGCGACGGATCGAAGCATGGCGGCAGCAGGACGAAGACGCCTTCCGTGTTCGAGAAGGCCGTCGTCAGCGCGGCGGTGTCGGTCATCTCGGCAAGTGCAACATCGCAGCCGCGCGCGACCCACGGCGCAGCGCGATCCGCGGTGCGCGCGACGGCGCGCACGGGCCGGCCGGCCGCGAGCAGCGTTCGGGCGAGCGCGCCGCCGACCTGTCCGGTGATACCGGTAATGGCATACATGGTTTGAAATCCTCATCGAGAAGGGAGCGGGCGCGCCGAAAGATGCGGGCGCCGGAACTGCATGCCGCGTTCGGGCTTGCCGTCGCGATGCATCGGGTTGCATGATAGGAGGCGACGATTCCTGATGGAATCGAATCCATGTCATTTGATTGGTGATTGTTTGTCATGAATGAAATCCTGGGGATCGACGGGCGGATTCTGGCGAACGTGGGCGTGCTGGCCGCGATCGTCGAAAGCGGCAGCTTCGCGCGCGCGGCTGACGCACTCGGCTTGTCGCCGTCCGGCGTCAGCCGGGCCGTGGGCCGGCTCGAGGCGCGCGTCGGCGTGCGGCTGCTCGATCGCACGACGCGCTCGGTCACGCTGACGGACGAAGGGCGCCGCCTGTACGAAGAGATCGGTCCGCTGCTCGCGGGCATCGGCGATGCGGTGACGCTGGCCGCCGGCTCGGCCGCCGCCGTGCGCGGCAGATTGCGCGTGAACGTCGACGCGTATTTCTCGCGGCGGGTGTTGGCGCCGCACCTTCCGGCGTTGCTTGCACGCCATCCCGATCTGTCACTGGAACTGGCCGCGCGCGAGCAGCTCGGCGATCTGGTAGCCGACGGATTCGACGTTGCGGTGCGGTTCGGCGAGCCGCCGTCGTCGTCGCTGGTGGCGCGCAAATTGCTGGAGACGCGCGCGGTGACGGTCGCCGCGCCCGCCTACGTGAAACGGCACGGGCGTCCTGCGGCGCCGGCCGATCTCGCGGGCCATGCGTGCATCCAGATGCGCAACACGCTGACCGGCCAGCCGCTCGAATGGATCTATCAGCTCGGCCGCAAGCGCGTGCCGGTCAGGACGACGGGCAGGCTGCTCGTCAACGACGCCGGCACGATGCTCGGTGCATGTCTGGCCGGTGTGGGCATCGCACGCTTCAAGGCGAGCGGGGTAGCGGGCTTGATCGAGCAGGGGCGGCTCGTCGAGCTGCTCGCGGATTGGCGCGGCGAGGCATTTCCGCTGTTTGCCTACTATCCGTCGCGTCACCTGCCGCCCGCGAAGGTGCGGGCGTTCGTCGATTTCGTCGCGGAAATCGTGGCGACCGGCAAGTAGCGCGCTCGCCCGCCGTCAACGTTCGCCGGCGAGCGCGCGCCCGTTCGTGTCCGGTTGCGCGATCGCGTGCTCCGACATCCGCGCCGCCTCCATCGCCCGCCCGAGCGCATCGAACACCGCCGGCCCCTTGCAGCGCGACACGTTGAAGCGCATGAACGACGTCGCGCCGTGCGACGCGCTGAACACGTTGCCCGGCGCGAGCACCACATCGTGGTCGAGCGCATGGCGCGCGACGCGCGCGGCATCGAGCCCGTCGGGCAGCTCGGCCCACACGAACAACCCGCCGCGCGGTTCCGTCCAGATCCCGAGCCCGGCGCGCGCGAGCCGCCGGATCGTTTCGCCCATCGCATCGGCCAACTGCATACGCAGGCCGTCGAGATGGCGCCGGTAGGTGCCGTCGACCAGCAGCCGGTGCACGACGTTCGCGCCGATCTGCGCATTGCCGAACGACGTCGCGAGCTTCAGGTCGACGAGCGCGTCGATCCATTCGGGGCGCGCGGCGATATAGCCGCAGCGGATCGCGGCCGACAGCGTCTTCGAGAAGCTGCCGATCGACACGACGCGCGAGAGCCCGTCGAATGCCGCGAGGCGCGGCGCGGGCGTGCTTTCGAAATCCGCGAAGATGTCGTCCTCGACGATCAGCAGGCCGTGCTCGGCCGCGAGCGTGAGCAACCGGTGCGCGACCGGCGGCGCGAGCGTCGCGCCGGTCGGGTTGTGCAGCGCCGCGTTCGTGATGTACAGGCGCGGCCGGTGTTCGGCGAGCACCTGTTCGAAACGAGCGAGATCGGGGCCGTTCGGCGTGTACGGCACGCTGACGATCCGTGCGCGATGCGCGCGCAGCAGCGCCTGGAAGTTGAAGTAGCAAGGATCGTCGAGCACGACGGTGTCGCCCGGCTCCAGCAGCAGCCGGCACACGAGATCGAGCGCGTGCGTGCCTCCGTCGGTCAGCATGATCTGCGCGGGCTCCGCATGGACGCCGTGCTGCGCGAGCCGCCATGCGAGCTGCTGGCGCAACGCGGGCAGCCCGAGCGGTGTCGCGTAGTCGGTCAGCGCGTCGGGTTCGTCGCGCGACACCGCACGCAGCGCACGTCGCAGGCTCTCGTCCGGCAGCCACGACGACGGCAGCCAGCCGCAACCGGGCTTCACCGAGCCGGGCGCCGCCTCGAGCGCCTGGCGCGACAGCCACAGCGGATCGAGTTCGCGATCGAGGCGCGGGCCGAGTTCGGCGAGCGCAAGCGGCGGCGCATGGCCCGACACGTAGAAGCCGGAGCCGCGCCGTGCGACGAGCACGCCTTCGCTCGCGAGCCGCTCGTAAGCATCGACGACGGTCGATTTCGACACGTGCAGCGCGTCGGCCATCATCCGGATCGACGGCACGCGCGCGCCGGGCATCAGCGCGCGGCTCGCGATCCGCGCGCGCAGCGTGTCCATCACGGTTTCCACGCGCGTGCGCGGCGGCGCGGGCGGAGCAGGGGCTTGCACGGAACGGCTCATGGCGGGAGGGAACTGTACGGCCGGTTGTCCAGTACAGTTTGTCCGAATTGTATTGGGCTGTAGCTTACGCGCTTTTCGCGGGCGGCGGATCATCGGTCATCCACCTTGTTCCGACCAGGATTTCCCGTGCAAAAGACGACCGACGGATGGCTCAGCGGCCTGCTGGGCGTGATCATCTTCAGTGGCTCGCTGCCCGCGACGCGCATCGCGGTGCAGGGGCTCGACCCGCTGTTCCTCACGTTCGCGCGCGCGACGATCGCCGGCGTGCTCGGCCTGATCCTGCTTGTCGCGCTGAAGCAGAAGCGGCCGACGCGTGTCGAGACCGCGTCGCTCATCGTCGTCGCGCTCGGGGTCGTGGTCGGTTTTCCGCTGCTGACCGCGCTCGCGCTCAAGCACGTGACGTCCGCGCATGCGATCGTGTTCGTCGGGCTGCTGCCGCTCGCGACCGCGCTGTTCGGCGTCTGGCGCGGCGGCGAACGGCCGCGGCTGCCGTTCTGGGTCTTCTCGCTGGTCGGCAGCGGCGCGGTGGCCGCGTTCGCGCTGCGCAACGGCGGCCAGGCGTCGGTGGCGGGCGATGCGTTGATGCTGGCCGCGATCGTCGCGTGCGGGCTCGGCTATGCGGAAGGCGCGCGACTGTCGCGCCAGCTCGGCGGCTGGCAGGTGATCTCGTGGGCGCTCGTGCTGTCGCTGCCGGTGATGCTTCCGCTCACGTGGTTCACGTGGCCCGCGACGTTCGACGGCGTCGACGCCGCCGCGCTGTGGGGGCTCGCATACGTGTCGCTGTTCAGCATGCTGATCGGCTTCGTGTTCTGGTATCGCGGCCTCGCGCTCGGCGGGATCGCGGGCGTCGGCCAGTTGCAGCTGCTGCAGCCGTTCTTCGGTTTCCTGCTCGCGGCCGGGCTGCTGCACGAGACGGTGCCGCCGTCGATGCTCGTCGTGACGATCGTGGTCGTCGGCTGCGTGGCCGGTGCGAAGTATTTCTCGAAGATGGCGCCGGTGCGGCGCGCGGGCTGATTCACGCAAGGAGCGCTCGCGCGACGACGTGACGGGGGCCGCCCGTGCGCCGTCGCGCGTGCGCCGTTTACCCCATCACCACGTTCGCGAGCCGGAACTGGTACGCGGTCGCGGTCGTGCCGCCACCGCCGCCCGTCATCACGATGTCGGCGCTCTTGATGCCGAGCAGCGACAGTTCGGTGTTGATGTCGGACAGCACGGCCGAATTCATCACCGCGCCCTGTTCGATCTGCGACGCGGTGCCGATCCACAGTGTCGGCTTGAACTCGAACACGGCCTTCTGGCCCGGCACGATCCCCGTCTTGTGCGCGAGCAGCCGGTTGTCCTTGAAGACCGACGCGGTGATCGCTCCCTGGCTCAGGTCGTTGCGCAGCTGGATCTCGCGCGACGTCGGGGCGGGGCCGGCGAGCGCGAGCACGTTGCCCGACGTCGAGCGCGACACGTTGAAGACCTGTCCGTTGTCCGCGCGCTTTTGCGGCATGTAGTTGCCGTCGGCATCGCTCGCGGAGACGGTCGTCAACAACGGGAACACGAACGGATGGTTGTCGCCGCGCCCGCAGTTGGTGATGACCTTCCACGCGATCGCGAGCTCGTCGAAGTCCGTCGACACGTTCTTCTGGAAGATCACGATCTGGCTGTTGTTGACGTCGTTCGACAGGTTGACGAAGTTGAGATTGATGTCCATGAGTCACCTTGATTCGATTCGGATAACTGATTGAACGGGCGCCGGCCGTGCATCGCCGGCGCACGGACCGTTACGCCATCACCACGTTTTCCAGCCGGAACGTGAACGGCGTCGAGCGCGGGCCGGGGCCGCCGCCGGTCATCACGATGTCGGCGCTCGCGATGCCGAGCAGCGACAGTTCCGTGTTGATGTCGGAGATCACCGCAGAATTCATCAGCGCGCCCTGTTCGATCTGCGACGCGACACCGATCCAGATCGTCGGCTTGAACTGGAACACCGCCTTCTGGCCCGGCGCGACGGAGGTCTTGCGCGCGAGCGCGTTGCCGTCCTTGTAGATCGTCGCGTTGATCGCGCCGGCCGGCAGGTCGTTGCGCACCTGCACCTCGGAGCTCGCGCCCGGGTCGCCGCCGAGCTGCAGCACGTCGCCCGAGCTGGAGCGCACGACCTGGAACACCTGGCCGTTCGCCGCGACCTGCTGCGGCATGTAGTTGCCCCAGCTGTCGCTCGCGCTCACGCTCATCGTCATCGGGAACTTGAACGGATGGTTGTCGCCCTGGCCGCAATTGCGGATCACCTTCCACGCGATCGCGAGTTCGTCGAAGTCGGTCGCCACGTTCTTCTGGAAAATCACGACGCTCGAGTTGTTGGCGTCGTTCGAGCGGTTGATCAGGTTCAGTTGGATATCCACGTCGTTGCTCCTTGAGTTTGAAAAAACGGCAGTCGGTCTGCCGCACACCTTTCCCGCCGGCCCGGCCGCGAAGCCGTGCCGTCAAGCCGGTTCAAGCCGTGTCGGGCGGCACTACGCACGCACGATGTGTTCGAGCGCGAACGCGAACGGCTGCGCGTCGGTGCCGGTGCCGCCGCCCGTCATCACGATGTCGGCCGCGGCGACGCCCGCCAGCGGCAGCATCGTGTTCGCGCTCGACATCACCGCCGCGTGCAGTGCGCGGCTTTCCTGTACCTGCGACGCCACGCTGATCCACAGCGTCGGCGTGAAGCGGAACACCGCCTTCTGCCCGGGCGCGACCGCTTCCTTCACCGCGATCAGCCGGCCCGCGCTGAACGCGTTGACGTTCACGGCGCCGCGCCGCAGCCGATTGACGACTTCGATGTCGCCGCCCCGCGCGTCGGCCGGGTCGGGCACGAGCCGGCCGCGTCCGGTCGGCTGCGCGTCGATCACGAAGCGCACGCCGGCGGGCGCCGTGACGCGCGGCGAGAAGTTGCCGTGCTCGTCGCCGAGCGCGACGTCGATGTCGGTCGAGTAGTCGAACGGATGGAAGCAGTCGCGTCCGCAATAGCGGATCACCTTCCACGCGATCGCGAACGTATCCAGATCGGGGATCACGTCGCGCTGGAACAGCACGACCTCGCTGTTGCCGCAGTCGTTTGAGCGGTTCACGAAGCGGAGCTTGATGTTCATGATGCTTGCTCCTCATCCGGCGTGCCGCGTTCGTCGCGCAGCGTGCGGTCGGCCCACTGCACGAGCGCGGGCGCGACGCCGTTCGCGAGCGACGCGACGTGCAGCGCATGCGCACGCGCCTGCGCCTGCAGGTCGCCGGCGAAGCGCCCGAGCGCCATCGCGGCATCGGCCGGGCCGCGCGTGCGGCCGAGATCGTCGAGGTATTGCGCGGCCGCGTCGGCCATCGCGCCCGCGTGCTGGAGGTGGCTCTGCGTGAAGCGCGTCGCGAGATCCGCGTTCAGGGCCGCCAGCTCCTTGACCGCGGCGGCCGAACTGCCGAGCCCGAACCGTTCGAGCTGGCCGCGCCACAATGCGTCGGTCGCGGCCTGGCATGCATCCGTGTAGCGATGGCCGGCGAGCAGCGCGGTGTGCGCGAACGCGCGCCACGCGGGGCTGGCGGACGTGCCGCCGGTGCCGGTCGTCTGCGCGGCGAGCTTGCCGAACAGCTGGAGCGCGTCGGCGTGCGCGCGTTCCCATTGGGCGATGAACGTGGAGAACATGGCGATTCCTCGTGAAGAAGGGGCGATGACGGCGCGACGGCAGCCGCTACGCGGATTACCGACGCGCGGCGCCGAGGCGCTGCACCATCTGCATCACGGCGGCCATCTGCGGCGCGTCGCGGCGGTAGAAGCCGGGTTGGAGCGGATCGGTGCTCGTATAGCCCCAGAAATCCCAGCAGCCGAGCGGATTGACGGCCGATTTCTCGACCTGCGGATACAGCACGATCAGCCGGTTCGTGTCGGCGATCTCGTTGTAGCCGACGCCGCGAATCATCCGCTCGCCGACGGTCGCGACGTTCTGCACGCAGCCGTGGAACACCACGTGCACCGCGCAGGTCGCGCGTTCGCAATCGGCCGGCACGTACGCGTAGCCCGTATCGCCGAGCGACGCGCGGCGCTGCGGATCGAACGCGCGCTGGTCGAACGCCAGCAGCTTGCCGCCAGCCTGCGCGGCGGGCGCGTTGAGCGGCTTGTCGGGCGTGCCGTAGATCCAGCGCACGATGTCGTGCGCCTGTTGAAAGCCGCAGTTGTCGATATACGGGCTCGCGTTCGCACTGCATTTGTTGTCCTCGGGGCGGTTCGTGATGAACGCATGCCCGGCGTCCGGCGATTGGCGATACTGAAGGTTCGCGGCCGGAACCTGCGCGAGTGTGTAGAAGCGCGCGGTCTGGTCGACGACGCGCGTGAACACCACCGTATCCTTCGCCCCACTGAACACGTAGATGCGTTGGCCGCGCAGGTTGGCCGGATCGTCGATCTCGTCGCGCTGCGCGAACGTGCGCGCGGCGCGCCATGCGTCGGCCGCGGAGGGCGCGGGGCCGATCGGCTGCATGCACAGCGTGGTCGCGGCCACCGCCGGCGGGATCAGCGCGTTCGCGCCCGCGCAATAGAACGGCCCGCCCGCGACGATGCCCGCGCCGATCAGCCGGCTCGAGAACGCGACGTCGAACTGCGCGGCCATGAAGCCGCCGGACGACAGCCCCGACACCGACGTGCGCTGCAGGTCGGCGCCGTATGCGGGCAACGGATCGGCGGGGGCGGCGAGCGCGGCGTGCGGCGCGAGCGCAGCCAGGGCGGCGACGACAACGGTAACGGTGGCGGTGACGGCGGCGCACGCGGCGCGCATCGCGCGGCGCACTACGTGCGAGGCGGTGGTGCGGGGCAGCGTCGTGCGGCCGGGCGAGCGGGTGACGTTCATGCGGGGCTCCTGTCGTGACGAGTGTGAATGACAAGGGTTGTAACGGTACGGATGCAGCAAGACTTCAGCGACGGTTTCAGCTTACGGGCAGCCGACGCGCTGCGAAATGGCGCGAACGACACGCACGACGACCCGTGACGTTCGGCCGGTGCGGCGTCACGGCGCTCACGACAGAAACAGCGCGCGCTCGGCCCGGCGGCGCTTCGTGAGGCCCGCGAGCGGCTTGCCACCGGCCTTGTTCCAGACGAGGAACTGGTCGGCCGCCCGCGCGCTCGCGCCGGCGTTCAGGTAGCGCAGCAAGGTCGACGAGCGCAGCCGTCCGGCGCCGAGGTTGAAGACGAACGACATCAGCGCATCGAACTGCTGCTGCGTGACCGGCACGCGCAACAGCTTGCGCAGGTTCAGCTCGGCGCCGCGCAGGTCATGCCGCAGCAGCGCCTCCGCTTCGGCCGGCGTCAGCGGGCGCGTGAAGCGCTCGTTCGGCAGGATCAGGTGCCCGTAGCCGATCGTCGGCTTGCCGACCGCGTCGAGATAGCGTGCGAGCCGCAGCCCCTCGAACTGCTTGATCAGCGCGATGCCTTGCTCGCCGGTGCGTTCAGGCTGGTTCGCCATCGTCGTTCTCCTTGCTGCCCGGCCGTGCGCGCGGCACCAGGCGATGCGTGTATTCGTCGATCACGCGCATGATCGCTTCGGGCGGCGGCAGCGCCGCGAACTGCATTTCGATGTCGATGTGCTCGGTGTCGCGCTGCCGCGCACTGCCCGGCGCGGCGTCCTTCTTCTCCGAGCGCGGCGCGAACGTCACGTAGAAGCGGCCGCGCTGGTCGTCGTTGCCCGAGATGCCGCCGGCCGGCAGCGCCTCGGTGAAGTCGCCGCGCACGGTCAGGTGCACGACCATCCGGTCGAGCGCGAGCCCGCGCGGCGTGGCGAGCGCGACGAGCGGAACCGGCATCGTGTGCTCCGCGTCGAGTGCGACGGTGACCTCGCGCGGCGCGAGCAGGCCGTCGTCGCGCAGATCGAAGAACTGGTCGAGCACGGCGGTGTACTGGTGCGCGAGCAACTGGTTCGCGGCGGCGGCCGCGTGCTGCATCCCGCGTGCGATCTCGTCGAGCGCGATGCCGCGCGGCGGCGGGCGTTCGTCGTCGGGCGGGGCGCCGGGCGGCGGCGTGGGCGGCGCGGGTGGCGTAGGCGGCGTCGGCGTAGCGGGTGGTGTCGGCGGAGCGGGCGAGACAGGCGCAGCGGGCGGCAAGCCGCCGGTCGATGCGCCGGCCGCGGCGGCCGGGGCGTCATTTACGCCCGACGCGGCGCCGGCTGGCCAGCCGGCGGCATCGGGCGTCGCGTGGCGCGCCGGATCGACACCTGCCGCCGCCGGCGCTGCGCC